>NZ_CP104174.1:6417115-6722692 GCF_025200925.1 Bradyrhizobium sp. CB1015 | reverse complement strand
GTTCGCCTTCATCATCTCCTTCGACGAGCCGGTGGTGTCGTTCTTTCTGTCCGGTGTGCGCCAGAAGACCCTGCCGCGCCGAATGTTCGAGGATATCGAGCAGAACCTGACGCCGGTGATTCCCGCGATCGCGACACTGCTGATCGTCTTGTCCGTTTTGATTCTGCTGGGGGCCCATGTCCTCCGATCCCGCAGCGTCACCCGATAGCGAGCCAGTGAGAAGCCAGAGAGGAGATCGTCGATGCTGAAAACAGGTTGGATGTGGAACTCGGCAGCTGTCGTGCTTGCTTCGGTTCTTTGTGGAGCGTTGCCGGCTGCGGCCGAAAAACTGGAAGACCAATTGGTGATTGCAACGACCGGTGGCCTGATGGGCAACACCCTCGCGAAATATTTCTACGATCCCTTCAACAAGGCCAAGAATGTCGAAATCGTCCCGGTCGCAATCGAGGTCCCCGACCAGTGGGCGCGCGCCAAGGCGATGCAGCGAACCGGCAAGGTGGAGTTCGACATCGTCACGGCAACGGGTCCCGACCTGGTCGGACGCACCGACATGCTCGAGAAGATCGACTGTGCGAAACTGCCGAGCGTCCAGAAGTTCGGCGTCTCCGACGCCTGTCAGCCCTATGGTGTTGCTCGCACGACGGGCGGCATGCTGATCACCTACAATACCGAAACGTTCAAGGCCAAGGCGCCCAAGACATGGGCGGACTTCTGGGACGTCAAGCAGTTTCCCGGGCCGCGAGGGCTGCCAGACACCGGCGACAGCGATTGGTGGGTTCCGGTCGCCGCGCTCCTCGCCGACGGCGTCAAGCCGGACCAGCTTTTCCCGCTGGACATCAGTCGCGCCTACAAGAAGCTGGACGAGATTCGTTCCAATGTCGCGGTGTGGTGGAAGACCGGCGACCAGGTGCAGCAGATTATGCGTAGCCGCGAGGTCGTCATGGCCATGAGCTACTCGGGCCGCGCGCTCGCCGTCGTGAAGGAGGGCGTACCGGTTGCCATGTCCTGGGACCAGGCCATTCGCGACACCGGCTACATGGCTGTTCTCAAGGGTGCGCCCGACCTTAATGCCGCCATGGCCTATCTCGACTTCTTCTATGCAAGCTCCGACGCGCATGTACCGTTCATGCGCGCTGTCAACTATGCGACGGCCAGCAAGTCGGCCATCGAGCTGTTGAAGCCGGAGGAACGCAATCTCTACGCGACCTCGCCGGAGAACTACGAAAAGCTGGTCAAGCCCGATTTCGCCTGGATCGGCGAACATCGTAACGAGCTGCGTGAGCGGTGGATGGCCTGGCTGACCCGCTAAGCCGCATTAGCTTCTCCCGCCATTCGCACTTGTAAGTGAGGACCGGCCATGGATCACACCAGTGACCCCGGCGCGCTGCGCTACGTGATCGATCCCCGAAGGCTCGATCTCGTCAAGGAGTTCCGCGCAAGTCCGCTCGGCGTGCATAGCCCGGAACTGCGCAAGCTGTTGGCCCGGATGCGATGGGGCAAGCCGGAAGGGCGGCTTGTCCTGATCGTGCTCGAACCCGGCAAGGCCTGGCGGCTGTCGCGCATCCCCAAGCGTCGGGGCGATCCGATGCCTTTCGTCGATGATCGCGTCTTCACCTCTCTTGTCGAAGCGGAGTGGCATGTCTTCAAGCTGCGTTGGCAGGAAATGACGGGAACGACGCTGCCTGCGGAGGTTTCCGGTGATCTATAAGACCAACGAGTATCTCGGCTATCCGGATCGCATCAGCGTCCCGGCAGGCGAGGCCGTCAGATTCCAGCTCAGCAGCAAGCGGCCGAGCGTGAAGGTCGAGGTGCTCAGGCTGCGCTGCGGCGATGTCGATAGCAACGGCCCAGGCTTCAAATATGAGGTGATGACGAGCCCCATTGACGGTGAGCATGCCTGCCTCGACCAACCGATCCGCCCGGGATCCAACGCCGTCATCGATCACGACGGTGCACTGGTCCCGAACCGCACGCACTGGTGTTTCGGAGCCTATGTGTATCCGACGCGGATCGCGGACAATGCCAAGGCCGTGCTGGGAAATTGGTGCGAGCGCTCGGCGCGTGGCTATGCACTCGAGCTCGACGAGGAGGGGCATCTGGTCCTGGTGCTGGGCCAGGCGAGCGGTGCGCCGGTGCGTTTTGCCCTCGACGTCAAGCTGCGCCCGCGCGTCTGGGCGTTCGCTTCCTGCGCACTTGATCTTGCGCAGGGATCGGTAACCTTGTCACTGATCGTTCCGGCAGACGGCGTTCGGCCGGCCGCTGCCCATTCGAAATCGTTCGCCCTGCCGCCCGCGCCCGCGCTCGATTCCGGCCTGCCGTTCCTGATCGCGGCCCATCATGCGAACGGTGATCGCCAATATACCTCGCACTTCGACGGCAAGATCGAATCTCCGCGCGTCTTTTCGTGTCCGTTGGACGCAGAGGCGCTGCGAGTATTCGACGGCCGGCAGCGAACGGGAGCAAGCGATGCCGGGCTTGTCGCCTGCTGGGATTTCTCGAACGGAATCCCGTCGCTGTCGATCAAGGACATTTCGCCGAACGGCCTGCATGGCAGCCTCCGCCAGTTGCCCCGCAGGGGCGTCACCGGCTTTCACTGGTCCGGATCCGTCCACGACTGGCGGCTGTCGCCGAACGAATATGCGGCGATTCATTTCCACAGCGACGACATCTACGATTGCGAGTGGCAGACCACCTGCACGCTCGATGTGCCTGCCCACTGGCGATCCGGCGTCTATGCGCTCCGGTTAACGTCGGGTGGCGACAATCCCGACCGGGACAGCGAAAGCTACGTCACCTTCTTCGTGACGCCCGGCAAGGCGTCCAGACGCGCAGATCTCGTCGTGGTCGCTTCAGTCGCAACATATCTGGCTTATGCCAACAGCGCGTTGCGTCTCTATCAGGTTCACTTCGAAACGCTGATGGAGCACGTTCTGTGGTTGCCGCAAGATGACGTCTTCATGCAGGAGAACCCGGAGATCGGCCAGTCGACCTATGATTGCCATGTCGACGGCTCGGGGCGAGCGTACAGCTCCTGGCTGCGGCCAGTCCTCAACATGCGTCCACGCGGCTATTGGTTCAATTTGATCAACGACACCCATATCCTCGACTGGCTCGAGGAGAAGGGGATCGCCTACGATCTGATCACGGATGTCGAGCTTGACCGGGAAGGAGCGCGGGCGCTCGCTCCCTACCGTGTCATGATGACGCCGACCCATCCCGAATATTACAGCTTCAACATGATGAACGCGATCATGGCGTATCAGAACGCCGGCGGGCGGCACATCTCGATGGGAGGCAATGCGTTCTACTGGCGCTGCGGCTTTCACCCGGCGGCGCCCGCAGCGCTGGAGGTTCGCCGCGGCATGGCCGGAACGCGCACCTGGGAATCGGAGCCGGGCGAAGTGCATCTTTCCGGCACCGGCGAGCCGGGCTCGCTTTGGCGGCATTCGGGCTTTGCGCCGCAGAAGCTGGTCGGCGTCGGGTTCTCGGCCATGATCAACGATACCTGCGGCTACTATCTGCGCACCGCCGAAAGCGAGAATCCGCGCGTCGCGTTCATCTTCGAGGGCACGGGCCGTCACGAGAAGTTCGGCGATTTTGGGTTTCGCTACAATGGTGCCGTCGGCAGCGAGATCGACCGGTACGATCTCGAGCTCGGAACGCCGCCGCATGCGTTGCGGATCGCGACGTCCGAAGGATTGGGCGCGGGCGCGCTGCCCACGCCGGAGGAGTTTCGCACCGTGGTCGATGGCCTCGACGGCACGCAGAATGCGCTGGTGCGCGCCGACATGGTGTTCTTCGAGACCGCCCGTGGCGGCGCTGTCTTTGCGACGGGATCGATCACTTACGGCATGTCGTTGGGTCACAACAACTACGATAACAACATCAGCACCATCACGTTGAACGTCGTGAACCGGTTTCTCGATCCAAGGCCATTCGTCATGCCGGTCAAAACCTAGACTGCGGCCTCGATTTCGGCCCAACATGCAAAATCGCCATCTCTCGCAAGAGATGGCTACTCGAACCAGGGAGGCTGTCATGTCGGACAAGCCTGAGTTTCACCCCCCGGAATTGGGATCCGTCAACGTCGCTCCCCGCAAGGCGCGCCCGATGTATGCGGACGAGCACTGGGCCAGCCAGCCCTGGTATGAGGTTCCGCGCGGCGATCCCGCCGTCGCGGAGGTCTACACCTATACCGATGCGATGTCTTACGACCCGGGAGACGAAGTCGTCTTTCGCTCCTCCGCGACCGCAAAGGCCTGGCGGTTGCAGATCTATCGCGACGGTCTCGAGCCCGAGATGGTGCATGAGGTCGATGCGCTTGACGGGGTGTTCGCGGCTACGCCGGCCGATGCCTATCGCAAAGGCTGCAACTGGCCCGTCGCTCATCGCTGGACCTTGCCGCCGGATCTGCGTTCGGGCTTTTATCGTGTGGTCTCGTCGTGCGAGCGAGCGAACGGGGCCCGCTTCGTCCAGCATCATTTCTTCGTCGTACGTCCGACGGAGAAAACGCGGCGCGCGAAGATACTTATGATCCTGCCGACGGGCACCTGGACCGCCTACAATGATTTCGGCGGTGCCAATCATTATTTCGGCGTCGAAGGTCCTGACAGGGATGAGCCGTCGCCGGTGTTGTCGCTGCAGCGGCCATGGACGCGCGGCGTGGTCTGGCTGCCATCAGGCGCACCGCGCATCTGCGCCGATCCCGCGCCCGAGATGGGTGACGCGCCACGCTATCAGATGAAGGAGTGGGCGTTCTCCAACGGCTTTGGCCAGTATTACGCGGCAGCGGGCTGGGCCCAGTTCGATCGGCATTTCGTGGTCTGGGCGCAGAAGGAAGGCTACGCCCTCGACATGATCACCCAGACCGATCTTCACTACCGGCCCGAGCTACTCGACGTCTACCCTTGCGTCACCATCATCGGCCATGACGAGTACTGGACATGGGAGATGCGCGAGGCGATCGAGCGCTATGTGGAGGGCGGCGGGCGGCTCGCGCGCTTCGGCGCGAACTTCCTGTGGCAGATCCGGCTCGAGGACGATGGCAAGCGCCAAGTCTGCTACAAGTTCAAGGCCATCCACAAGGACCCGGTCGTCGGCACGGACCGCGCGCGCCTGATGACGTCTGCCTGGGAAGATCGCAACGTCCGTTGGCCGGGCGCCTCGACGGTCGGTGTGAACGGTGCGCACGGCCTCTACGCATCCTGGGGCGGCTTCGCGCCGAACGGTCAACGAGGCTTTACGGTCTATCGCCCGGAGCATTGGGCGTTTGCCGGAACAGGGCTGCACTATGCCGATATCTTCGGCGACAAGCAGCACATCTTTGCCTACGAGGTCGACGGGCTGGACTACACGTTCCGCAACGGCCTTCCTTTTCCCGTCCCGGCCGAGGGGCAGCCCGAGACCATCCAGATCCTGGCGATGGCGCCGGCCGTCCTCGCCGAAGACGAGCCGCAGGGTGAGGGCTTCCGCTACTACATCCGCAGCAGCGACCACGAAGGCCTGGTGGAATGCATCACCGGCGAGGTCACGCCCGAGGGTATGGCCCGCTACAAATACGGCTCAGGCATGATGGTGCACATGATCCGCGGCAAGGGCGAGGTGCTGACAGCGGCGACCTGCGAATGGGTGATGGGGCTGAAGCGCGGCGATCCGTTCACGCAGCGGATCACCCGCAACATCCTCGATCGCTTCACGGCGCCTCGCCCCGCATGAGCAACTTTCAGCGCCGCCTGGATTTCGCGCGTGCTGCTCTGGCAGGTGGTGCGGCGCGCGTCTGCGTCGCTTCAACCTCGACGTCTTCGTCGATGGCCGTCTCGGGAGTCATGAAGCGCGTGCCGCCATGCTTTTCCAGCAAGCGGACGAGATTCTGGCCGCCCTCCATCATGTCCGCCTGGATCGACTCGCGAACCTTATCCGGCCGGCGCTGCCGCAGATTCTTGAGAACGGACAGGTGCTGATGTTCGTTTGGATAGGTCGGGGGCGCGTGCGGGTAATGGAAATTCAACAAGGGTCCGTTGCGCATCCAGATATCGTCGAGGATGGCGAGCACTTCGGGAAGCCCCGATCCATCATAGAGACCGCGGTGGAATTGCCAGTTGGCGCGAACGGCGTCGGACCATCTGTGCTCCTTCTCGGCGCTGATCAGCTCGCGGTGAGTGGCCTCCATCCTGTCGATATCGGCTTCCGAGATGCGCGTGGTTGCGTGCTCGGCGGCAAGTCCCTCGAGAAACAGCCTGACGGTCCTGAGCTCGATATACTGCTTGGCCGTCATGTGGGCGACCATGATCGAGCGTCCCGCCTGCATCTCGAGCGCGCGGCCGCGCACGAGCTGCATCAGGGCTTCGCGAATGGGCGTCTCCGACACGTTCATGGTCGCAGCAAGGTCACGAATCTTGAAGCGATGGCCCGGCCAGAACCGGCCTTCCATCAGCGCCTGGCGCAGATTGTTGTAGACCAGGCTTGTCAGGCTGTCGCGCGCGACCGGGCCCACGCCGCCCTCGCCATGTCTCTGTTCAACGTCAACCATTCTCGGTCCCCGAAAGGTCTGGGCCGTTTCGGCCATCCGCGCCGATACGGGTTCGAATCCATTTCATATATAATATAGGATGTCGTTCTTTGCGCACTGACCGTCTGCGCTTCTTCTGCGACAGAACCTTCAAAGGTTCGCCGCCTCCCGAAAGCTCATATTCGTCAGCTCAGAATCGGACCGTGGCCGAGGTCTACGGCTCGGGTCAGCAGCAATTCCCTTGTAACCGGGAATGTCATATATGATATATCAAAGTTAGAGGAGAAGAGAAGGCATGCCGGAATTGATCAGGACAAGGGATGCTGCCCTGCGCGCGCGGGCCGAGAAGCTCGTGCCAGGCGGGATGTGGGGACATCTCCACGCGGCCAAGTTGCCGGAGACGTATCCGCAGTTCTTCAGCCGCGGCGAGGGCGGCGTGCTCTGGGACGTCGACGGTCACCGCTACGTGGACTTCATGTGCAGCTGGGGTCCCAACCTGCTCGGCCATCACCATCCCGAGGTGGAGGAAGCCGCCGAGCGTCAGCGGCGCGACGGCGACTGCCTCAATGGTCCGGCCGAAGTCATGGTCGAGTTGGCCGAGCTTGTCGTCGATTTGGTGGGACATGCCGATTGGACGCAGTTTCAGAAGAACGGCACCGATGCGACGACGACGTGCGTCACGATCGCAAGGGCTGCAACAGGTCGACGAAAGATCCTCGTCGCCAAGGGCGCCTATCATGGTGCCGTGCCGTGGTGCTCACCGTCGCTCCTCGGCGTGACCGCGGAGGATCGCGCCCATCTCGGATATTTCACGTTCAATGATGTCGAGAGCCTTGAGGCGGCGGCCAAGGCGGCGGGTGATGATCTTGCCGGAATTCTGATTTCGGCATTCCGCCACGATCTCGGGTTCGACCAGGAACTTCCCACCGTCGAGTTCGCCCGTGCGGCGCGTCGTATCTGTGACAGCAAGGGGGCTGCGCTGCTCATCGACGAAGTTCGCGCCGGCTTCCGCCTCAATGCCGCGGGTAGCTGGGAAGGGCTTGGTGTTCGGCCCGACTTGTCGGCCTGGAGCAAGGCGATCGCCAATGGTCATGCCCTGGCGGCCGTGACCGGAGCCGATTGGCTGCGTCGTGCTGCGTCCCAGGTCTTTGTCACCGGGTCATTCTGGGCCGGCGCCGTCGCCATGGCTGCTGCCGTCGCGACATTGAAGATCGTGCGCAGGGACGATGTTCCGACCCGCCTTGCGCAGCTCGGACAAACGCTGCGTGACGGCCTCGAGACGCGTTCCCGTCAGTTCGGTCTTTCGATCCGTCAATCGGGGCCCGTGCAAATGCCGACCCTTTTGTTCGAGGGGGATCCGGACTATCGGAAAGGTTCGGCCTTCTGCAGCGCGATGCTTGCAAGGGGCGTCTACTTCCATCCCAAGCACAACATGTTCCTCTGCGCCGCCCATACCGAGGCCGACATCGCCGCGGCCCTCGAGGCGGCGGAGCACGGCTTTGCAACGGTGGCGGCACTTTAGGAGGTCGGCCGTCAGCTGATGCTGTTCAATGCACGGCCGATGGCAGCAAAGATTTCGGCGATCTGTTCCACGGTGATGATCAGGGGCGGCGAGATCAGCAGCGTGTCGCCGCTGCCGCGGATCAGGATGCCGTCCTCATAGCAGCGATTGGCGCATTCGCTGCCGCGCGCTCCCGGCGCACGCTCGCGCGGTTTCAGATCGATTGCGGCGAGCAGCCCGATGTTGCGGATGTCCACGACGTGAGGGAGGTTGCGCAAGCCGTGCGCATGGTTCTCCCACACCGGCGCGAGGCGGCGCGCCCGCTCGAACAGGCCAAGATCCTGATACACGTCGAGCGCGGCAAGACCGGCCGCGCAGGCCAGCGGATGGGCCGAATAGGTGTAGCCGTGGAACAGCTCGATCGTGTTGTCCGGCCCCTGCATCAGCGCGTCATAGACCTTGCCGCTGACGACGACGCCCCCCATCGGCACGGCGGCATTGGTCATGCCCTTGGCGCAGGTGATGAGGTCGGGCGTCACGCCGAAGGCGTTGGCGCCGAACGCTGCGCCGAGGCGGCCGAAGCCCGTGATCACCTCGTCGAAGATCAGGAGAATGCCGTGCTGATCGCAGATCTGGCGCAACCGCTCGAGATAGCCGACCGGTGGCGGCAGCACGCCGCCGGAGCCGGTCACGGGCTCGACGATGACGGCGGCGACGGTGGAGGGATCGTGGACCTGCAGCAGCTTTGACAGCTCGTCGGCGAGATGCGCGCCCCATTGCGGCTGCCCGCGCGAGAACGCCGCGTGCTCGGGATCATGCGTGTGCGGGAGGTGGTCAACCTCGGGCAGCAGCGGGCCGAAATCCCTGCGGTGGCGGACGATGCCGCTGACCGACAGGCCGCCCCAGCCCATGCCGTGATAGGCTTTTGCGCGCGAGATGAAGCGGATGCGGCTGGCTTCACCGCGGGCGCGGTGATAGCCGCGCGCGATCTTCAGCGCGGTGTCGACCGATTCCGAGCCGGAATTGGTGAAGAAGACGTGGTCCAGGCCGGTGGGCGCGATCTCGGCGATGCGGCGGGCGAGCTCGAAGGCGGCCGGATGGCTCATCTGGAACGAGGAGACGAAGTCGAGCTTCGCCGCCTGCGCCTGGATCGCCTCGACGATGCGCCTTTGCGCATGTCCTGCGTTCACGCACCACAGCCCCGCCATGCCGTCGAGAATGCGCCTGTTGTCGTCGGTGATGTAGTGCATGCCTTCGGCGCCGACGAAGATGCGCGGCTTCGACTTGAACTGCCGGTTCGGCGTCATCGGCAGCCAGAACGGCTCCATGGCCTCGCGGGTGAGGGGGCTGTTGGAGGAAGCGAAGGCATTCATGTTCATGGCAACTCTTGCAAAGGTCAGGAGGCTTTGGATGGCGTGTTGGAATTGGCCGGGGTGCGCTTGAGCTTTGCTGCGCCTTCGAGATGCCGGCGCAGCAGCGCGGCCGCGGCCTCGTTCTGGCCCGCCTCGAGCTGGTCGAGGATGGCGAGATGCTCGCGGCAGTTCACGATCACGCGCTCGTGGCCGAAGGTCCAGTCGTAATTGCCGAAGCGGCGCAGCCGGTTCTGCTGTTGAACCGCGACCAGCAGATAGCGGTTGCCCGATGCGGCGGCGAGGCCTTCGTGGAAGGCCGCGTTCATCTCGTAGAGCGCGATGCTGGCGGTGTCGCTCCACGGCATCGCCAGCATCTCCCGATGACGGCGGCGCATCTCCGCGGCCCAGGCCGGATCGAGTTTGAAGCCCGGCTCGAGCAGGCCGGCCGGCTCGATCAGGAGGCGATAGCGATAGCTCTCGTCGCGCGCCTGCGTATCGGCGAGCGTCGGCTGGAAGCGCCAGCCATGGCCCGGCTTGCGCTGGACCGCGGCCACCTCCGCAAGCTTGCTGAGTACGCGCTGCACGATCGGCCGTGTCGCGTCATAGCGCTGCATGAGGTCGCGCTCGGAAACGTCCTCCGGCAGCCGGCCGGCGCGGCGATCGCGCGCGATGGCGAGG
This sequence comes from Bradyrhizobium sp. CB1015, assembly GCF_025200925.1. GTDB lineage: Bacteria > Pseudomonadota > Alphaproteobacteria > Rhizobiales > Xanthobacteraceae > Bradyrhizobium. Next base: position 6,712,653 of record NZ_CP104174.1, on the reverse strand, counting down.
AACAGCCGGTCGGTATCGTCGGGGCTGGGCTTTGGCGGTGCCTTGTGCGCGGCGGGGGCGGTCTCAGCGACGAAATAGCCGCGGCTGGCGCCGGCATGCACGAGCTTGCGCCGCGCCAGCAGCTTCAGCGCGGCGCGCACAGGCGTTCGTGAGACCTGCAGGCGTTCGGCAAGCGCGACTTCGGCAAGGCGCGTGCCGGGCGCGAGCCCTTCGCTCCGGATCAGGTCCATGATCCCGGCCGATAATTCCCGTTGCAGCCGGCTTGGCGACGCTTTTTCCACGGCGGATTTCGCAGTCGAAGATTTTTGTTTCATGTCAGCACAAAATACATTAGGCTTCCTGAGAAAGCAAAAGGAACTTCAAGAAGGAATTTGGCGTCCCATGGTCGAACCCTTTCCGCTGATCGAAATCTCCGGCCCTCCGCGCGAGCGTGGCCGTCAGTACGGGCAGAAGGCGGCGGGCCGCATCAAGAAGGGGACGACGCATTACTTCGCGCAGCTGAAGGAGCTCTCGCTCGACTCCAAGGGAGTTGCCGAGCTGGTGCGGGAATATCTGCCGGTCATCGAGGGTTTTGATCCGAGCTATATCGGGGAGATGCGCGGCATCGCCGAGGGCGCCGACGTTCCGTTCGAGGACGTCGTTCTGCTCAACGCCCGTACCGAGATCATCAAGCTTGCAAACCCTGCGATCCGCGCGCGCCTGAAGACGCCGGAAGATCCCGATGGCTGCACCGGCGTCGTCGTGATGCCGCAGGCGGCCGCCAGCGGCCGCCTGATCCACGCCCAGAACTGGGACTGGAAGCGCGAATGCGCGGAGACGGCGGTGGTGCTGAAGGTGCGGCGCGACGACGGGCCTGACCTCATGACCTTCACCGAAGCCGGCGCGCTCGGCCGCTGCGGCTTCAATTCCGTCGGCATCGCGATCACCGCGAACTATCTGGAAAGCGACCGCGACTATCGCCAGGCCGGCGTGCCCTTGGCGCTGATCCGCCGCAAGGTGCTGGAGAACGAGCATCTCGCGCTGGCGATGCGTGCGGTCTATTGCACGAAGAAGTCGGCCGCCAACAACATGATCGTCAGCCATCGCGAGGGCGTGGCGATCGACTTCGAGTGCGCGCCCGACGAGACCTTCCAGGTGCATCCGCAGAATGGCCTTTTGGTCCACGCCAACAACTTTCTCAGCCCCGTCGCGCTCAGCAAGCTGAAGGACACCGGCATCTTCAACACGCCTGACAGCCTCTACCGCGACATTCGCGTCCGCGATCTGCTCCAGCCGCACATCGGCAGCATCACCTTCGACACCGTCAAGAACGCGCTGTTCGACGAGTTTGCCTATCCCTGGTCGGTGTGCCGCCCGCCGCGCCGCAATCTCAGCAACAATCTCAGCGCTACCGTGGCGATGATCCTGATGGAGCCGGCGAGCGGATTGATGCAGGCGGCGCCGCTGCCGGCGCTCAACCGCGAGTTCACCACTTATCGGCTCGAGATCGACGAGATCGGGCGCGCCGCGTTCGAGCGGTCGGCCGCGGCGAGGGCCTCGTGATGCGCCGGCGTCGGCCGTCACCGGTGTGGGCGGTCGGCCTGGCCGCGCTCGCCCTTCTCGCCATGGTCGGGAAGGCCGGCGCCGAAACGTTGCTGCGGGCGCGGCTCAACGCCGACATCCGTTCGACCGATCCCGGCACCAACCGCGACGCCAACACCGATGGCGTGATGGCGCACGTGGTGGAGGGGCTGGTGGCCTTCCGGGACGATACCTCGATCGGCCCAATGCTCGCCGAGAGCTGGGCCGTTTCGAACGGCGGCAAGACCTATACGTTTCGTCTGCGTCAGGGCGTCAAGTTCCACAACGGCGCCTCCATGACCGCGGACGACGTGGTCTGGTCGCTGAAGCGCTGGCTCGACCCCGCGACGCAGTGGCGCTGCCTCTCCGAGTTCAGCGCGACAGGCATTGCGCGCATCGAGAAGATCGAGGCGCCGGATCCGCTCACCGTCGCCATCACGCTGGATCAGCCGACGGCACTGTTCCTCCCGACCCTGGCACGGCCCGATTGCGGCCAGACCGCGATCATCCACCGCGATTCCGTCGGGGCGGACGGCAAATGGATCGCTCCTGTCGGCACCGGCCCGTTCAAGCTCGCCGAGTGGAAGCGCGGACAATATGTCGATGTCGTCAAGTTCGACGGATATGTCTCGCGCAGCGAGCCGCGCACCGGCTACACCGGCACCAAGGACGTCAAGGTCGACCGCGTCCGCTTCAACGTGATCCCGGACAGTTCGGCCGCGAAGGCGGGGCTGCTCAGCGGCTCGCTCGACGTCATCATGAGCCTGTCGATCCCCGACCTCGAAGAGCTGAAGACTCGCTCGGACGTGCAGCTCAGCATCACCCCGGCGCTCGGCCTCACCGGCATCCTGTTCCAGACCAGGGATCCGCTGCTGAAGGATGTCCGCATCCGCCGCGCCATTGCGCTGTCGATCGACACCGCGCAGATCGTCGACGCCATCATGCTGGGCACGGCGCGTCCGAACAACTCCGCGCTGCCGATCGGCAGCCCGTTCTACAGCGAGGCGCAGTCGCATGGCTACACGCAGAACATCGCGGAAGCCAAGAAGCTGCTGGCGGAAGCGGGCTACCGCGGCCAGCCGATCAAGATGATCACCAACAAGCGTTACAGCTTCGTGTTCGACGCCTCCGTGCTGGTGCAGGCGATGGCGCAGACCGTCGGCATCAATATCGAGCTCGAGGTGATGGACTGGGCGGCGCAGCTCGACCGCTACAATCGCGGCGACTACCAGTCGATGGCCTTCGTCTATTCGGCGCGGCTCGATCCGTCCTTGAGCTTCGAGATGCTGACCGGGCCGAAGGCCGCGCAGCCGCGCAAGGTCTGGGACAATCCGGAGGGCCAGGAGATGCTGCGCCAGTCGATGATGATCGACGATGTCACCAAGCGCCAGGCGCTGTTTGACGAGATGCACAGGCGCTTCATCGCCGATGTGCCGATGATCGTGCTGTTCAACGGCGCCGAGCTGACGGCGCTGCGCAAGAGCATCAAGGGCTATGCCGGCTGGCTCTATCCGGAGCCGCGGTTCTGGGGCGTCACGGTCGAGTAGACGAGGCGTCGGGATGTTGAGTTACCTCGCAAGACGACTGGCCATGACGATCCCGACGCTGCTGCTGGTCGCCGTCGCGGTCTTTGCGCTGGTCCGCCTCATCCCAGGCGATCCCGTGCAGGTGATGCTGGGCGATGCCGCCGATCCCGCGCAGGCGGCGCAGCTCCGCGCCCAGCTGGGACTCGACCAGCCGATCCCGGTCCAGTTCATGCACTGGATCGCCAAGCTCGCGGCCGGGGATTTCGGCCACTCCATCACCAACAACCTCGCGGTGCTGCCGCTGATCCTCGACCGCTTCCAGGTCAGTGCCGTCATCGTGCTGGTGGCGGTCGGGCTTGCTGCCTGCATCGCCGTTCCGGCCGGCCTCGTCGCCGCCTGGAAGCAGAACAGCCTGCTCGATCTCTCCGTGGTCGGCGGCGCCACGCTGCTGTTGTCGATCCCGAGCTTCTGGCTCGGCCTGCTGCTGTTGCTGCTGTTCGGGCTTAAGCTGAAATGGCTGCCGGTGATCGGCTATGTGCCGTTCGCGGAGAATTTCTGGCAGGCGGCGACCTTCATCGTGCTGCCGATCGCGACGCTGACCATGGTGGAGATCGGCGTGCTCACGCGCATGGCGCGCGCCGCCTCGATCGAGGTGCTCAGGCTCGAATATGTCACCCACGCCCGCGCCAAAGGCGTACCGGAATGGCGCGTCCTTGCCCGCCACGTGCTGCCCAACGCGTTTGCGCCGACCTGGACCCTGATCGGCCTCGTGCTCGGACATTTGCTGGGCGGCATCGCCGTGATCGAGACGGTGTTCACGCTGCCCGGCCTCGGCCGGCTCCTGGTCGATTCCATCTTCGCCCGCGACTATCCCGTGGTGCAGGGCTGCCTACTGTTCACGGCGGTGATCTACGTCGTGGTCAATCTGATCGTCGACCTCTGCTATCCGCTGTTCGATCCGAGGGTGACGGTGGCATGAGGATGCGCGCCAACACCGCGATCGGCGGCACCTTGATCGCGCTCCTGCTCGGTGCGGCGTTCACCGGTGCGTTCTGGACGCCGTTCGACCCGCTCCGTATCAATCTGCGCGCGCGCCTGCAGGCGCCGTCGTCATTGCATTGGTTCGGGACGGACGAGTTCGGCCGCGACGTGCTCAGCCGCATCATGGTCGGGGCCGGCGCAAGCGTCGTGATTGCCCTGATCACGGTGCTGCTTGCGGTGACCGCCGGCATGGTGATCGGCTGTGCGGCCGGCTACATCCGCGGCTGGGTCGATCGCATCATCATGGCGGTCAACGACGCGCTTCTGGCGTTCCCAGGCATATTGCTGGCGCTGGCGGTGATGATCGTGGTCGGCGCCAACAAGGCCGGGCTGATCCTGGCGCTTGGGCTCGCCTACATCCCCTCGGTGGTCCGCGTCGTGCGCGGCACCGTGCTGTCGATCCGCGAGAAGGAATATGTCGAGGCCTCGCGCGTCATCGGCAATTCTGAAGCCTATTCGATGTTCCGCCACGTGATGCCGAACGCGATCGCGCCGGTGGCGGTGCTTGCGACCAGCATGTTCGGCTGGGTGCTGCTCGCCGAGAGCGCGCTGAGCTTCCTCGGTCTCGGCGTGCCGCCGCCGGCGCCGACCTGGGGCAACATGCTGGCAGCGAGCCGGCCGTTCATGGAGACCGCGGCCTGGCTCTCGATCGCGCCGGGGCTCTGCATCGCGCTGACGCTGCTCGGCATCAACCTGCTCGGCGATTCCCTGCGTGATCGCCTCGACCCCAGGATGGCGCACGGATGACGCTGCTGTCGGTCGAGAATCTGCGCATTGAGGCCCCCGCCAGCAAGGCGGCGATCGTCGAGGATTTGTCCTTTGCCGTCGAGCGTGGCGAGTTCCTCGCCGTCGTCGGCGAATCCGGCAGCGGCAAGACGGCGGCGGCGCGCGCGGTGCTCGGCCTGTTGCCGCCAGGGCTGCGCACGGCCGGCGGCCGCATCGTGCTCGACGGCATCGACCTTGCGAATGTCTCTGCGCGCCAGATGCGGACGCTGCGCGGCCCTGTTGTCGGCATGGTGTTCCAGGAGCCGATGGTCTCGCTCAATCCCGCCATCAGCGTCGGCGCGCAGATGGCCGAAGGCCTCGGTCTGCACGAGCGGCTCGGCAAGCGCGAGATCAAGCGCCGCTGCCTCGACATGCTGGCGCGCGTGCAGATTCGCGATCCCGAACGGACCTTTGACGCCTATCCGCACGAATTCTCCGGCGGCATGCGCCAGCGCATCATGTTGGCGTCGGTGATGCTGCTAAAACCAAAATTGCTGATCGCGGACGAGCCGACCACGGCGCTCGATACATTGACGCAGCGCGAGGTGCTCGATCTCATGGTTGGGCTCGCCCGCGACCACGGCACCTCGGTGATGCTGATCACCCACAATCTTGGCCTCGTGTCGCGATACGCGCAGCGCGCGCTGGTGCTGCGCCAGGGCAGGATGGTCGAAACAGGCACGACGCGGCAGATCCTGTTTTCGCCGCGCGAAGCTTATACCAAGCGTCTTGTCGAGGCCCTGCCGCGTCGCGGCGCCACGACGAAGGCGCGACAGGGCGGCGAGCCTCTCGTCAGCGTGCGCGGGCTCAAGGTCGGCTTTGCCGGGCGGCAGCGGCTGTTCCGCCGCGATAACGGCGTCTCCGCCGTCAATGGCGTCGATCTCGACATCGCCATGGGCGAGACCGTCGCCGTGGTCGGCGGCAGCGGTTCGGGCAAGACCACGCTCGGCCGCGCCATGCTGCGGCTGATCCCGACCTCGGGCGGTGCGATCAGGTTCCGGGGCAGGGACGTGACCGCGACCATCGATCGCGACTTCCGTCTGGCTTCGCAGCTCGTGTTCCAGGATCCTTATTCCTCGCTCGATCCGCGCATGCGCGTCGGCGAGATCGTCGCCGAACCGTTGCGCCACATGCCGAAACTGACGCCGGCCGAACGCGACAGGCGCGTCGAGACGATGCTGGAGGAGGTCGGGCTCGCCGGTTTGGCTGCGCGCTGGCCGCACGAACTGTCCGGCGGTCAGCGGCAGCGCATTGCGATTGCGCGCGCCATCGTGCGCGAGCCGGCCTTCGTCGTCGCCGACGAGCCGGTATCGGCGCTCGACATGACCATCCAGGCGCAGGTGCTCAAGCTGTTCGAGCGGCTGCAGGCGCAATACGGATTTGCCTGCCTGTTCATCAGCCATGATCTCGCCGCCGTCGAGCAGGTCGCCGACCGCGTCGTGGTGATGCAGGGCGGCAAGATCGTCGAGCAGGGCTCGCGCGACGACGTGTTCGATCGCCCCCGGCACGACTACACCAAGGCGCTGCTCGCGGCCGCGCCCGTCCTGGATTTCGCCGGGGCGACGGCGGAGCGTGCCTCTGGCTGAACGGGATCTTGCGTATGAAACGGTTTGTCGTTGCGTTGTGCCTGGTGCTTGCGTCGCTGTCCGCGGCCTGCGCCGAGAGCGTCCTGCGCAGCGTGGTCACCACCGACATCCGCGGCCTGATGCCCGGCAACAGCCCTGACGACAACACCGGCCTCGTGCTGCAACAGATCTATGAAGGCCTCGTCGCCTGGCGCAGCGACGGCACCGTTGCCCCGATGCTGGCCAGGGCGATCGAGACGTCGGCGGACGGGCGCACCTACACCTTTACGCTGCGCGAGGGCGTGACCTTCCACAACGGTGCGCCGCTGACCTCGCGCGAGGTGGCGTGGACCTGGGAGCGCTTCCTCGATCCGAAATCCGCCTGGCCGTGCCGGACCAATTTCGACGGCACGCGCAAGATCAAGATTGTCGAGATCACGGCGCCGTCGCCGGAGCAGGTCGTATTCCGGCTTGAAGAGCCGAGCGGCGCCTTCCTCAGTGCGATGGCGCGGGCCGATTGCGATGGCACCGGCATCGCGCATCCGGACTCGGCCGGACCCGACGGGACTTGGCAGAAGGCGATCGGCACCGGCCCGTTCAAGCTTGCCGAATGGCGCCGCGGCCAGTTCATCGAGCTGGTCCGCAACGAGGCCTATGCGGCGCGCAGTGAGCCGGCCGACGGCCTCGCTGGAGCCAAGCCTCCCAAGGTCGACCGTGTCAGGCTGTCCATCGTTCCCGATCCGGCGGCAGCGAAGGCCGCGATCCAGTCCGGCAATCTCGACCTCTGGCCGTCGATGGATCCGAAATTCGCCGGCGAGCTGAAGTCGGCGGGCCTCGTGATCGCCTCGGCTCCGGTCGCTTCGCTGAATGCGATCGTGATGCAGACGAAAGATCCGCTGCTCAAGGACAAGCGCATCCGCGAGGCGATCGCGGCCTCGCTCGATTATGCCAGTATGAGCGACAGTCTGACCGACGGTTACGCTAAGCCAAGCACCTCGCTCGTGCCGCTCTCGAGCCGCTACTACGGTGCGGTGGAGCAGGCCGGCCAAAGCCTCGACATCGCGCGCGCGAAGAAGCTGCTGGCCGAGGCGGGCTACACGGGCGAGCCGATCAGGATCACCACCAATTCACGGTTTCCGGTGATGAACGACGTCGCCGTTCTGGTGCAGGCGATGGCGCAGCAGGCGGGCCTCAATCTCTCGGTCGAGGTGGTCGAGTTCGCGGCCCAGCTCAGCCGCTACAACAAGGGTGACTATCAGCTGATGGTCTGGAACTACACGCCCTATCTCGATCCGGTGTTCGGCCTCGACCGCTTCATCGGTGACAAGGCCGTGCAGCCGGATCGTGTCTGGGGCAATAGCGATGCGATCGAGCTGCTGGCCAAGCTGATGGAGACGCCCGCACCGGAGGCGCGCCAGCCGCTGTTCGATGTGCTTCACAAGCTGTTCGTCGACGATGCGCCGATGATCGTGTGGAGCTCCGGCGTCAACGTCTCGGCGGTGTCGCCCAGAGTGCGGGGCTATGCGCCGTGGGCCGGCCGCAAACCCCGCTTCTGGAACGTCGAGGTTGTCAGATGATCTCCCTTGCCCAGCGCAGGCAACATGCCTGGCCGGACGGCGCGCGCTGCGTGGTCGGGCTCACGCTCGATTTCGACGGCACCTCGCTCGAACGCGGCCGCGGCCAGCTGCCGCTCGGGGCGCGCTCCCACGGCCGCTATTCCGCCAAATGCGGCATCCCGCGCTTCGTCGACATGTTTGCGCGCCACAGCGTGCCCTGGACGTTCTACGTCTCCGGCTATGATGCCGAGGAGAGCCCTGATCTTGTTCGCGACATCTCGCGCTCGGGCATCGAGATCGGCTCGCACGGTTATTTTCATGAAGGTGTCGATCCCGGCGATGCCGAGCCGGAGCTGCTGGAACGGACGCACCGGCTGCTCACGGAAATCACCGGCATCGCGCCGCGGGGATGGCGCTCGCCGTCCGGACACAAGACCGCGCGCACGCTGCGCAAGCTCCGCGAGCTCGGCTATGTCTACGATTCCAGCGACAAGGATTTCGACCTGCCTTATCTCGCGCGCTATGACGGCGAGGAGCGCAGCGACTATGTCTGCCTGCCCAACAACACATCGAGCCTGGACGATTTTCCGTTCTACCGTGTCAGCTACACACCGCCGTCGGAGGTGCAGGTGCACTGGCAACAGGAGTTCGACGCCATCTACGCCGAGGGCGGCTACTACAACCTGACCTTCCACCCGCGCGTCGGTTACGGCTCGGGATCGCCGGCGCGCGTCGCGGCGGTCGAGGGCTTGATCGCATATGCCAAGCGCCACGAAGGCGTACGCTTCGTCGGCATGCTTGAGCTGGCGGAATGGTGTCTGAAGCGTCCGACCGACTGGCAGCGGGACTGGAGCGGACAATGAGCAAGCCAGCCGTTCCCGTCATCGTGACCGTCAACCTGCAGGGCAAGACGGTGGAGCTGACCCAGCTTGGGGAAGACACGCTGTTCGGCCGCGCCTCTTACGGCAAATACGCCTACGCGGTTGGTTGCGAGCGACTGTTCGGGCTGCTCGACCGCCACGGCATCAAATCCACCGTGTTCGTTCCCGGCGCGGAGGCGGAGGCCAATCCCGCCTACATCGCCGCGCTCGCCGGCCGCGGACACGAAATCGCCGCGCACGGCTGGGCGATGGAAGAGATGGCCGCGGCCGGCATCGACGAGCGCGCGCTGCTGGAGCGCACGCATCGGGCGCTGTCGCGGATTGTCGGCCGCGCGCCGCGCGGCTTCCGGGCCCCGCATGGCCGCCTCACCGAACGCACGCTCGGGCACCTCGCCGATCTCGGCTATCGCTATGATTCGAGCTTCCAGGACGACGACCATCCGTACCGGCTCGATGCCGATGGTGGCCGCGGCATGGTCGAGGTGCCGCATGCGGAGATCCTGATCGATGCGACGCTCTACGGCCAGCGCCAGACCCATGACCGCGTCATGAAGATGTGGCGCGAGGAGATCGAGGCGATGCATCGCGAGCGTTGCCTGATCACGCTGACGCTGCATCCGCGCAGCGACTATGGCAGCGCGCGGGCGAGCCGGATCGCAGCGCTGGACAGGCTCTTGTCGTGGCTACGAGATCTACCCCGTGTCTCGTTTCTTACCTGCGAGGAGATGGCGCATCAGTACGATTTGAAATCGTAGAGCAGAGGCTTGCAGCGTCGCCTTGATCCGGGCAATGCGGGGAAATGTAAACTTGGACCCGCCTTTTCGGATCCAAACGGTCGCCATGACGCATTCGCACGGATTCCATGTTGCGTCATGTCGAAAAGATCTACGTTTGTTTTCAAGGCTTCCCAAGCGTTGCCGGCGGCTCCCCGGGAGACGGCTGCAACACGAACGAGTTCAGGTGGCTGCCTCGAATAGCAATTTGAGGAGGTTGCAGGTCCGGGCCGGCGCTGTCACCGGAAGGTCGCCGAATGCGTCTTCGATCGGCTTGAGGGAGAGACCCTGAGAACCCGGCTGGCGGTCCATTGATTGCATCATCCGGACCTGCCCCCCGCGTTGACGATTGACAGCGAATTATTACATGTCTAAAAATATGCAAATTCATATAATCCATGAGATGCCTGAATGGACGTGCATCCGCTCAAGCTCAAGGTCAGGTCGTATGTCGCGGAGACGCCGTTCATACGGAGCCTTGTGTTTGGTGTGGAGGACGGCGTCGTGCCGCAATGGCAGGCAGGCGCGCATCTCCGCGTGGCGCTCCCGAATGGCGGAGACCGGCCGTACTCGCTGATGGCGTTGCCCGGTCTTCCCGAAGATGCGCTGGCGCTTGGTGTCCTGCGCGAGGAGGCTTCGAGCGGCGGCTCGCAGTTCATGCACGCGCTCAAGGTCGGCGACGTCGTGAAGGCGAGCGCGCCGGTCAACAATTTTCGGCTGCACGAGGGAGCAGCGCCGGCGCTGCTGTTCGCCGGCGGCATCGGCATCACGCCTGTTCTGTCGATGGCGGCGGAGCTGGCGGCGCGAGGAAGCTCATATCGCCTGCACTATGCGGGGCGCACGCCAGGATTGCTGGCGTTCCTGCCGCAATTGCAGGAGATCTGCGCCGGAGGGCTGTCCGTCCACTACGACAGCGATGAGTCCCGCCTCGACCTTGTCGCGGCGCTCGGCGATGCCGCGGCAAACGCCCACGTCTATGTTTGCGGCCCTTCGGGCATGATCGACGCGGTGAAGGCCGGTGCGGCCGCCGCCGGCGTGTCAGCCGACCGCGTTCATTACGAGCTCTTCAAATCCGAGCAGCCGCTGTCGCCTGACCGGCCGTTCGAGGTCGAGATCAAGTCGACCGGGCAGGTCGTCGGCGTTGCGGCGGGGCAGAGCATCATCGAGGCGCTGGAGGCGGCTGGTTTCGACGTGCTCTACGACTGCCGGCGCGGCGATTGCGGCATCTGCCAGTGCGGCGTGATCGCGGGAGTCCCCGATCATCGCGACGTCATCCTTAGTGACGAGGAGAGGGCGTCCAACAAGGTCATGCAGATCTGCGTGTCACGCGCGAAGTCGGAACGTCTGGTGCTGGATCTCTAGGGGATGCGAGGGACGCCATGAAAAGATACGGTGGGAATGCCCACGCGATTGCGGCGCTGGTGCGCGAGGCCGAGGTGTATCGCGACGTCTATGTCGACCCCGAGATCTTCGAGCTCGAGATGGAGCACCTGTTTCCCAACAGCTGGGTCTATGTCGGCCATGCCAGTCAACTTGCAAAACCCGGCGATTTCATCACGGCCAATATCGGCCGGCAGCCGGTCATGGCCAGCCGCCATAGCGACGGCTCCATCCATGTGTTCTACAATCGCTGCCCGCACAAAGGCGTGAAGATCGCGTCCGAACCCTGCGGCAACACCGGAAAGTTCTTCCGCTGCCCTTATCACGCATGGTCCTTCAAGACCGACGGCTCGCTGCTCGCGATCCCGCTGAAGAAAGGCTACGAGGGCACCGGCTTCGGCGACACCCAGGCGAATGAGGGGCTGTCGAAGATCAGGAACGTCGTGATCTACCGCGATTTCATCTTCGCTCGCCTGAGCGATGACGGCGTCTCCTTTGAGAATTATTTCGGCGAAAGTCTTTCGACCATCGACAACATGGTCGACCGCTCGCCGGAGGGGAAGCTCGCAGTCCAGGCGACGCCGATCCGCTACATGCACACGTGCAATTGGAAGATGCTGGTCGAGAACCAGACCGACACCTGCCATCCGATGGTGGCGCATGAGAGCTCGGCCGGCACCGCGGTCAAGGTCTGGAAGCGCGAGCAGGGCGATTCCACGGAAACACCGATGGCGGTGCAGCTCTACGGTCCCTTCATGAGCCCGTACGAGTTCTACGAGCAGAGCGGCATCCGGATCTGGCCGAACGGCCACGGCCACACCGGCGTCGCCAACTCCATCCATTCGAACTATTCGGATATCCCGGGCTATCTCGACCAGATGGTCGCGGCCTATGGCGAGCAGCGCGCGCATGAGATCCTTGGCGAAGTCAGGCACAACACCGTCTACTTCCCGAACATCATGGTGAAGGGCGCGGTCCAGATCCTGCGCAATTTCATCCCCATCGCGGTCGACAAGACGCTGGTCGAGAGCTGGGTCTATCGCCTGGTCGGCGCGCCCGACAAGCTCTACGAGCGCGCATTGATGTACAACCGCTTCATCAACGCGCCGACCTCGATCGTCGGCCACGACGACCTCGAAATGTATGAGCGGGCGCAGGAGGGACTGAAGTCCAACGGCAATCAATGGGTCAATCTGCGGCGGCTCTACGACGGCCATGAAGAGCAGGACGTCACGGCGGTGATCAACGGCACGTCCGAGCGGCAGATGCGGAACCAGTTTCACGCCTGGGCGAAGTTCATCACCATGGGCATGGACGAGCGCATCGAGGCCGCGGAATGATCGGCGAGAACACCATCACGGACTTCATCTATCGCGAGGCCGAGCTGCTCGACGCGATGGAGTGGCAGGCCTGGCTCGATCTGTTTCACCCCGAAGGGCGTTACTGGATGCCGCTCGAATGGCAGCAGCAGGATCCGGTGCTGCAGCCGTCACTGATGTACGAGGATCTGCTGCTGCTGAAGGTGCGGGTCGAGCGGCTCGCCGGCGAGCGCACCTTCAGCCAGAAGCCGAAGAGCCGTTGCCATCATCTGCTCCAGGCTCCGCGGATCGTCGCGTACGATCCTGCTGCCGGCGTGTTCAAGGCACGAACCTCCTACATCTACACCGAAACGCGTGGCGATATGCTGGAGCGCTATTCGGGATGGGCCTCGCACGAGCTCGTGCAGGTCGGCGATGCCCTGAAGATCAAGCTCAAGCGCGTCGATCTCGTCAATTTCGATGCGCCGTTCGGCAATATCCAGCTTTTCATGTGAGGCTGCCTTGACCGCTGCGACCACCGTCCATGCCCGTTTTCGAGAGACCGCGCTCCGCCGTGGCGAAGCCGGCTTCCTCAACGTGCTGCCGGAGACAGCAGGCATCTACGGCATTGCGGCGGGCGAGATTTCCTACCGCGCGATGCTCGAGCGGGTCGAGCGCCGGCGCGCGGCGTTTGCTGGCCGCGGTTACGGCGAAGGCCACCGGGTCGGGCTGCTGCTCCAGAACAGGCCCGTCTTCATCGAGCTGTGGTTCGCGCTCAATGCGCTCGGCGTCTCGGTGGTGCCGATCAATCCGGACCTTCGTCGCAGCGAGCTCGAATACATCATCTCGCATTCCGAGATGAATGCTGCGTTCGTCCTCGCCGAACGGCGCGAGGAGGTGGCGCTGGCCGCGCGTCAGGCCGGCCGGCCGATCGCTGTCGTGGCCGATCAGGACGACGTTCCCGCACCGTTCGGCGGTGCGCGGCCCCCCGCCGCCGCAAGCGAGGGGAGCGAATGCGCGCTGCTCTATACGTCGGGGACGACGGGCCAGCCCAAGGGCTGCGTCCTCACCAACATCTATTTCCTGCATTGCGGAAACTGGTATCGCGACGTCGGCGGGCTGATCGACCTCAAGCCAGACGGCGAGCGTATGATCACGCCGCTGCCGCTGTTCCACATGAACGCGATGGCGGTGTCTCTGATGGCGATGCTGTCGGTCGGCGGCTGCCTGACCATGCTCGATCGCTTCCACCCGCGCAGCTGGTGGGCCTCGGTGCGCGACAGCCAGGCCACCTGCCTGCATTATCTCGGCGTGATGCCCTCGATGCTGATGAGCGCGCCACCATCGGAGCTGGACCGCGCGCACAGCGTGCGCTTCGGCTTCGGCGCCGGCGTCGACAAGCTGCTGCATGCCACGTTCGAGCAGCGCTTCGGCTTTCCGCTGCTGGAGGCCTGGGCGATGACCGAGACCGGCAGCGGCGGCGTCATCGCCGCCAATGTCGAGCCGCGCAAGGTCGGCACCAGCTGTTTTGGTCGCCCGGCCCCCGAGATCGAGGTTCGGATCGTTGATGACCGCGGCAATGATGCGCCGGTGGATGTGCCCGGCGAGCTGTTGGTGCGGCGCGCCGGCGCCGATCCGCGCTACGGTTTCTTCCGCGAATATCTCAAGAACGAGGCTGCCACCACCGAGGCGTGGGCCGGCGGCTGGCTGCACACCGGCGATATCGTTTCGCGCGATGCGGACGGCGACCTGCACTTCGTCGATCGCAAGAAGAACGTGATCCGTCGCTCCGGCGAGAACATTGCCGCGGTCGAGGTCGAATCCGTCCTCAACCGCCATCCCGCGATCCGGCAGGCCGCGGTTGCGGCGACGCCGGACCAGGTGCGCGGCGACGAGGTTGCCGCAATCATCATCACTGAGAAGGCCGGCGCGGACCGCGCGCTCGCCGAAGAGATCGTGCGCTGGAGCCTCGAGCAGATGGCCTATTACAAGGCGCCGGGGTGGATCTGCTTCGCCGACAGCCTGCCGCTGACCGCGACCGAGAAGATCCAGCGCGGCGGGTTGAAGGATTTCGTCGGGAAGCTGATGGCCGAGGGCGCGTTCTTCGACCTGCGTGACCTCAAGAAGCGTCAGGTCTGATCAAGAAGGTCTGATCATGAGCGAGATCCGCACCACCCTCATCACCGGCGGCAATTCGGGGATCGGCGAGGCCCTGGCGAAGAAGCTCGTCGAGAGCGGGCAACGCGTGGTCTCGGTCGGGCTGGAGAAGCCCGGCTGGACGCATGATCTGCTCGCGGCCTATCGCGCCGACCTCACCGATATCGAACAGACGCGTGCGATCGCGCAGGAGATCTGCCGGGATCACGCCGTGGACAGCCTGGTCCACAATGCCGGAATCATCCTGCCGAACCTGCTGCCCGACGCCAAGCCGGAAGACATATTGATGCTGGCGCAGTTGCATCTGGGCGCGCCGATGCTCCTGACCCAGGCGGCGCTGGAAGGGATGCGTGCGCGCCGCTTCGGGCGCATCGTGTTCGTCTCTTCGCGCGCCGCGATGGGGGCAGCGACGCGCTCGGCCTATTCGGCCACCAAGGCCGGCGTGCACGGCATGGCAAGGACCTGGGCGCTGGAGCTTGCCGCGAGCGGCATCACCGTCAATGTCGTCGCCCCGGGGCCGATCCTGACGGACAATTTCTGGGGCATCATCCCGAAGGGCTCCGAGCAGCAGGAGCGGATGGCGCGCAACGTTCCGGTCGGGCGGCTCGGCTCGCGCGAGGATGTCGCGCACGCAATCTCGTTCTTCCTCGACGAGCACTCCGATTTCGTCACCGGCCAGGTGCTCTATGTCTGCGGCGGTACCAGCCTCGTCGGACTTGGGCCGTAGTTCCTTAGCGTTCAAGCACGACGAGATTGGTACGGAGCTTCGCCCCGCCGGTACACCTCTCCCTACGGGAGAGGTGTATTGAGTCCGCCGCCAGACCGATCGAGCCCAAAATCATCAAGCTCTAGATCTGGTTCAGGCGGATATTCTCGACCATCTTGGCCAGCACGCGCGCGCAGACCTCGATGTCGTCGGGCTCGATGCCCTCGACCAGCTTGTCGTAATTGTTCGCCATGATCGGCCAGATCTTGCGCAGCAGCGCTTCGCCATCCGGCGTCAGGCCGACGACGCGGCGGCGCTGGTCCTCCTCGGCGATCTCGCGCTTGACGAGGCCCGACGACACCATGGACTCGACCATGCGGCTCGCCGTCGACTGCTCGGTCACCGCGAGAACGGCGACCTCGTTGACGGTGAGGGTCCTGTAGATGAACAGCACCGACAGCGTCCGGAACACGACATTGTTGATGCCGTGCTCGCTCAAATCCCGGTTCTGATCCAGGTTCCAGCGATTGGCGAGCCGGTTGAACAGATACGGAATATAGGTTTGCAGCTGCTCCCTCGTCCTCGGCGGACCCGACTTCCATCTGCTTTTGGATTCTCTGGCCATTATCTCTTGCGACTTTGCTTCTTGCTCTCGGTATGAAGTTTTGAGGAAAGCGATTTCAGCACGGACAGCGCGGTGTCCAGCTCCCGGGCCGGGACGTTCTCGAGCCGTTTGGCGAGATGCTTCTTGTGGATTTCGGCCGCCTTCCGGAACAGCGCTTCGCCTTTCGGCGTCAGGCGCACGATGAAGGACCGCCGGTCCTCGCTCGACATCTCCCTGCTGATGAGGTCGTCGGCGAGAAGACGTTGCACCAGCCCCGAGACATTGCCGCCGGTCACCTTCAGATTTTGCGACAATTGCCCGAGCGCCAGGCCATCCCGGTAACGATCGAGCTGGGCCAGCACGTCAAATTTTGCCAGCGACAGGCCGAACTCCGAGTTCAGCATCGAATTGAGCGAGGCGAACAGCTCACCATGCAGCGACAGCAATTGGAGCCAGAGCCGGGTTTCGATCTGCCCAAGGACGGGAACAACGTTCTCTTTGAGTGCTGCCGGCATCGCATGACCATCGAGTACAGAATGTCTCGTCGAGTGAAGGGAATTACCGCGGGTCTTTCGCTCCGATTAACAATCTGAGAATCGTAGTCAAGCCGCCTGATCCTGACCTCCTGCGAGGCGAACGGCAATGCAATCCTGCGTCCGGCGCCCGTGGAATCATGCAAAAGTCTTGATGGTCTGGATCACGCCGTCGAGCGCCGTTCCGGCGCTGTCCTTCAGCGCAGCCTCCCGCAGGCGGCGCGCCCAGTCGGCCGCATCCTCGCGGCGCTCCACCAGCTTGATCGCCGCGAGCGTCCTGTCGAATTTCGACAGCCCCCGGCTGTGGGTATCGGAATAGCCTTTGACGAGGCGTCGGCATTGCAGGATTTCGATGCCGAGCTGGTAATTGGTCCGGACCGCCTCGGTCGCGGCCTTGAGCCATGAATCCCGGTGCGCCGTCTCGATGGCGTGACGCAGCGAGCGGCGGCGCAGGCCGCGCATCCCGCCGACGACATAGAGGACCAGGAACCAGGGCAGCGAGTAGGTTCGCACCCGGCGTCCCCGGTTGACGCGGCGATCGAGCCAGCCGAGCAGGCGCGGCCGCGCGCCGAGCCAGCGGCCGAAGCCTGCCGGCAGCATGCCCATCACTTCCTCCATGCGGGGATGCATGAACTCGGTGGTCTGGAGCACCTGTCCGTTCGACATCTCGAGCTCGCTCTCGATGCGCGCGCGGCGGCCGGCGCGCGTCTTGAGGTCGGCGACGCGGATGACGTCGTCATAGGTCATGGCGTTGGCGAGGTACTTTGCCGCGGCTTCCGTGAAGGCATAGGCATGTGCGCCACCGCCGGCGTTTCGGTCGGCTGCGTGCAACGTCTTGAGGATGTCGAGATATTCGCCGCCATAGGCGATGTCCTGGAAGTCGACGACCTTCCGCAAGCCTGCACGAGCCATGGCGAGTGCAGGCCCGGGCAGCTCCTGTTTCAATCTTGCGACAAGCTCGCCGAGCTGCGGATCGGGCGCCGCGGAAGAGGGGATATTGTCGGCCGGTTTGGCTTGCGCGGGCGCCGTAACTTCGGTCGGGCCGGTCTTGACCCGCTCGAAGGCGGCCTCGAAAGTCTCGACGCTGGCCTTCGCGCCTTTGCCGCCGGTGCGGATGACGTCGAGATAGCTGTCGCGGCTGAACGGCAGCACGCCTGCGCCTGCGAGCGCGCCGAACATCGCGGCCGAGATGACGCTGCCATGCGCGATCGCCAGCGCGTTCAGATCGAAGATGATCTCGGTCTTCGCCGCAATTCCGATGGCACCGGTCACGGCGCCGCCGTCGGCGATGCCGTTGCCCGGCGCGATCTTCTCGCCGATCGCAAACGAGCGGTGGTTGGACGCGATCAGCGTGGTGCGATCCGGCGTCACGAGGCCGCGGAGGATCGATCGCCCGGCCTCCATGAATTCCGCCGCCATCACCACGTCGACGTCGCCCGGGGTGGGCATCAGCGACAGGATCGGCTTGCGGCCGTCGAGCGGCGGCATCGCCTCGATATAGTAGATGGTGGCGCCGGTGCGCTGGGCGACGCCGGGCACCGAGGTGGACTGCGCCACCCAGCCATGGTTCTCGGCGAGCTGAACGATCCAGTCGGTCAGGACGCCGCCGCCCTGGCCGCCCATCGCGACAATCGCGATCGAGATCGGCCGCTCGGTCGCTTCGCCTGCGGCGGGAAGAGCCAGCCGGACCGTCTCGTCTCTCATGCCAGTGCCTCGAGTGCCGGCCGCCGGCGGTCGCGCCGACGCTGCAGCCAGCCGATCACGCTCATGGCGACCTTGGATTTGAACATGTCCCAGCGAGTCGGATTATGGATGACGTCGGCTCGATAGAACGAGGGGCAGAGCACGGCGGCCTCGGAGACCTCGCCGCAATTGCCGCAGCCGACGCAGGAATTGTCGATCGCCGCGACCGGATCGTCGCGCAAGGGGTCGTCGAGCTGCTTCACCGACAGCGACGGGCAGCCGGAGAGGCGGATGCAGGCATGGTCGCCGGTGCAGACGTCTTCGTCGACGCCAAAGCGCTCCTTGACGACGCGCGTTCCGTCCTTGATCGCCTTGTTAATCTGCGGCTTCACGCGCCGCTGCTTGTTCAGCATGCATTCGGAGGAAGCGACGATGACCTTCGGGCCTTCCTCTTTCGTCGTCAGCGCTTCCTTCAGCGTGTCGCGCATCTTGCCGACGTCGTAGGTGCGGTCGAGCTGGCGCACCCACTGGCCGCCGATGCCCTTCACCGCCTGCACGATCGAATTGTTGGTCTTGCGGCGCTTGTTGACCGCGCGCGAGGACAGGATGTCCTGACCGCCCGTCGCCGAGGTGTAGTAATTGTCGACGATGACGAACACGCCGTCATGCTTGTTGAACACGGCATTGCCGATGCCGCTGGTCAGTCCGTTGTGCCAGAAGCCGCCGTCGCCCATCACCGCGATCGAGCGCTTGTCGGCCTTGACGTTGAAGGCCGAGGTCGAGGCCGGGCCGAGGCCGAAGCCCATCGTGGTCGCGCCGATGTTGAACGGCGGCAGGATCGAGAACAGATGGCAGCCGATGTCCGCGGAGACGTGGTGCTGGCCGAGCTCTTCCTCGACCAGCTTCATGGCGGCGAAGATCGGCCGTTCCGGGCAGCCGGTGCAAAGCCCGGGCGGGCGCGCCGGCACCACCTGCTTGAGCTTCTCGACCGCGGGGTGATTGAGCACGGACGCTGCGTCCGGCGCCGGCGGCCGATTGCCGAGCAGCCGCGGCTCGGTCTTCTCCAGGAATTCCCTGACGCCGCCGAGCAGCACCTGTGCGGTGTAGTCGCCGCCCATCGGCAGCACGTCCTTGCCGTGGACGCGCGCCTGGATGTCCTTGCGGCGCAAGACCGTATTGATCGCCTGCTCCAGATATTCCGGCTGGCCTTCCTCGACGATGAGCACGGCGTCCTTGTCGACGCAGAATTCCGCAACCTCGGTGTCGATCACGGGGTAGGTGACGTTCATGACGTAGAGCGGGATCTGCGTGTTGCCATAGGCATCCGACAGCCCCAGATATTGCAGCGCGCGGATGACGTTGTTGTACATGCCGCCTTGCATGATGATGCCGACCTTGCCCTGCTTCGGCCCCATCCACTCATTCAGCTTGTGGTCCCGAATGAATTCAACAGCCGCGGGCATCCGCGTCTTGATCTTCTCCTGCTCGTGCTCATAGGCCGCCGGCGGCAGCACGATGCGGTTGACGTCACGCTTGGGATTGTTGAGCGCGTCCTTGATGGTGTGCGCCGGCCTGACATTGTCCTTGCAGGCGAAGCTGCCGTGCATGTGGCAGGCGCGCACGCGTACCTCCAGCATGACCGGCGTGTTGGAGAACTCGGAGAGCTCGAAGCCTTTCTCGATCAGATTGACGATGCATTCATGCTCGGGGCGGGGATCGAGCAGCCACATCTGCGACTTCATCGCGAAGGCGTGGGTACGCTCCTGCATGATGGAAGAGCCTTCGCCATAGTCCTCGCCGACGATGATCATGGTGCCGCCGGTGACACCGCCCGAGGCGAGGTTGGCAAGAGCGTCGGAGGCGACGTTGGTGCCGACGGTCGACTTCCACGCAACCGCGCCGCGCAGGGGATACATCACCGATGCCGACAGCATCGCCGCGGCGGCGGCTTCGTTGGCCGAGCTCTGGAATACGACGCCGAGATCGTCGAGCACGTCCTTGGCGTCGGCCAGCACGTCCATCAGATGCGAGATCGGCGAGCCCTGGTAGCCGCCGACATAGGCGACGCCCGATTGCAGCAGCGCCTTGGTGATGGCGAGGATGCCTTCGCCGCGGAACGTGTCGCCGTCGCCGAGCCTGAGATCCTCGACCTCGCGAGCAAAAGACCGTTCAGCCATTGCACCCTCCAGAAATATGCTATAGCATACGTTTACATGTGAAGTAAGTCAACGCCGCGCCATGCTATCACCCTTGCGGATCCACCCTCCGACTAGGCGGTCATGGGCCAGCGACAGGGTAGGGCCGATGCTGAAGCTGCCTCGCTTTAAAGCTGCCGCCGTCCAGGCTTCTCCAGTCTATCTCAACGCGAGCGCGACCGCGGAGAAGGCGGCTTCACTGGTCCGTGAGGCCGCAGCCAATGGGGCGAAGCTCGTCGCGTTCCCCGAAGTGTTCGTTCCCGGCTATCCCTATTGGAACTGGATCACCGATCCCGTCACGGGCAGTGCATGGTTCGAGAAGCTCGCCAAGGCGTCGGTGCTGGTGCCGGGGCCGGAGGTCGACATCGTCCGAAAAGCCGCGCGCGATACGGGATGCCACGTCGTGCTCGGCGTGAACGAGCGCAGCCCGATCTCGCTCGGCGCGATCTACAATACGCTGGTCTTCATCGGGCCTGACGGCGCGTTGCTCGGCAAGCATCGCAAGCTGGTGCCGACCTGGGCAGAGAAGCTGACCTGGACCGGCGGTGACGGGTCGAGCCTGCGCGTCTATGATACCGAGATCGGGCGTCTCGGAGGCCTGGCCTGCGGCGAGAACACCAACACGCTCGCACGCTTTGCGCTGCTCGGGCAGGGCGAGCTCGTACACGTCGCCAGCTACATCTCGCTCCCCGTCGCGCCCCCTGACTATGACATGGCGGAGGCGATCAAATTGCGCGCGATTGCCCACTCCTTCGAAGGCAAGATCTTTACGATCGTCTCCTGCTCGACCGTGTCGGAGCAGATCATCGCGGCGATGGAGACCGTCGTTCCCGACGCACGCGCACGTTTGCAACGGAAGTCGAGCGCATTCTCCGGCATCATCGGGCCGGACGGGCGCGTGGTCGGTGATTCGCTGATCGACGACGAGGGCATCGTCTATGCCGACATCGACCTCGAGCGCTGCATCCAGCCGAAGCAGATGCACGACATCGTCGGGCACTATAACCGGTTCGACATTTTCGATCTGCGGGTCAACCGTCGTCCGCAGACGCCGCTCGGTCTGGCAGAGCCGGAAGCCGTCGCCGGACAAGAGCAGGCGGGCTTCTCGTCGATTCCAGGTCAATCGGAATGACGGGCTAGTTCCCTTGAGGGTGCGGGATCATAAGACAGGACTTGGAGGATAGGATGCGCGAGAACGTGATCGGCCGGGCCAATGTCGAGGACACCCCCGAGCTCAAGGCCTATTACAAGGATCTCGAAAGGTACGAAGCCGGAGCGCTCTGGACCGTCGCCAACAAGATCGAGCCGTGGGCGCCGCAATCGGCCTCGGTTCCCGTGCTCTGGCGCTACAAGGATCTGCGCGAGCACGTGCTGCGCTCGGTCGAATTGGTCTCGCCCGAGAAAGCCGGCCGGCGGGTGATCTATCTCAACAATCCCGGACGGCGCGACGTGTCGGCCGCGGTCGGCTGGCTCTATTCGGGATTGCAGGTGATGCATCCCGGCGAGGTCGCCTCCGCCCACGCCCACTCGGCCTCCGCGCTGCGCTTCATCATGGAAGGCGCGGGCGCCTACACCATCGTCGACGGTCACAAGATGACGCTGGGCGCGCGGGATTTCGTGCTGACGCCGAACGGCACCTGGCACGAGCATGGCGTCGAAGGCAACGGCTCGGTCTGCATCTGGCAGGACGGCTTGGACATCCCGCTCGTCAACGCGCTGGAAGCCAATTTCTTCGTCGTGCATCCGAAGATCCAGCAGGAGCCGTCCGGCTATCCCGTGGACGACATGACCCGGACCTGGGGCAATCCCGGTCTTCGGCCGGCGGACTCGCGCTGGTCGAAGGGCTATTCGCCGATGTTCAAATATGAGTGGGAGCCGACCTACGAGTCCTTGCAGAAATATGCGGCCGCGACCGATGGCTCGCCCTATGACGGCATCCTCATGAACTACGTCAACCCGGTCACCGGCGGGCATGTGATGCAGACGATCGGTGCCAGCATGCAGCTGCTGCGCCCCGGGGAGAAGACCAAGTCGCACCGGCACACCGGCAGCTTCATCTACCAGGTCGCCAAGGGGCGCGGCTATTCGATCATCGGCGGCAAGCGGCTCGAATGGGAAGAGCGCGACATCTTCTGCGTTCCCTCCTGGGCCTGGCACGAGCACGGCAATGCCTCGGCGAGCGAGGATGCCTGCCTGTTCTGCTTCAACGACCTGCCCGTCATCGAAGGCCTCGGGCTCTATCGGGAAGAGGCCTATGGCGACAATGGCGGTTACCAGTCGGTTGCCGCCTGACATGCCCTTGCAGAATTCAACCAGAACAGCCGGATAGAAGCTTTCATGCGTCTCGTCACCTACACTTTGGGCGCCAGCGGTGCCCGTCTTGGAGCCCTCGTCAATGGACTGGTCGTCGATGTCGAGCACCTTGGTGCGTCCAGCGGCGTGACATGGCCGAGTGATATGTTGTCGTTCATCGACAACAGCGTGACCCTGCTGCCAGCGCTTAAGGATGCGCTGGCGGACGCCGATGGCCGCTTCCCGGCCGGCTCGGCGGTTGCGGTCGAGGATGTAAAGCTGCAGGCGCCGATCCCGCGGCCCCGGAAAAACATCTTCGGCATCGGGCTGAACTATCGGGCGCATGTGGCGGAATCCGCCAAGAGCCTGGATACGGACAAGGACCTGCCGAAGCAGCCGGTCGTCTTCTCCAAGCCGCCGACCTCCGTGATCGGCCCGGGCGCGGCGATCCAGCACAATGCGAAGATGACGCAGCAACTCGACTGGGAAGTCGAGCTCGCCGTCATCATCGGCAAGACCGCAACGCGCATCGCGAGCGATAAGGCGATGGACCACGTCTTCGGCTATTCGGTGATGATCGACATTTCCGCGCGCGACAATCGCCGCGCCGGACAGTGGATCTTCTCCAAGGGCATGGACACTTATGCGCCGTTCGGCCCCTGCATCGTGACCGCCGACGAGATTCCCGATCCACACGATCTGCGGCTGTGGCTGACCAAGAACGGGGTCATGAAGCAGGACTCCAACACCAAATACATGATCTTCGACATTCCGGTGCTGATATCGGACATTTCGTCGGGCATGACGCTCGAGCCGGGCGACATCATCGCCACGGGTACGCCTGAAGGCGTCGGCGCCGGCATGAGCCCGCAGGAATGGCTTTGGCCGGGCGACGTGGTCGAGGCCGGCGTCGAGGGCGTCGGTGTCATCCGCCACCCCGTTGTTGCGATCTGATGACGAATTTTTCGTTCGATCGCGAGCTCAGGTTCGGAGACTGCGATCCCTCGGGCATCGCGTACTTCCCGTCCTATTTGAACATTCTCAATGGCGTCGTCGAAGATTTCTGGGCTGGAATCGGTTTTCCATGGCCGGAGCTGATCACGGTCCGGAAGATCGGAACGCCCACGGTGCACCTGAATTGCGATTTCTCCCGGCCGTCGATGTTCGGCGATCTCCTGACGTTCAACCTGCGCATCATCAGGGTCGGTGGGTCATCTCTCCATCTCGAGCATGTCATCTCCGGCGCGAATGGCCCGCGCTGGCGCGCGCGCCAGATCCTTGCTGCGACCTCGCTGCTCGATCATCATGCGATTCCATGGCCCGATGACATTCGCGCCGCACTGATGGCGCATGTGAGTGTGGGCGAGGGAACCGAGGCAACGCCCGCATGATCTCGCTGTTCATGGCATTCTCCGATTCCACGGGCGAACGGCGGGTTCGTCCTGATGAGGTTGGCACTGTGGCGGAGCTCGTCGGCTCGATCCCCGACATGACCGAGGCGATGCTGTTCACGCCGCTCGAACAGTCGGTCGACCATCCTTACAAGGCAGACGGCGCCGGCCCCGCCTTTGCGCTTCAACTCCGGTTTCCCGACCTGTTCGCCTGCGAGGCGGCGATGGACCGCGGCGGCGTCCTTGCCGGCCTGGCAACAGGGGCCGGGCTATCCGGCCTCACCGGACTCGATGTCACACACCAAGTGATGTTGACGCGCGCGTTTCCCGTCGATGTCGCGGAGCATCCGGCGGGAACGACTAGTCCGTGCAGTTACCTCGTGCACTATCCCGGCCCGGCCGAGGATATGAACGCCTGGAACCTGCATTATCTCGAGCACCACCCGTCGATCATGCGGACCTTCCCGAACGTCCGCCAGATCGAGATCTACACCCGCATCGACTGGGTCGATCGGCTGCCATCGCAGCGCGTCGAGCACATGCAACGCAACAAGCTGGTGTTCGACAGCCCGCAAGCCCTCGCGCACGCACTCGGCTCTGACGTGATCAAGCACATGCGTGCGGACTTCGTGAAATTCCCGCCATTCGCAGGCGGCAACAAGCATTTTCCGATGCTGACCAGAGCGGTGGGGGCGAGGTCCTAGATAGGCGAGAGCGTCGGAAGAAATGGCATCGCACGGAAATTCAGACTGTCGGCGCGTCTGCAGTGTGCTTGTGAAAACGCAGAGCTATCGCATTTGAGAGCTCTTCCCTGCGGCCATCCTTCGAGACGCCCGCTTTAGGCGGGCTCCTTCAGGATGAGGACGGAATGCGCGGCAACAGTTTCAACGAGCACTGATGCTGATAGCCTCATCCTGAGGAGGCGCGTCAGCGCCGTCTCGAAGGACGAGGCGTGCGCACAGGCGCCGCCACCAGTCATATGCGATCGTCCTGCATGTAAACGGAAGTCCGGTTGGCGGTCGAAGCGGTCGGCACCCGGGACCAGCGATGATGGCATTATGCCCCTGTTTTGCCCGACGGAGCAACTTGGATTCGCAAAATCCGTAAGGCTGGCCGCCAAGTCATTGAAATCGCTGTCACCGGCTACTGTGCATGGGGTTGTTTTCGACGTTTTGTTGTGGCGGCGCTAGTGCCCGCCGAGATAGGCCGTGATCAGCCTCTTATCGTGGATGAGATCCTTGGCGGGGCCGGACTGCACGATCTCACCGGTCTCGAGCACATAGCCGTAGTCGGCCGTCTCCAGCGCGGCCCGGGCGTTCTGCTCGACCAGCAGGATCGAGACGCCGAGATCGCGCAGCGAGGCGATGGTGCGGAAGATCTCGCGCACGATCAGCGGTGCGAGGCCGAGGCTGGGCTCGTCGAGCATGAGCAGCTTGGGCCTCGCCATCAGCGCGCGCCCGAGCGCCAGCATCTGGCGCTCGCCGCCGGAGAGGGTGCCGGCGGCCTGGCGCTGCCGCTCCTTCAGGCGCGGAAAGCGATCATAGACCTCGTCCAGCGTCTTCTGGACGCCCGAGCGGTCCCGCAGGCTGTAGGAGCCGAGCAGGAGATTGTCGGCGACCGACATGTCGGAGAACAGCTCGCGCTTCTCCGGCACGAGGCACAGCCGGCGCTCGACGCGGTCCTCGACGGACATCCTGCCGATGTCGTTGCCCTGAAAGACGAGGCGGCCGCGGGAGGCGAGCAGCCCGATGGCGGCCATCAGCAGCGTGGTCTTGCCGGCGCCGTTCGGGCCGATCACGGTGACGATCTGGCCTTCCTCGACCGACAGCGAGACGTTGCGGACCGCTTCGACATTGTCGTAGCAGACGGTCACATCCGTCATGGAAAACATCTCGCTCACGCGACGCCTCCGAGATAGGCCTCTTGCACCCGTTCGTCGCTCCGGATCGCGGCGGGCGCGCCTTCGCAGAGCTTGGAGCCGAAGTCGAGCACGACGATGCGGTCGACCAGCGACATCACGAACTCCATGTCATGCTCGACGATCAGGATGGTCAGATGGTCCGACCGCAGCGAGCGGAGCAGCTCCGCAAGCCTGAGCTTCTCCTGCCGGCGCAGGCCCGCGGCCGGCTCGTCCAGCACCAGCAGCGCCGGGTCTGCGGCGAGCGCGCGCGCGATCTCCAGGATGCGCTGGTTGCCGAGCGGCAGATTGCCCGCGAGCTCGAACGGCTTGTCGCCGAGACCGACGCGTTCGAGCTGCTTCAAGGCCTCGTGCCGGGCGCTGGCTTCCTCGCCCTGGTTGAGGCGGAAGGCGCCGGCGAACAGGCCCGTGCTGGTGCGCGCGTAGGTGCCGAGCATGACGTTTTCGAGCAGGCTCATGCGCGGCCGCAGCTTCACATGCTGGAAGGTCCTGGCGATTCCATTCTTGGCGATGCGGGATTGGGCATCGTGCGTGATGGCGCGCCCGGCAAAGACGATCTCGCCCTTGTTGACCCTGAGCGCGCCCGTCAGGCAGTTGAACATCGTGCTCTTGCCGGCGCCGTTCGGGCCGATGACGGCGAGGATCTCGCCGGAGCGGACCTCGAAGCTGACATTGTTGACTGCGACCAGACCGCCGAAGCGCCGCTCGGCGCCGTCGACCTTCAGAAGCAGTTCGCCCGGTGTCGGCTGGGGACGGCGAGGCAGGGGCGGGGCGGCTGGCGGCCGTCCGCGCTTGATCTTCGGCAAGTAGCGCGCGACGAACGGCACGATGCCCTGCCGCGCCCATTGCAGGAACAGGATGAACAGCGCGGAGAAGGCGACGATCTCGAGCTGGCCGGACGCGCCCTTGGCGATCAGCGGCAGATAGTCCTGCACGCTGTTCTTGAGCAAGGTGACGATAGCGGCGCCCACGACGCCGCCGAGCAGGCTGCCGGCGCCGCCGACCATCGACATCATCAGATATTCGATGTCCATGCCGGCATCGAACGGGCCCGGGCTGATGAAGCGGCTCATATGGGCGTAGAGCCAGCCGGAGAGCGAGGCGAGGAAGGCCGCGATCACGAAGGTCACGAGCTTGATCCGGAAGGCATTGATGCCGAGGCTTTCGACCAGGATATTGCCGCCGCGCAGCGCGCGCATGGCGCGGCCGAGCCGGGAGTCGAGGAGATTGTATCCGAGGAAAAGCACCACGACGACGATGCCCCAGATCAGGAAATAGATCTGGGCGCTCGAGACGAGCGCGAACGATCCGAGACTGATCGGCGGGATCGACGAGATGCCGTTGAAGCGCCCGAGCCCCTCGACATTGCCGAACAGGAAGCCGATGGCGAGCCCCCAGGCGACGGTCGAGAGCGACAGGAAATGGCCCTGGAGCCGCAAGGTGACGACGCCGAGGACGGTCGCGACACCGCAGGTCAGCGCCACCCCGAACACGAGGCCGAGCCACGGGGAATATCCATTCAGAGCAGAGACCCAGGCGGTGGCATAGGCCGCGACGCCGACGAAGGCGGCCTGCCCGAAGGACACGATGCCGCCGACGCCGGTAAGCAGGGCAAGGCCGATCGCGACCAGCGAATAGATGCCGATATAGTTCATCAGCGTGATGCTGAAGGGGCTGAGCACGAGTGGCGCGAGCGCGAGGCACGCTACCGCCGCCACCGCCGCGAGCTGAACGTGAAGGCGCGTCATTCCTCGATCTCCTCCTCGGAATGCAGCGACGCGAGGGATCGCCAGATCAGGATCGGGATCAGAAGCGAGAACACGATGACATCCTTCAGCGCGCTGCTCTCGAAGGATGCGAAGCTCTCGAGGATACCGACGCCGACGGCGCCGATGGCCGCGCCGGGATAGCTGGTCATGCCGCCGACGATGGCGCCGACGAAGGCCTTGAGGCCGATCAGGAAGCCGGAATCGTAGAATACGGTGTTGACGGGCGCGATCAGGATGCCGGAGACGCCGGCCATCAGCGAGCCCAGGAGATAGGCGATGGTACCGGCGCGGGCGGGACGTATGCCCATCAGGCGGGAGCCGGTGCGGTTCACGGCTGTGGCGCGGAGCGATTTACCGACCAGCGTGAAGTCGAAGAAGAGATAGAGCAGGCCAGAGAAGACGAGGGCTGCGATCACGATCAGCATGGTCTGGCCCGAGATCAGCACGCCCGCAAATTCGGTCGACAATGACGTCAGCGGCTCGGTCCTGACACCCTCGGGACCGAAGAAGAGCAGCCCAAGGCCGACCAGCGCGAAGTGCAGGGCGACGGAGACGGTCAGGAGCAGCAGCACCGTTCCGTCCGCAATAGGGCGGAAGACGATCCGGTCCAGCAGCGGGGCGATCGGGGTGATCAGCATCAAGGCCAGCACGAGCCTGATGGCGAGCGGCGGCTCGGCGCGCATGGTCAGCCAGGCGAGGCCAATCACGGCCAGCGGCAATGCGAGGTAGAAGAAGAGAGCGCGCGGAAGCAGCCGAAGCTCGCCGTTGCGCAGCAGCGAGATGATTTCGATCAGAGTTGCGAGGCACGCCAGGATGACGACCAGCGCGCCCGTGCCCGGAAAGCGCTTCGCATCGAGCGCCGCCAGCGTCAGCGCCGTGAAGGCCGCGATGTCGCCAAAGGGAATGAAGATGACCCGTGTCACGGTGAAGATGAGGACGGTCCCGATCGCCACCAGCGCATAGACTGCGCCGGTGGCGATCCCGTCGATCGCAAGAATGGCTGCGATGTCGCTCGTCATTGAGAACGCCGTCCCCTTGTTCTGGTGGCCTGCCGCCGTCCGACTACGGCGCGTATTTCCAGGCGCCGCCCGTCAGGCGCACCACGACCAGCGCGCGCTCATCGACGCCGGTCACCGCGCCGGGCTTGAAGTTGTAGATGGCATGCACGCCCGGCAGCTCCTTGGTGCTGAGGATCGCATCCCGCAGGGCGGTGCGGAATTCCGCCGTGCCGGCTTTCGCCGTCTTGAGCGCGCGCTCCGCTGCGTTGGCGAAGATCAGCCAGGCGTCGAAGGAGTAGGCGGAGAAGCCGTCGGTGGTCGGGATGTTATGGACCTTCTGGTAGACGCTGCGGAAATCCAGCGCGATCTTCTTGGCGAAGTGTTCGTCGGGCAGCTGCTCGGCCACGATGACGGGGCCGGCGGAGACCTGGATGCCTTCGGCCGCCTTGCCGCCGACGTTCACGAAGTCCGGATTGACAAGCGCCACCGTGCCGTAGGTGTTTCCCTTGAAGCCGCGCTCCGCCAGGCTGAGGAGAGGCAGCGCGCCTTGCGTCCCCGAGCCGCCGTCCAGCACGGCGTCCGGCCGCGCCGCAAGCACTTTGAGGATCTGCGCGGTGACCGAAGTGTCGGTGCGCGCATAGCGCTCGTTGGTCTGGATCTTGACGTCGCCGGCAGCCTCCGCCGCCTTGGCGCCGTTGTAGACGAGGTCCCCCCACGCGTCGGAGAAGCCGATATAGCCGACGTTCTTCATGCCATCGCGCTTCATGCGATCGGCGATGATCTTGACGAGAAGGGATGCAGGCTGCGGCACCGACACCACCCACTGCTCGGGTGTTTCCGGAAGTTTGCCGATCGGCGAGACCGCGATCATCGGCACTTTCAATTCGCTCGCCACCGCCGCCATGGCGATGGTCGAAGGCGCCGTCGCGGTGCCGATCAGGAGGTCGACCTTCTCTTCTTCCACCAGCTTGCGCGCGTTGCGGGTCGCGGCCGACGGGTCGGAGCCGTCGTCGAGCTGGATCAGGCGGATGGTCTCGCCGTTGACGGTCTTCTTGTATTCATACGCCGCGTTGATGCCGCGCCCGTAAGGGATGCCGATCGACGAGCCGTTGCCGCTGAGCGAGGTGACGAAGCCGATGGTGATATCGGCCCGCGCGGCCGGGGCTGTGACGATGCCGGCGGCAAGTGCAAGTAAGCTCAGAGCCTTGCGCATATGCGTTCTCCTCCGTTGATGCTGGATAGGAATGCTTCGATGCTGCCGCGCGGGGTCCCCGAACGACGAACCGACCGATTGAAAGCATTGTTGCGGCGCCAAATACCGGGCGCGACCGAAGAGAGTATGCTCGCCCGGGCGCTCAGCGGCCATGATGTTGCGTGCCGCGCGAACGACAGGCCCACCGGCAAATGCAAGCGGGCCTTTTCCGGAGCGATGAAAGGTCGTCGGTGCGGCCGCGATGCGCGACCGGCGATGCTGCTGCTAAGGCCGGCTGTTCGAGCACGGCGACTGTCCACACGATCGAGTCTCTCAAAATCGGTGCCCTGCAACATCATTGTCATGGCCACCGGTCCTTGACCGGCGAGGAATTACTTAAAGCCTAAAGTATCTCCGGTGGCGCCGTCAACACGTGTCACGGGGCTGTCGGAAAAAAATGTTGTTGCATACAATTTCGCCAGTGTGCGGCGTTTCTCCGCTCCTCGACTGAGCGAAAACGCCGTGCTCGCCTTGGCCCTGACCGCACTAGCCGCCCTCGCCGCCGCGCGCATTTGACGCGCGAATTAGTTTATGATTGAAATATATTCATCGGCAGCCGACGACCGATCCTCCGATCACCGCTTGAGGAGAAGGACGATGCGCATCTTCTGGCAGAGCTTTGTTGATACGAGCGTGAACGCGCCCTACATGGCGCGGCTGTCGGAATACCTAAACGACATCGCTGCGCCGGGTACGACGGTTCACGTCGAGGGCATCAGTCCGCCGGACCGCGAGTTCGGACGGCTCGCGGAATTGCGCTGTGCAGTCCAGGCCATCGACAACGGCATCGCGGCGGAGGAGGGCGGGTTCGACGCCTTCGTCATGGGGCATTTTCAGGATCCCGGACTCTACGAGCTGCGCTCGGCGCTCGACATTCCCGTGATCGGGACCGGCGAGTCGACGTTGCTGGCGGCCTCACAACTCGGGCGGCGGCTAGGTCTTGTGACGCTCGATCCCGTCTTCGAGGTCTGGCACTATGAGCAGGCCGAGCGTTACGGCCTCGGCGATCGCCTCGTCCATGTGACCGGCCTTGGCTGCAGGCCGGAGGATTTCGCCGATGCGTTCGCCGGAAACGCTGCCGCGCAAGCCCGCATGATCAAGGACTTCGTCGCCTGCGCGCTCCCGCTGGTGGAACGCGGCGCCGATGTCGTGATCCCGGCCGGCGTGTTGCCAGGCCTTTTGATCGGGCGAGAGCATGGCCTGAAGGTCGGCCACGCTCCGGTGGTCAACTGCGCGGCCGTGGCGCTCAAGAGTGCCGAGATGTGGGTGCAGCTCCGCAAGCTCAATGGCACCGAGCCCAGCCGCGGGCCGAGCTTCAGGCGGGCGAGCGCCCAGGCCCGCGATGATTTCCGCGCATTACTTGCCCGTAACAGCCGCTAGTCCTCGAAAAACCGTTCCTGGATAACAAGTCATGATGACCCCCGAAAAGATCCTGTACGAGACCGAGGTGACGGCGACCGGAGGTCGGGATGGCAAGGCCGCCAGCGCTGACGGTCTGCTGTCGGTGTCCCTGTCCTTGCCGAAATCGATGGGTGGCCCCGGTGGCGAAGGCACCAATCCCGAGCAGCTCTTTGCGGCCGGCTATGCCGCTTGCTTTCTCGGCGCGGTCAAGCTCGTCGCGCGCACGCGGAAGGTGGTGCCCTCTGCCGAGCCGTCCGTGACTGCGAAGGTCGCGATGGGGCCGGTGCCCGTCGGATATGCGCTCGCTGTCGAGCTGAAAGTCAACCTGCCCGGTGTCGAGAAGGCTACGGCCGAAGAGGTCGTTGCCAGTGCGCATGAGCGTTGCCCCTATTCGAACGCAACCCGCGGCAATATTGACGTGAAACTGACGGTGGTCTGAGCGGATGAACGAGGGCGGTCGGTGACCAACACCTTGCGCGCACCATATGACGGCGTCGTGATCGCGGCTCCCGTCACGATTCCCTACGTGCGCTACTCCATCGAGAGCGCGCAGTGGTGGATCGGGCGGGCGCTGAGTGCGCTCGTCGCGCAGGCCGGCATCAAGGCGTCCGACATCGACGGCCTGTGCGTCTCCAGTTTCACCATGGGCACGGACAGTGGCATCGGATTGACGCAGCATTTCGGGCTTTGCGTCCGGTGGTTGGATACGATCCCGCTCGGCGGCGCCAGCGCCATCGCGGCGCTGCGCAAGGCGGCGCGCGCGGTTCAGGCGCGCGACGCCGACATCGTGGCGTGCGTCGCTGGCGACACCAATCACGTCGATTCGTTCAGGCTGACGCTGGAGAATTTCTCGCGGTTCAATCAGGACGCCGTCTATCCTTACGGCGCGGGCGGTGCCAATGCCAGCTTTGCGCTGATTGCGCGCAACTATATGCGAATGTTCGGCGTCGCGCGCGAGGATGTCGGCAAGATCGCTGTCGCCCAGCGCGCCAATGCCGTCCGCAACCCGCATGCGCTGATGAAGGCGCCGCTCACGCTCGAGCAATACCTGGCGGCCCGGCCGATTTCCGATCCGATCCACCTGTTTGATTGCGTGATGCCCTGTGCGGGCGCGGAGGCTTTCCTCGTGATGCGCGATGAGACGGCGTCATCGCTGCAGCTGCCGGCCGCGCGACTCCTTTCGACGATCGAGCGGCACAATGCCTTTGCCGACGATCCGATGCAGGTGCGCGGCGGCTGGGCGATGGACGTCGGCGAGCTCTATGCGATGGCCGGCGTGAAGCCTGACGATCTCGATGTCGTGCAGACCTATGACGACTATCCCGTCATCACGATGATGCAGTTCGAGGATCTCGGCTTCTGCAAGAAGGGCGAGGGCGCCGAGTTCGTGCGCCAACACGATCTCACCATAGACGGCGACTTCCCGCACAACACCTCGGGCGGACAGCTCTCGGTCGGGCAGGCCGGTGCCGCCGGCGCCTATCTCGGTCTCGTTGAAGGGCTGCGGCAGGTTCTGGGCAGTGCCGGTCCCACGCAGGTCAGAAATGCGAGCCTCGCTCTGGCCTCGGGGTTCGGTATGATCAATTATGATCGTGGTCTCGCCTCGGGCGCCGCGATCCTTGCTGGACCTTCGCGATGATAGAGCCGATCAAGCCGCCCCGGCGCAAGAACCCGCTGCTGCGGACGCGGCTACCGGCCTCGCCACCGCGACCGCGCAGCAGGATGTCGCACGGGTTCACGCGCGCGGCCGCCGAAGGCCGCTTTATGCTGCAGCGCTGCGAGGCTTGCGGCGCCTTTGCCTATCCGGCGCGCGAAGCCTGCCCGTCTTGTCTTTCGGCCGGCCTCGCTTTCGTCGATGCGCCGCGGCGAGGTGTACTGCTTGCCGAGACAACGGCGCGCGTACCAAGCGACGTCTATTTCCGCGAACGAGCGCCGTGGCGGATCGGCCTCATCAAGATGGATTGCGGTCCGACGATCGTCGCACATCTTCATGCCGACTGCGCTGAGGGGGCGGCCGTCAGCATGTCGTTGCAACTGGACAAGAGCGGCCAGGCGGTGGCCTTTGCCCATCCCGAAGCGGAGACTCCCAACATGGCAGACGACAAGCAGTGGCGGGAAATGACGGCCGATCCGAAATTCCGTCGCGCGCTCGTCACCAACGGCCGCAGCGTCATCGGTCAGGAAGCCGTCGCCGCTTTGAAGGCGGCGGGCGCCAAGACGGTGTTCGTCGGCATTGCCGAACCATGGCGACCGTTCGCCGGCGAAGAGCGGCTGCGCGGTCAGGACGGGATCGAGATCGTGACTCTCGATGCGGCTGACGAAAAATCGACTACCGATCTTGCGGCCGATATCGGCGGCAAGGTCGATATTCTCGTCAACACGACCGAATATGTCCGGCCGGGCGGCCTGCTCGACCGCAGGGGCACGAGCATCGCACGCGACGAGATCGATCAGGCCTATCTCGGCTTCATCAATCTCGCTCAAGCCTTTGGCCCCGCCATGCGGATGCGCGGTGCCGACGGTATCAACAGCAGTGCCGCATGGGTCAATATTCTCTCGGTCTATGCGCTGGCGAACTGGCCTGCCTTCGGCGCCTACTCGGCCTCGCAAGCGGCGTGCCTGTCGCTGTCGCATTGCTTGCGCGCGGAGCTGCGGCCCGGCGGCGTCCGGGTGATGAACCTGTTCACCGGCCCTGTCGACACCGAATGGTTCCAGACCGTGCCGCCGCCGAAGGTCGCGCCGCGCGTGATCGCACAGGCGATCGTGTCGGGCCTCAAGAAGGGGCTCGAGGAGATGTATGTCGGAGATGTCGCCGAAGAGATCCGGCAACGTCTCGCGGCCAATCCGAAAGCGCTCGAGCGCGAGCTCGACAGATAAGAAGCGGGATTTCAACCGAGCTGGAGGACGTGACGATGCAAAGCAAGAGTCTCCTGGAGCTGGCGAGTGCGGTTTCTTCCGGCGCGGTGCGCGTCGTCGATCTGACCTTCACACTCAGTCCGGACTTTCCGGTCATCGTCCTCCCGCCGGAGTTCGGTCAGGCCGCGCCTGTCCGCATCCAGGAGATATCGCGATACGATGGTCGCGGCCCGGCCTGGTACTGGAACAACGTTACGTTCGGCGAACACACCGGCACGCATTTCGATGCGCCGATTCACTGGTTCACCGGCAAGAACCTGCCGAACAATGCCGTCGACACGATGCCGGCCAAGGACATGATCGCACCGGCCTGTGTCATCGACTGCTCGGCGCAGGCGGCGCAGGATCCCGATTTCCTGCTGACCGTCCCGATTGTCGAAGCCTTCGAAGCCAGGCACGGCCGTATCCCCGAGCGGAATTGGGTGTTGCTCAGGACCGACTGGTCGAAGAAGAGCTGGCGCGACTACTCCAATCTCAGGGACGACGGCGCGCATACGCCGGGCCCAAACCCGGCGGTGATGAAGTGGCTGGTGGAGGAGCGCGGTGTCATCGGTTTCGGTACCGAAACCATCGGCACGGATGCGGGGCAGGCCGGACACTTCGAGCCGCCTTATCCGGCGCATCACTTCCTGCACGGCGCGGGCCGCTACGGCCTGCAATGCCTGTGTAACCTGGATCAGCTTCCGGCCACCGGCGCCGTCATCGTGGCTTCGCCTCTGAAGATCCAGAACGGCTCCGGCAGCCCGCTTCGAGTCATCGCTCTGGTGTCGTCGACTTGAGCCCAATCCATGGCGCTCGCCAATCAGAACAAGAAATTCTCCCGAAAGACAGGTGCCATGAACTTGATCAAGAGCCTGGTGGCTTCCACTGCATTGCTGCTTGCCGTTCCGCAATTCGCGCAGGCCGAGATCCTCGTCGGATTCGTTACGGGCCTCAGTGGGCCGGTGTCATCGATCGGTATTCCCAACGCGAAGGGGATCGCGGCAGGTCAGGCCTATATCGGCGAGATCGGCGGCGAGAAGCTGCGGGTCATCCAGCTCGATGACGGCTCTGATCCGACCGCGTCGGCACGCAATGCGCGCAAGCTGGTCGAGCAAGAGAAGGTCGATATCCTGATCGGCACGTCCGGCGCTCCCCAGACGCTCGCGATGGCGACCGCGGCCATCGAGATGAAGATTCCGATGATCGCGGTGTCGCCGATCGCACCGGTGCCATCAGGCGACGGCGATCCCTGGGTCGTGCAGACGCCGCAGCCCACGCCGCTTCTGGTGCAAGGAATCGTCGATCACATGAAGGCGAAGGGCCTGACGACCGTCGCCTTCATCGGTTTCTCCGATGCGTTCGGCGATCTCATGTACAATTCGCTCGAGCAGAGTGCGAAGGCCGCCGGCATCAAGGTCATCGCCAATGAACGCTACGCCCGGTCGGACGCCTCGGTGACGGCTCAGGTGCTGCGCGCACTCGCCGCGCGTCCCGACGCCATCATGCTCGGCGGCACCGGCACGCCAGGCGCGCTGCCGGTCATCGCTCTGTCCGAGCGTGGATATAAGGGACCGCTCTATGGCAATCACGGGCTGATCAGTGCCGATTTCCTTCGTCTGGCCGGCAAAGCCGCCAACGGCATCATGTGCCCGACGGGACCTGTGACCGCGGCGGAGCAGCTTCCGGCCAGCAATCCGATCCAGAAGGTCGCCCTGGATTTCCGCTCGGCCTTCGAAAAGGCCAACGGCGAGGCGCCGACGGATTCATTCTCGTCCTATTCCTTCGACGGCTGGCTGATCTTCGCCGATGCCGCCAAGCGTGCGATGGCGACCGGTGCCAAGCCAGGCTCACCTGAGTTCCGTACCGCGATTCGCCAGGCGCTGTTCACCACCAAGGAGGTCGTCGGAACGCAGGGCGTCTACACCTATACGCCGGCGGACCGGCATGGAGTCGACGATCGCTCGCGCATCATGGTCCGGATCGAGGACGGCAAGTACAAGCTGTTGCCTTGAGGTGCGAGCATGATCGCAATGGAGAACGATGCGCTGGCGAACATCAGCGAGGTGGTCGGCTGTGAGGACGTGACGCCTGCCTGGGCGCGCGCGATGGCGTCGTTTCCGCCGTCTGAGCGCATCCTCTCGACGATGCTCACGCGGCAGGCGGAGCGTTACGGCGATCGCCTTCTGCTCGTTGCCGGACAGGCGCGTTGGAGCTTTGCGCAGACCGCGGCGATTGCGGCCGCGTCGGCCCAGACGCTGGTCGATACCGGAATCAAGCCGGGCGATCGGGTCGCGCTGATGTGCTCGAACCGTCCGGAGTTCTTGCAGGTCTATCTCGGCTGTGCGTGGCTGGGGGCGATCGCGGTCCCGATCAATACCGCATTGCGCGGCTCCCAGCTGTCCCACATTTTCCGCAACTCGCGTCCCGCGCTTCTCGTCGTCGAGGCTCAGTTCGTCAGCGCGGTCGAGAGTGTCGAGGCGGGTGTCGAGCTGCCGCCTCGGACCTGGATCATCGGGGCTGCCGCCGACGCAATCGGCGCCAGGCTTTCCCCGATCGCGCTGCCGCCTCTTGGAGCCGCAGCCCCAGCGGGCGCCGTGCGTCCCGGTGACACCGTTGCAATCCTCTATACGTCGGGCACCACGGGGCCTGCGAAGGGTGTGTGCTGTCCGCAGGCGCAGCTGTTCTGGTGGGGCATCTATTCGGCGCGGGCGCTCGGAATCCGCGAGGGCGATGTGCTGTTCACGACGCTGCCGCTGTTCCACACCAACGCGCTGAATGCGTTCTATCAGGCGCTGCTGAACGGATGCACGTACGTGCTCGAGCCGAAATTCTCTGCTTCCGGCTTTTGGGCTGCCGCGCGACAGCACAATGCGACGGTCGGCTACCTGCTCGGTGCGATGGCGTCGATGCTCCTGGCGCAGCCGAAGAGCGCAGACGAGTCAATGCATCGTCTTCGTGTCGCGCTTGGCGGCGGCGTGCCGCCGCAAATTCACGGCCCGTTCCGCGAGCGCTTCGGTGTACCGCTGGTCGACGGCTACGGGTCGACCGAGACGAATTTTGTGTTCGCCGGCACGATTCCGTCGGATCGGGCGGGAACGATGGGGTACCTGGCCGCTGGCATCGAGGCGCGGATCGTCGACGAGAATGATTCCGTGCTGCCGGATGGAGAGGCCGGCGAGCTCGTGCTTCGCGCGAGAGAACCCTTCGCGTTCGCGTCCGGCTATTTCGGCATGCCGGAGAAGACAGTGGAGGCCTGGCGAAATCTGTGGTTCCACTCAGGCGATCGGGTCGTTCGCGATTGCGACGGGCATTATCGCTTCATCGATCGCATGAAGGATTCCATCCGCAGGCGTGGCGAGAACGTGTCCTCGTGGGAGGTCGAGCACGCCATCCAGTCGCATCCCGCGGTCGCTGCCTGCGCGGTCTACCCGCTGCCGTCGGAGTTGGGTGAGGACGAAGTTGCTGCTGCAATTCTGCTGGAACCGGGCTACTTGCTACAGCCCGTCGACATCGTCAGGCATTGCGAAGGCCAGATCGCCTATTTCGCCATTCCGCGCTATGTGCGAATCCTGAGTCAGATGCCGCTGACGGAGAACGGCAAGATCAAGAAGGGCGTGCTGCGCGATGCCGGCGTCACTACGGATACATGGGATCGCGAAGCGGCCGGAGTGAAGCTACGACGCTGACGTTGTATTCGCTTAGGGTTTTTGCAAGGCGTCCCTGACGGCGGCCTTGAGTTCGTCGAGCTCGCCGATCAATCCATCGAACCGATCTGCCGGGAAATCCGCCAGCAGCTCGGCAAGCCATGCGCCGTGGCTCTTGGCCATTCGCCTGAAGATCTTGCGACCTTCGACCGTCATACAGACGATCTGCACGCGCCGGTCGAGGTTCGACGCCGTGCGGGTGATGTATCCATCTGCGACCAGGCGGTCGACGATTGGCGTAAGGTTCCCGGCCGAGACCATCAGGCGCTTGGGCAGCTCTCCCAGCACAAGCCCGCTCGGTTCGCGGTCGAGCTGGGCGAGAACGTCGAAGCGGGGCATCGTGAAGTCGAACTCTTCGCGAAACCGGCGCCGCAACTCGCCTTCGATGAGGGTCGTGCAGGCGAGCAGTCGGAGCCAAAGGCGTGTTTGAGCCCTGTACTCAGCCTCCTGATCCGTCCCATTCCTGGCCGAAACAGGCGTGGACTCCTTCGCGAGTGCCAATCGAATCTCCCGGGCTTCGTGGCTTATGAAAGCTGGCGCAGCTCTCGTGGACATCGGCAAGATAGTTCGTACCAAAAGTAAATTCAAGACTGGGTCCGAGAGATCCGGAATCGGCGCCGCTTTGTGTCAAGTTTACATTGAATTTCAGCATGGGCGCCGCGTTGAGTGGCGTATCCTCCGAGGTCTTTGCAGAACCGCCTTGACAAGGTACGCACCGAGGAAATATTTTATACTTAAAATAATTTGAGTGAGAGCTCGGCGCAACGCGCGAAAGCGAGGGATCATGCGCATAGTCTGTATCGGCGGCGGGCCGGCCGGCCTCTATCTGGGCCTGCTGATGAAGCGTCGGCATCCGGAACATGTCATCACGGTCGTCGAGCGCAACAAGCCCTACGATACGTTTGGCTGGGGGGTGGTGTTCTCCGATGCCATGATGTCTGCGATGCGCCTTGCCGACCCCGAGAGCGCGGCCGAGATCGAGAACGCCTTCAATCACTGGGACGACATCGAGCTGGTCTTCAAGGGAACGCGCCAGCGTACGACCGGCCACGGCTTCATCGGCATTGGTCGCAAGCATCTGCTCAACATTCTCCAGAGGCGCTGCGAGGCTCTGGGTGTCGAGCTCGCCTTCGAGCGTGAGGTGGAGTCTGATCTCGAATTCCCCGACGCCGACCTGATCGTCGCCTGCGACGGTGTCAACTCCAGGATTCGCGCCCGCTATGCCGAACAGTTCCGGCCGGACATGGTGATCCGGCCGAACCGCTACATCTGGCTCGGCACCAAGAAGGCGTTCGACGCCTTCACGTTCGATTTCCAAAGGACCGAGCACGGCTGGTTCCAGGCACATATCTACAAGTTCGATGCGGAGACCTCGACCTTCATCGTCGAGACCACGGAAGAAACCTACAATGCTCACGGGCTGGGTGAGCTCGATCAGCAGGGGTCGATCGATTTCTGCGAAGAGATCTTTGCCGAGACGCTCGACGGTGCGAAGCTTTTGACCAACGCCCGCCATCTGCGCGGCTCGGCCTGGCTCAATTTCAGCCGCCTGATCTGCGGCAAATGGAGCGTGTTCAACGGCCGCTCCCATGTCGTGCTGATGGGAGACGCCGCGCACACCGCGCATTTCGCCATCGGGTCGGGCACCAAGCTCGCGCTCGACGACGCCATCGAGCTCGCCAACCAGTTCGATCGCCATGGTCACGGTCGCGACGGCATCCCGACCGTGCTGGAGGCCTACGAGGAAGTGCGCCGCGTCGACGTGGCGCGCATCCAGAACGCCGCGCGTAATGCCATGGAATGGTTCGAGGTGGTCGGCCGGCGCTATGCCGATACGCTCGAGCCGCCGCAATTCTTCTATTCGATGCTGACGCGTTCGCAGCGCATCAGCCATGAAAACCTGCGCCTGCGCGACCGTACCTGGTTGGAAGGATTCGAGCGATGGTTTGCCGCGCGCTCGGGCATCGCCGTCGGGGACGGCGAACGGGTACCGCCGCCGATGCTGACGCCGCACCGCGTGCGCGGCCTCACGCTGGAGAACCGCATCATGGTCTCGCCGATGGCGATGTATTCGGCGAAGGACGGGTTCATCAACGACTTCCACATCGCCCACCTCGGAGCGCGCGCCATGGGAGGCGCCGCGTTGATCTTTGCGGAGATGACCTGCGTCTCACCGGATGCCAGGATCACCCCGGGCTGTCTCGGGCTCTGGAACGATGAGCAAGCGGCACAATGGTGCCGGCTGGTCGATCTGATCCACAGCCTCGGACACGCCAAGGTCGGCATCCAGCTCGGCCATGCCGGGCGGAAGGGATCGACCCGGCTCGCTTGGGAAGGGATTGACCAGCCGCTGGCTTCGGGCAATTGGCCGCTGATCTCGGCTTCCGCGCTGCCCTATCTGCCGCACAGCCAGTTGCCGCGGGAAATGAACCGCAGCGACATGGACCGCGTGCGCGACGATTTCGTCGCCGCAACGCGCCGTGCAGCCGACGCCGGTGTCGATTGGCTCGAGCTTCATTGCGCCCATGGCTATTTGCTGTCGAGCTTCCTCTCGCCGCTGACCAACCGGCGGACTGACGAATATGGCGGCAACCACGAAAATCGTGCGCGTTTTCCGCTGCAGGTGTTCAGGGCGATGCGCGCGGCGTGGCCGTCCGATCGGCCGATGTCGGTGCGGCTGTCCTGCCATGACTGGACCGAAGGCGGCAACACGCCCGCCGACGCTGCGATCTTCGCCGTGATGTTCAAGGAGGCGGGAGCAGACGTGATCGATTGCTCCTCGGGACAGGTCTGGAAGGAGGAACGGCCGATCTACGGCCGCCTGTTCCAGACGCCGTTCGCCGATCTGATCCGCAACGAAGTCGGCATCGGGACGATTGCAGTCGGCGCGATCTCCGAGGCCGATCACGCCAACTCGATTCTCGCGGCCGGCCGCGCGGATCTCTGCGCGATTGCGCGGCCGCATCTCGCCGACCCGGCCTGGACGCTGCACGAAGCCGCGCGCATCGGCATCACAGCGGTCGACTGGCCGAAGCAATATCTGTCCGCCAAGGGACAATACGAGACCAATCTGGCGCGCGCCGCTGCTGTGGCCGCGCAGTGAGTGAAGGAGGGATCGGATGAACTCCGTGGTCAAGATGATCCAGCGCGAATGGCTGGACTGGCCGTTCTTCGAGCCCCACCATCATGCGATCGGCGAGGCGCTCGACCGCTTCGTGCAGTCGGGTGCCCTCGACAAGATCGATCACAATGATGTGGATGGTGCCTGTCGCAAGCTTGTGCGCGCGATGGGCGAGGCGGGGTTGCTCGATTGCGCGGTCGCGGCGCCCGACGGCGATGCGACGTCGATCGATTCCCGCTCGATCTGCCTGTCGCGCGAGTCGCTGGCCTATGCCGACGGCCTCGCCGATTTCGCTTTCGCTATGCAGGGGCTTGGCTCCGGAGCGATTGCGCTGGGTGGCTCGGCGGAGCTGCGCAAGGCCGTGCTGCCGAAGGTGCGTTCCGGCGAATGGCTCGCGGCCTTCGCGTTGTCCGAGAAGGAGGCGGGATCGGACGTCGCGGCGATGTCCTGCACGGCGCGGGCCGACGGCAACGACTACGTCATCGACGGCGAGAAGACCTGGATCTCGAACGGCGGCATTGCCGACGTCTATACGCTGTTTGCGCGAACGGGCGAGGCGCCGGGCGCCCGCGGCATTTCGGCCTTCGTCGTCTTTCCGGATGATCCCGGTTTTGGCATTGCCGAGCGCATCGACGTCATCGCGCCGCACCCGCTAGCGACGTTGCGCTTCACCAATTGCCGGATTCCCGCCAGCCGTCGTCTCGGCGCGCCCGGCGGCGGGTTCAAGCTCGCGATGCAGACGCTGGATATATTCCGCGCATCGGTCGCCGCCGCTGCCCTCGGCTTTGCCCGTCGCGCGCTCGACGAGGCATTGTCGCATGCGCGCAGCCGAAACATGTTCGGTGCAACGTTGGGGGATCTTCAACTGACCCAGGCCGCGCTCGGCGACATGGCGACCGACACCGATGCCGCGGCGCTGCTGACCTACCGCGCGGCCTGGCGCCGCGATGTCCAGAAGCTTCCGACGACGCGCGAAGCTGCCATGGCGAAGCTGACCGCCACCGAGACCGCGCAGCGCGTCATCGACCGGGCCGTCCAGATGTTCGGCGGCCGCGGCGTGCGCAAGGGAGAGGTCGTTGAAAGTCTGTATCGCGAAATCCGGGCGCTGCGCATCTACGAGGGCGCGACCGAGGTCCAGAAGTTGATTGTCGCCCGCGAGCTGTTGAAGCCGCGCTGAGAGGATTGAGAACCACGCATGAGTACGATCAGAAAGCCGGAAGTCGCCGCGAGGAGTGGTCTGCAACTGCTTCAGCCCAGTGGCTGGCCGCAGCCGAAAGGGTATGCGAACGGCGTCATGGCTGAA
This sequence comes from Bradyrhizobium sp. CB1015, assembly GCF_025200925.1. Lineage (GTDB taxonomy): Bacteria > Pseudomonadota > Alphaproteobacteria > Rhizobiales > Xanthobacteraceae > Bradyrhizobium. The sequence goes on along the minus strand of NZ_CP104174.1, from coordinate 6,670,383 downwards.
GGACGACTCATCGTGACGGGTGGTGTGGTTGGTTGGGACGTCGCCGGGCGATTTGCCGACGGACTCGTTGCGCAGGTCCGCCAGACGCTCGAAAACATCGTCGCGATCCTGGCAGAGGGGGGCGCGCGGCCGGACCATCTCGTGCGCCTGACTTGGTACGTCGTGGACATGGACGAATATGTGTCGAACCTGAAAGCGCTCGGCAAAGTTTATCGCGAGGTCATTGGCACCCATTACCCCAGCATGGCGCTGGTGCAGATCGTGCGTCTCGTCGAGCCATCCTCGCGTGTCGAGATCGAAGCGACGGCCGTCGTCCCGCGCTGACGAAGGCGTCGGCCGTAGGCACGACCCGCCTCACGCAAGCTGCTGGCGAGCCCCGGTGCGCCCACCTCGTTGGACAGCTACCGCACCGGCACTCGCGCATGGTGTTCGCGGCGGGCCGATCGTTCCTCGAGAATCCGCCGCACGGAATGGGAGCACAGCCCGCACCTGACGGTGCACCCCAAGCAGCCGTAGACCTGCGCGGCCGAGCAAAGCTCGTCGCCGGACGATGCGACATCTCTGATGTCGTGATCGCTGATGACGTTGCAGGAGCAGACGATCATGCCGGATTCCGCTGCGTGATGCGCCGCGCGGTCCGGAACCTGACCGCGGCGGCTGTTGCGCTGGCAATGGCGCGCCCGCGCTGATCTGTTCCGGTCCACTGGGCGTCGCGTCCGCGCGGATCGATCTCCAGCAGCTTGACGCCGGCCGGAACCTCGCTGCCGTCGCGGACGATGCCGCGCAGGATTCCATCGCGCGGCGCAAGCACGGGAACGCCGGAGAGATGGCCGAGCACGAGGTCTCGGTAGACGCGGGTGCCGATCTCGACCGGCGTGTGCCAGCGCCCCGCGAACGTCGAATAGACGAAGCGTTCTGCGCCGACATCACCCAGTGAACTTGCGACGCCATCGCCGGCGTCGGTCCAGCGAGTGTCGGTGACGATCCCGATCTTGCCGGGCCGGGTCTCCACAGCGACGTCGCAATTGGAGCTCGACGAGAAGCCGGGGCCCAGTCCAATCGCGAGTCGGGCCAGCCGCCTGAGGTCGGGTGTGATCCGGCGCTTCTGCAGACGCGCATCGATCAGAAGGTCGATGTGGCGGACCGGAAGCAGGTCGAGCAGGCCGAGCCAGGTGACCAGGATTCGGCCCGGCCGGCGGAGCGCCTGGTAGACCTGCACACCGTCGTCGACGCGCTCGGCGACGACGTCCTCGAGCCGCGCCGTGTCGGTAAAGAGCGCGTCGTGAAAGGCCATCTTGCGCCGGATCACCGGCGGATCCGGATCGTGTGACATCACCACGCAATAGTCGGCACGCACGAGCTGGAGGCCGATCGCAGATGCGATCTCGTTGGTGCCGAGGATAACGGCAAAGAGTCCATGGTCGTTCGGCTGGGGCATTTGAAAACCACTTTTGCGGAGTAAGTGCAGCAAGGCGCAATCAATCTCGAAACGAGAAGAGCAAGAGCCGGGCCATTTGGAACGATTGAAAAACAGCGCTCAACTGTCGGCCGGCATTCAGAAAGCAGAAATGCACCGGGGCGGCACCGCTTGGTTCGAAAGCGCACGAGCGCGTGTTGCAAACCTTGCAGCGTGTCGCGAACTCGACATTCGGCCGCGGAAATTGCAGCGATTGGACCGGAGCGCGTGGCCCAATTCCTGCAAAGTTGTCTGCATCGTCATTGTCTGGCGTCCGATCGGACGCGGTGAGGAGGCTTGGTGGCGCTCGATCTGTTGGATCGCGATGGTGTGCCGGGTGGCAATTCGGCACCCGACACCGCGTTGTGTCCGTTTCACGGCGACAAGTCGCGAGCGCAACATGGCGAGCGGAAGACGCTCGTGCTGACCGGCGCGTCACGAGGTATCGGCCATGCGACGGGACGGCTGTTTTCCGAAGCCGGCTGGCGGATCATCACCTGCTCGCGGCAGCCCTTCGACACCGGCCGATGTCCCTGGGATTCCGGGGCGGACAACCATGTGCAGGTCGAATTGAGCGACCACCGCGCGCTGCCACGCGCCCTCGCCGAGATCAAGGAGCGGCTCGACGGCGGACCGCTGCATGCACTGATCAACAATGCCGGCATTTCGCCCAAGGCGGCTGACGGCACCCGGCTGAACTCGCTGACGACGCCGGTCGAAACCTGGATGAGCGTGTTCCACGTCAACCTGCTCGCGCCGGTGATGTTCGCGCAGGGCCTGGTCGATGAATTGAAGCGGGCCGCCGGCTCGATCGTGAATGTCACCTCGATCGTCGGCTCCCGGGTGCATCCCTTCGCCGGCACGGCCTACGCGACGTCGAAGGCCGCGCTCGCGTGCCTGACCCGCGAGATGGCACACGATTACGCGCCGTTCGGAATTCGCGTCAATGCGATCGCGCCCGGCGAGATCAAGACCGACATCCTGTCGCCGGAGACCGAGGCTCAACTTGCGCCGATCATCCCGTTGCATCGCGTGGGCACGCCGGACGAGGTCGCGAAGGTCATCTTCTTCCTATGCTCGGACGCGGCCAGCTACGTCACAGGTGCGGAAGTACCGATCAACGGAGGGCAGCACGTGTGATCGGGAATCGGCAGCCTGTCCCGGAAAAAACTTCGCGGATTTGCGCTGGATCAATGCGGCGATTTCGATTCCGAGCGTGTCCCCCTCCTGGACGGTAAATTCCGCGAATTGGATGACAAAGCGTGCAAGTGCGACGGAATCTTTTTGCAGCAATGCCGACAAGTTGAGCGCGATTCGTGTCCGGTCTTCTGCTTGAAGGCGGCGGCGATCTCCTTGGCGGCGTCGGTGAAATTGGCGGCGACGGCAACGTTGGTCTGCGCGGCCTGCGCAGATGCGCATGCGAGCAACAATCCTGCGGTAAGGGTGATCGAGCGAAGCAGCTTCATGATGAACTCCAGCGGACGGCAATTGCTTTTGGAGCAGCCCGATTGCTGCAAGCGCCGGCCACAGGGGTCTCAGCAAGCGGTGTGCCGGATGAGCGGGCGCAGGCTGGTGCGCGCCTTGCAGGAATAGCGGCAAAAGCGGGGGCTTCCCGCCGCTTGCGGCGGCGGGGCCGGTGATCCGTGTCGGATGTCCGACAATGTCGTCGGCAAGCCGACGCCAATGAAGGAAAGCACGACATGGCAAAGGTCGCATCGCGCGCCGAGCTCGAACGCCTGCTGGAGGACGACGTCCCTTACGGCGATCTCACCACCGAGGCACTCGGGATCGGCGCCGCCGTCGGCGTCATGCAATTCACCGCGCGCGCGCCGATGGTGCTGGCGCTCGCCGAGGATGCCGCCGAGATCGTCACGCTCGCCGGCTGCGAGGTGGAGCTGTTCGCCGCATCCGGCGCGATGCTGGAGCAGGGCGCCCCGATCCTCCAGGCGCGCGGCCCGGCCGCGGGCCTGCTGCGGAGCTGGAAGGTGGCCCAGACCTTGGTCGAGATCTGGTCGGGCGTGGCCAGCGAGACCCGCGCCATCGTCGATGCGGCGCGGGCGGTCGTACCGGATATCCCGGTCGCCTGCACGCGCAAGAACGTGCCGGGCACCAAGCGCTTTGCGGTGGCGGCCGTGAAGGCGGGTGACGCCGTGATGCACCGGCTCGGCCTGTCCGAGACCGTGCTGGTGTTTCCTGAGCACCGCGCCTTTCTCGGCGAGTTGCCGCTGTTTCAGGCGGTCGAGCGACTGCGCCGGGCCGCGCCGGAGAAGAAGCTCGTGATCGAGGTGAAGACCGCCGATGCCGCACTTGCCGCGGCCGTCGCCGGTTTCGACGTGATCCAGGCCGAGAAGTTCTCGCCAGCCGAGATAGCCGCACTGGTCAAGCGCATGGCATCGATGGCCTATACAAGCGCTCGTCCGATCATCGCCGCCGCCGGCGGCGTCAACGCGGCAAATGCCGCGGCCTATGCGGCAGCCGGCGCCGATGTCCTGGTCACGTCCGCGCCCTATCTGGCGAAGCCGAGGGACGTGGAGGTGCAGATTGCGGCAGCCGACGACGGCAGACGTCGTGCACGCCTGAGCCCCAAAGCGGATGCAGCCGTTGTGGCGTCGAGTTAGGGACGCGCAGGCCACGTAGGCGCGGCCGTGGTGGCGGCGGCGGAACCGGGCTTGCCGGCGGCCAGCTCATTGCGGTTTACGACCCGAACAACGGCAGGAACACTTTCGGCGGCGCTCCGTTAGCGCAGCAAACGCCGGGAGTTGTCCATGATCGACTATCCAAAGCCGCCTTATCCTGCGCAGCAGCAGCCGATGCCCGGCTCGACGCGGGCCATGCAGCCGCGCCCGGATCACGGCGAGGAGAGCTACAAGGGCGCCGGCCGTCTTGCTGGAAGGAAGGCCATCATCACGGGGGGCGACAGCGGCATCGGCCGCGCGGTGGCGATCGCCTATGCGCGGGAAGGCGCGGATATCGTCATCTCCTATTTGAACGAGGACGAAGATGCGGCCGAGGTCAAGGCGCTGGTGGAGCGGGAGGGGCGCAAGGCCGTCCTGATACCGGGCGATATCAGCAATCCCGAGCATTGCCGCGCCATCGTGCGTCGCACTGCCGAGCAGCTCGGCGGCATCGACATCCTCGTCAACAACGCCGCCCATCAGGCGACGTTCAAGGACATCGCAGATATCAGCGACGACGAATGGCGGCGGACGTTCGAGATCAACATCCACGCCATGTTCTATCTGGCCAAGGCTGCCGTCCCCCACATGCGGCCGGGCTCCGCGATCATCAACACGGCCTCGGTGAATTCGGACATGCCGAACCCGAGCCTGCTGGCCTACGCCACGACGAAGGGGGCCATCCAGAATTTCACGGGCGGGCTTGCACAGATGCTGGCCGAGAAGGGCATCCGGGTCAATGCGGTGGCTCCGGGGCCGATCTGGACGCCGCTGATTCCCTCGACCATGTCGGAGGAAAGGGTCAAGAACTTCGGCAAGCAGGTGCCGATGCAACGCGCCGGCCAGCCGGCCGAGCTCGCGACGGCCTATGTCATGCTGGCCGATCCGCTTTCGAGCTACACATCGGGGGCGACGTTGCCCGTCACCGGTGGCAAGCCGTTCATCTGATCGGATGTTCCTGTCGGCGCCGGAGATGAGCCCGGTTCGCGACGATCGTGGCGGCGCTGCGATAGCAGTGGAACGCGAAGCGGCCGCCGCTGTTCCATTCCCGTGTGCAGATCGGGAGAGCCGAATGAGCGATGGAGTGGATCATTTTGCGGGCCTGCTCGGACGTGCGGCGATGGACGTATGGGGCGACATGCCTCGCGACATCCAGGAGGCACTGTTCGAGACCGCGATGAAGGGCCGCGACACCGAGCGTGAGGAGCTGGCGCGATTGCTGCACGAGCGGCATCCGCGCACGCTGCATCCGGCCAGGCCAGGCTGACGCAGTGGGCCGGGAACGATCGTGCGATCTCCTGATTGGTGAATCGGGTGGCGCGCCACACGGGCTCCAATGAGGACCGCGCGGGGCGCATCGCCCGAGCCTGTCAATCTGTGAGTCGACCGACGTGACTGAGATGAATATCGGCAAATGGTACGACCCGATTTCGGAGCGGTGGATCGTGCCTCGCCAACCCCCCACCATCGCCGCGTTTGATCGGTCGAGCGCGGAGAACGTGTCGGAGGCGAACAGGAGAGAAGAGACGCAGCGGATTTGGAATCTGCTGGTCGATTGCTGCGCCCGCGGATGATGCAGCGTCGGCGCCATCACGCGCTCGATGACTCTCGGGAGTGTCAACAGCCCTGAGGCTGGCTTTGCGCGGGGCAGGTCGGCGTTCCCGTCAACCCTGATCTCGACGACGTCCGGAGCGGATCGGTATATTACCACCCATTGCCGACGCCGCCGGAACAAGGATCAGAGATGGACGATACGATTGGCTTCCCCGACCCCGGTCTTGACCTGTCGGACGGCTTCAAGCCGCACACCTCGCATTGGGGCGTGTTCTCCGCGCGTCAGGGCGCGGCCGGGCTGGAGGTCAGGGCCTATGCGGGCGATCCCGATCCGAACGGCATCATCGACAATTTTCCCGGCGCGCTCCGCCACCAGGCGCGCATCGCCCAGCCGGCAATCCGCCGCGGCTGGCTCGAGCGCGGGCCGGGGCCCGACGATCGGCGCGGCCGCGACGAGTTCGTCTCCGTCAGCTGGGAGAAGGCGCTCGATCTCCTCGGCGACGAGCTCGGCCGCATCCGCGACACGCGCGGGCCCGGCGCCGTGTTCGGCGGCTCCTATGGCTGGTCCAGTGCCGGGCGCTTCCATCACGCCCAGAGCCAGGTGCATCGCTTCCTCAATATCGCGATGGGCGGCTACGTGCGCTCGGTCAACACCTATTCGTCCGGTGCGTCCTCGGTGCTGCTGCCGCAGATCCTGGCCGGCTACGAGGACATCACCAAGCGCAACGTCACCTGGGAGCAGATTGCGACCGAGACGGAGATCGTGCTGGCGTTCGGCGGCATGGCGCTGAAGAACTCCATGGTGGCGGGCGGCTCGATCAGCAAGCACGTCGAGCGCGGCGCGATGGCGGCGGCGCGGGCGCGCGGTTGCGAGTTCATCCTGGTCAGTCCGCTGCGCGACGATCTGCCGGTCGAAGCCGGCGCCGAATGGATGAGTTGCGTGCCCGGCACCGACACCGCCCTGATGCTCGGCATAGTCCATACGCTGGTCGGCGAGAACCTGCACGACCAGGCCTTCCTCGATCGCCACACCGAGGGCTGGCCGATCTTCCTGCGCTATCTCAATGGCGAGAGCGACGGGCAAGCCAAGCACGCCGAATGGGCTGCTGCGATCTGCGGCGTCCAGGCGGATGCGATCCGCAAGCTGGCGCGGCGCCTTGCCGGAAAGCGCGCGCTCATCACCGTCTCCCATTCGCTGCAGCGCGCCGAGCATGGCGAGCAGCCGGTGTGGATGGGCATGGTGCTGGCGGCGGCGCTCGGCCAGATCGGCCTGCCCGGCGGCGGCTATGCCTATTCGCTGGGTGCGATCGGCTATTACGGCCGCCGCGTCAACGACGTGCCGGGGCCGACGCTGGGGCAGGGCCGCAACGGCGTTGCCGATTTCATTCCGGTGGCGCGCATCGCCGACATGCTGCTCGATCCCGGCACCACGTATCGCTATAACGGCGAGACGCGCACCTATCCGGACATTCGTCTGGTCTACTGGGCGGGCGGCAATCCCTTCCATCACCATCAGGACATCAACCGCCTGCGCAAGGCCTTCGCGAAGGTGGACACGCTGGTCGTGCACGAGCTCGCCTGGACCGCCACCGCCCGCCACGCCGATATCGTGCTGCCTTCGACGATGACGCTGGAGCGCGAGGACATCGGCTATTCCACCAACGATCCGCTGATGGTCGCCATGCACCGGATCGCCGAGCCGTTCGGGCTGGCGCGCGACGATTACGAGATCTTTGCCGATCTCGCCGAACGCCTCGGCGCGCGCGAGCCCTTCACCGAGGGACGCACGTCGCGGCAATGGCTGGAGCATCTTTACGAGCCGACCCGCGCCTCGCTGGCCAAGCGCGGCCTGGAGGCGCCTGATTTCGACGAGTTCTGGGCGCGCGGCAGCCTGATCGTGCCGCAGCAGCCCGACGACGGCGGCCGGCTGCGCCGCTTCCGCGAGGATCCCGTCAATCACGCCTTGCCGACGCCGAGCGGACGGATCGAGATCTTCTCGGCGAAGATCGCAGCGCACGGCGATGCGGATTGCCCGGGCCATCCGGTCTGGCTCGACAAGACCGATATGCCCAAGCGAGGGGCGCCGTGCTTCCTCGTCGCCAACCAGCCGGTGACGCGCCTGCACAGCCAGCTCGATTTCGGCGGACATTCGCTTGGCTCAAAGCATCGCGGCCGCGAGGTCGCGCGCATGAACCCGGTCGACGCGGAGGCGCGCGGCATCAAGGACGGCGACATCATCCGTCTGTTCAACGAGCGCGGCGCGTGCCTCGCCGCGGTCCACGTCACCGACGGCATCGCGCCCAGCGTGGTTCAGCTTCCGACCGGCGCGTGGTACGATCCGATGGATCCCGAAGACGAGACGCCGCTCTGCGTTCACGGCAATCCGAACGTGCTGACCCGCGACGTCGGCACCTCGTCCCTGGCGCAGGGCTGCACCGGCCAGTTGACGACCGTCGAGGTGGAGAAGTTCACCGGCAATCTGCCGCCGATCCGCGCGTTCGATCCGGTTTAGGCAAGCAAGGAGATCTGAGATGATCCGCAAGGCAACAGCGGTCTGGAAGGGCACTGGTCGCGATGGCACGGGCCACCTGTCGAGCGAATCCGGCGTGCTTGCCGGGACGCCCTATTCGTTCAAGACCCGCTTCGAGAACGAGAAGGGTACCAATCCCGAAGAGTTGATCGCCGCAGCCCATGCCGGCTGCTTCACCATGGCGCTTGCCTTCGGACTACAGATGGCGGGTTTCACGCCGGACGAGCTCTCGACCGAAGCCGCCGTCACGCTCGAGCCCGAAGGCAAGGGTTTCAAGATCAGCAAATCCGCGCTGACCCTGCGGGCGAAAGTGCCTGGTCTCGACGATGCCGGCTTCGCCCGGATCGCCGGCGAAGCCGAGAAGAACTGCCCGGTGTCCAAGGTGCTCAACGCCGCCATCACCCTCGACGCCAAGCTGGTCTAGGGCGAGCGCCTGCTTCCGGTCCATCCGGTCCAGGCGACCGGGTGGGCGTCAAGGCGCGGCTTTCGGCCGGGCGGCCGAAGGCCTATATGATGCACAAGCTGTTTGGTGATCATTGGGAGCACATCACATGACGACGGAACGCGCAGTTTTGGCCGGCGGCTGCTTCTGGGGCATGCAGGATCTGATCCGCAAGCAGCCGGGCGTGATCTCAACCCGCGTCGGCTACACCGGTGGGCACGTCAAGAACGCCACCTACCGCAATCATGATGGCCATGCCGAAGCGATCGAGATCGTGTTCGATCCGGCCAGGACCAGCTTCCGGACCATGCTGGAGTTCTTCTTCCAGATCCATGATCCGACCACGCTCAACCGTCAGGGCAACGATATCGGCACGAGCTACCGCTCGGCGATCTTCTACACCAGCGAGGAGCAGAAGCGGATTGCCGAAGACACCATTGCCGACGTCGAGGCGTCCGGCCTGTGGCCCGGCAAGGTGGTGACCGAGGTCGCGCCCGCGCGCGAGTTCTGGGAAGCCGAGCCCGAGCATCAGGATTATCTCGAACGATATCCGGATGGCTATACCTGCCACTTCATCCGGCCCGGCTGGAAGCTGCCGCGGCGCGCAACGGCAGTCGGGGGCTAGCCTGGTGAAGGTGGTTCGCCGGGCTGTGGTGGTCCATCTCTCCATCGGTCACATCCGACGCTAGTCCGCTCACGCATCGACATGCGAGGTCCGGCGCTGATCCGCGGTGACGATCCGCGCCGACAGAGTGACGAGACCCATCAACGCGGCCAGCAGCCAAAATGCCATCGGCAATCCGCCGAGCTGTGCGACGAAGCCGACGCCGGCAGGGCCGAGCAGGACGCCTGCGTAGCCTGACGTCGCGATCGCCGCGACCGCAAGTCCCGTGGGCATCACCGTTTGTTGTGCCGCCCGACGGAACAGCACGGGCACGAGGTTCGAGGCGCCGAGCCCGATCAACAGGAATCCGCCGAGTGCGACCGCTGCAACCGGCGCGGTGAGCAGCACCACGAATCCGGCGATCGCAATGAGGCTGCCCCACAGCAATGTCGTGCGGTCTCCGATGCGTGCAACGACGGCGTCGCCGCCGAGCCGGCCGATCGTCATCGCGATCGAGAACACGATGTAACCGACGCCACCTTGCGCCTCGGTGACGAGCCCGGCGCCGATCACGAGCAGCGCGCCCCAATCGAGCATTGCGCCTTCGACCAGGAAGGTGATGGCGCCGAGCAGCGCCAGCAGCAACACCGATCCGTGCGGCAGCACGAACAACGGGCCTTCCTGCACCTGCACCGATCGAAGCAGCCGCGGCCAGGTCACCAGCATCGCGATCAGCATCAGCACGGAGCAGATCAGCGTGCAGGCGAGCGCGCCGAGCTGCAGCGAGAGCAGCGCCGTCGTCAGCGCGGATCCGGCGAAGCCGCCGATGCTGAACAGGGCGTGGAAGCCGGACATCAGCGGGCTGCCCGCGGCGCGCTCCACCTCCACGGCGTGGATGTTCATGGCAACGTCGATCGAGCCGAGCGCGGCGCCGAACGCAAGCAGCGCCAGCGCCAGCGACAGCGGCGAGCTTGCGATCGCGAGCAGCGGCAGCACCAGCGTCAGACCGAGCCCGCCCGCGACGATGATCGGCCTGCTGCCATAGCGCGCGCTGAGCACGCCGGTCAGCAGCATCGCGACGACCGAGCCGATGCCGAGGCTGAGCAGGAGCAGCCCGAGCACCCCGTCGTCGACGGCGAGCCGCGCCTTCGCGAACGGCACCAGCGGTGCCCAGCACGCGATGCCGAAGCCCGCGACGAGGAAGGCAAGCCGGGTGGCAAGGCGGGTCGCCGGCCGGTCGGCAGAAGACATGGGAACTCCGGGGAAGCGCAGGGCGGGGGCGGAGGAAAAAGGCGGAGAAATGCCGCAGCTTTGTGTCGGCACTGCGTTCAGATTGTCGCAGCTCGTGCCCTGTGCAAGCAACTTGTCGCGATTGCAGCAGTTTCCCGAATCTTTCTGCGGCTAGATTCTGGATTACTTTGTCGCAAGGGCTCCTCGCAATGACGGGCGGACAGAGCGGGCGAACTCGCAATCGTGCCCCGGACGCAGCGCAGCGCCACCGGCGATGCGAAGCATCGTCCGTTGCGGTGCGCTGCAGAGCCGGGGCCCATCTCCCCGCGTTCTCCGGTACCGGACTGGGTCCCGGCTCTGCGCCGCAATTGCTTGCGCATTGCAGCTTGTCCGGGACACGAGCGCTTGTGCCGCGCGTGGCTGACCGCCGCAGGTCGGCAGCCGCATCTCCCTTTAGCCGCCGAGGATTCGCCGGCACGCCTCGACGAACACCTCTGCCCCGGTGACGATGTCGGCATCCGCCGTGTTCTCGGTCCAGTGATGGCTGATGCCGCCGATCGACGGCACGAACAGCATGCCGGCGGGCATGACGGTTGCCAGCATCTGCGCATCGTGGCCGGCGCCGCTGGGCATGCGGATGGATCGACCGCCGGCGACGGCCTTGCTCGCGGCCTCGATCGCGTCCTGAAAGCCCGCATTCATCATCGCGGGCGCGCCGGTGCGCAGCTTCGTCACGCTGACGGTGCAGGGGCCTTTGGCACTGGCCTCGTCCGCCATGGTCCGGAGCAATTGCTCCAGCCGCGCGATGACGGTCGGATCGTCGTCGCGGATCTGGAACAGCATCTCTGCGCCACCGGGAATGATGCTCGGCGCGCCCGGATCGAGCGTGATGCGGCCGGTGGTCCAGACCGTGCGCGGGCCGCAGGCCGTCGGGAAACGTTCGTCGATCGCGACGCAGAATTTTGCCAGCGCAAGGCCGGCATCCTTGCGCGCCGCCATGCGCGTGGTGCCGGCATGGTTCTGCTCGCCGGTAAAATTGACTTGGTATTGCCAGATGCCGACGATGGACGTCACGACGCCGATCGCCAGGCGACCGCTTTCGAGCGTGTCGCCCTGCTCGATATGCGCCTCGAGATAACCGACGTGCCGTCCCGGCTCGGCGGTGATGCGCGGACGCCCGGCGAGCCCCATGTCGGCAAGGGCATCGCGCATGGTGCGGCCGCTGGTGCGGTCGCGGGCAGCGTCGATGTCGGCCTCGGTCACCTGTCCGACATAGGAGCGCGAGCCGAGGAAATGACCGAAATGTCCCTCCTCGTCGCACCAGGCGGCAACCTCGACCGCGCCATTCACGGAAGCGTCGGCGTTCAGTACGCGCGCGGCCTCGAGCGCATAGACGACGCCGAGCGGGCCATCGAGCCAGCCGGCATAGTTCTGGCTTTCCAGGTGCGAGCCCGCCAGCAGCTTCGGCCCGGCCTTCGTGCTCGTCCCGAACACATGCCGATGCCGTCAATCGTCGCCGAGAGCTCGGCCTCGGGCAGCTTCTGAACCAACCACTCCAGCGACAGCTTGTGAGGCTCGGAGAAGGTCGGCTTGTGCACGCCGGTCTTGTAGGCGCCGATGGCGCGCAGTGCATGGAGGTCGGCGAGAACGCGATGTCCGTCGGCACGGGCGTCAGGCATGTTCGGCAACCTTCAGCGCCTCGGTGCGGATCTCCTCGACCAGCCGTTCCTTCAGCTGGACGAATTCCGGTGTGGTCTTGATCTTGTAGGAGCGGGGATGCGGCAGGTCCACATTGATTTCAGCTTTGATGCGGCCGGGGCGTGCGCTCATGACGATGACGCGGCTGCCGAGGAAGATGGCTTCCTCGATGTCGTGAGTCACGAACAGCACCGTCTTCTGGTCGCGTTCCCAGATCCCGAGCAGCATCTCCTGCATCAAGGCGCGGGTCTGGTTGTCGAGCGCGCCGAACGGCTCGTCGAGCAACAAAATCTTCGGGTCATTGGCGAGCGCACGCGCGATCGCGGTACGCTGCTGCATGCCGCCCGAGAGCTGTTTCGGCCAATGGTTCTCGAAGCCGGACAACCCGACCTGGCGGATGAAGGCATCCGCGATCTTGTGGCGCTCCGCCTCGGATACGCCGCGCTCACGCAGGCCGAAGGCGATGTTCTCGCGCACCGTCAGCCAGGGGAACAGCGTGTAGGACTGGAACACCATGCCGCGATCGGCGCCCGGGCCGGTTACCTTGCGTCCGTCGAGCGTGACACGGCCGCTGGTTGGACGGTCGAGGCCGGCGACGATGCGCAGCAGCGTGGACTTGCCGCAGCCGGAGGGGCCGAGGATGGTGACGAAGTCGTTGTTGCCGATGGTGAGGTCGGTCGGCTCCAGTGCCCGCGTCGGCGCGTTGCCGTGGCGCGCGGGGAAGGTCCGCGAGACCTGTTCGATCTTGAGAATGGTCATGCGAGCTTCCAGGGAAACAGCCAGGCGTTGAACGCCTTGAACAGGAAGTCCGAGATCAGGCCGATCAATCCGATCACGATGATGCCGAAGATGATCTGGCCGGTGTTGAGCAGCGCCTGGCTGTCGGTGATCATATGCCCAATGCCCGAGGACGAGCCGATCAGCTCGGCGACGATGACGTAGGTCCAGGCCCAACCCAGCACCAGCCGCAGGATTTCTGCGATCTCCGGCGCGGAGGAGGGCAGCAGCACGCGGCGGATGATGCCGCGGTCGCTGGCGCCCAGCGTGTAGGCGGCCTCGACCAGATCGCGCCGTGTGGCGCCGACGGTCACCGCGACCATCAGGATCACCTGGAACACCGAACCGATGAAGATGACGAGCAGCTTCTGCAATTCGCCGATGCCGGCCCACAGGATCAGGAGCGGGATGAAGGCGGAAGCGGGCAGATAGCGTGCAAATGAGACGAACGGTTCGAGGAAGGCTTCGACCGGCTTGTACGCGCCCATCAGCACGCCGAGCGGCACCGCGATGATCGCCGCGAGTGCAAAGCCGCCGACGACGCGCCAGATCGTCATGCCGATGTCGAACAGGAAGCCGTGCTCGGCGAGCAGCTCGAGGCCCTCCTGCACCATGGTGAGCGGATTGGCGAGGAAGGTCTTCGATACATGGCCGCCGAACGTCGCCCACGACCAGAGGGCGACGAACAGTACGAAGAACGCCAGGCCATACGCCGCACGCTGCTTCGATGTCACGGGATCCAGAGGACGCATCAAACTGTATCCGAATGGTGCGCCGGCTCCGCCTGAGGCGGAGCCGGCAGCTTGGAGAACGTTACTTGATGAAGCTCGCGTCGTAGAGGTCCTCGACCTTCGGCGCGGCCTTGATGATACCGATCTCGAGCAGGAGCTCGGCGGCCTCCTTGTTGAAGGTCAGGAACTCGCCGGCGAAGAACTTCTGGTTCGCGGCCTTGTCCTGCCAGCGCAGATATTTCGCCGAGTTGCCGAACTGCTCGCCGGTCTGCTTCACGTCGGCGCCCATGATCTCGTAGGCCTTGGCCTGGTCCTTGGCGATCATTTCGAGCGCCTCGAAGTAGCTGTCGGCGAGGGCCTTGGCGGCCTTGGGATTGTCGGTCAGGAACTTCGGCGTGCAGCCGAACGTGTCCATGACCATCGGGTAGTCGAGCGTGGTGGCGATGATCTTGCCCTTGTCGGGCGCGGCACGCACCGTCGACAGATAGGGCTCATAGGTCATCGCGGCATCGTTCTGGCCGGAGACGAAGGCCTGCGCGGCGGCAGCCGGCTCGAGGTTGACCACCGTGACGTCCTTGGTGGTGAGGCCGTTCTTTTTCAGCATCCAGGCCAGCGCAAAGTAGGGCGAGGTGCCGGGCGCGGAGGCGGCGACGGTCTTGCCCTTCAGGTCCTTGATCGCGGCGATGTCGTTGCGCACCGCCATGCCGTCGGCGCCGTAGCTCTTGTCGAGCTGGAAGATCTGCTTGGCGGCGACGCCGTTGGCATTCCAGGAGATCCAGGTCTCGACCGTGGTCGCCGCGCATTGGATGTCGCCGGATGCGATGGCGAGATGGCGGTCCTTCTGCGGGATCTTCTTGATGGTGACGTCGAGGCCGTTCTTCTTGAAGATGCCCGCCTCCTTCGCCAGCGTCAGCGGCGCGAATCCGGTCCAGCCGGAGATGCCGACGCCGACCTTGACGTCGTCGGCGAGCGCGGGAGTGGCCGCCGCAAGGGCAATGATTGTCGCAAATACTTTCGAACTACGCATGTCTGTCGTCCTCTTGCCGATCGATGGTTTGACGTCCTGTTGGTCACTCTCGGCCCACCTGGACCGTTGCCCGATGCGTTGCACGAATTGTGCCGACATGTCCTCTCAGCCTCCCTTGAATCGGGCGACAAGGCGGTGAGAGTCACCGGGATAGAGCAGGCGCACCGCGGTGATGGTGCGAGCGCTGCGCCAGGTGTAGCGGTCGATCACGAGGCAGGGTGCGCCGACGGCGATGTCGAGCGCTTCCGCCGTGCGGTCGTCCGCAACGATGGCGCTGATCGTATGCTCGGCCTCGGTCCATGGGACATGGTGAAGCAGCCAGGAGCCGGGCGGCTCGCGCGAGAAATCCGCGGTCGCAGCATTGGGCACGGACGAGAGATCGATCAGCCTGTCCTCGACTGCGAAGGGCACATTGTCGGCACTATGCCGGCAGGTGATCGCGACCACCTTGCCGGCCTTCTTCACGCCGAGCCGGTCGCGGTCGGCAGCCGTCGCCGCGCGCAGCTTGCGGCCGATCAGCTCGTAGCCGTAAGAGCGTCCGAGCGCCGTGATCTCGGCGCGGATGTCGGCGATCTTGAGCACCGCCGACTGATGCTGCGGCCGGCGCACGAACGAGCCGGCGCGCCGGCGCCGCTCGATCAGATCGGCCTGCGCCAGCTCGGACAGTGCCTTGTTCACAGTCATGCGCGAGCAGCCGTAGCGCGCCACCAGCTCGTGCTCGAAGGGGATGCGGTGCCCGGGCGGCCATTCGCCGGTCAGGATGCGCTGTTCGATATCGGCGCGGATGCGCTTGTAGAGCGTCGGCTTGTCGGCATCGGTGACGAGGCTCATGCGACGAGCCTCCGCACTGTCGCGTTGAAGCGTTCGCGTGCGGCTTGGCGCAATCCATGCTGACCGCCCTCGACCACCTTGCGGCCGCCGGCCCAGACGCAGTCGATCGCGCCGCTGCCTGCGGCGAAGATCCAGCCATCGATGACGGCATCGTGCGCGCGTCCTGCCAGCGAAGGATGCGCCGTGTCGAGCGTGACGATGTCGGCGCGTGCGCCTTGCATAAGGCCGATGGACGGTTGGGCCAGCGCCCGCGCGCCGCCGGCGAGCGCTCCGTCGAACAGCGAGCGTCCTGTGGAGCGACCTGCGCCGCCGGAAAGGATGTTGCGTTGGCGGTGCTTGAGCCGCTGGCCGTATTCGAGCTGGCGCAATTCGTCGGCGGCGCCGATCAACACGTTGGAATCGGTACCGACGCCGAACAGGCCGCCGGCATCGAGGAACTCTCGCGCCGGAAAAATGCCGTCGCCGAGGCTCGCCTCCGTGATCGGGCAAAGGCCGGCGACCGCGCCGGTCTTGGCGAACGCCGTCACTTCCTCACTCGTCATGTGGGTCGCGTGAATAAGGCACCAGCGTTGATCGACGGGCGCGTGCTCCAGCAGCCATTGTATCGGGCGCCGGCCCGACCAGGCGAGGCAATCCTCGACTTCCTTCACCTGTTCGGCAGCATGAATGTGCACCGGCCCGCCCTCGGCGATCGGAATGACCGCGCCAAGCTCGTCCGGCGTCACCGCACGCAAACTGTGCGGCGCGATGCCGATATTGGCGCCCGGCAATTGCGCGATGGCCTTGCGCGAGGCCGCCATCAATGCGGCGAACTGATCGACCGAGCAGATGAAGCGACGCTGCCCGGCATGCGGCGCTGCGCCTCCAAAAGAGCCATGCGCGTAAAAACTCGGCAGCAGCGTCAGTGCAATGCCGGAGGCTTCGGCGGCCTGTGCAATCCGCGCGGCCATCTCGGCGGGATCAGCGTAGGGCGAGCCGTCGCGGTCGTGGTGCAGATAGTGGAATTCGCCAACGCGGGTAAAACCCTGCTCCAGCATCTCGACATAGAGCAGCGTCGCAACAGCCGCGACGTCGTCCGGGGTCATCGCCAGCGCAAAGCGATACATCGTCTCGCGCCAGGTCCAGAACGTGTCGGTGCTGTCGCCGCGCAGTTCCGCAAGCCCCGCCATGCCGCGCTGGAAGGCGTGGCTGTGCAGGCTCGCAAGTCCCGGAAGCGCGATGGCGTGGCGTTCGTCGCCGGCGGCAGGCGGCACACCCGCCGTCACCTCCGCGATCGCGCCGGCGGTGACGACCACCTGCACGTCATTGGCCCAGCCCGAGGGCAGGAGCGCGGAAGCGAAATGCAGTCGGGTCATGATTTACACGCCGGCTGGACAGAACCGCCTTACGATTATATGTCTAGACATATAAGTCAAGCATCCCCAGGGCGAATGGATACCCGCATGGCAGAGCGCTTCGACCGGATCTGGCACAATGCCCGCCTCGCGACGATGCGGGCCGATCGTCCCGATCTTGGCGAGATCGAGCATGGTGTCATCGCCGCACGCGGCGGCCACATCGCCTATGCGGGCGCGACAGCGGACTTTCCCGTCGATGCGGACGCGATCGAGCGGATCGATTGCGAGGGGCGCTGGATTACGCCCGGTCTCGTCGACTGCCATACCCATCTGGTCTATGGCGGCAACCGCGCGCATGAATTCGAGCTGCGCCTGAAAGGGGCGAGCTACGAGGAGATCGCGCGCGCCGGCGGCGGCATCGTCTCGACCGTGGCGGCAACGCGCAAGGCCAGCGAAGCCGAGCTCGTCGCAAGTGCGCTGCCGCGGCTCGACGCGTTGACGGCTGAGGGCGCGACCACGGTCGAGATCAAGTCCGGCTACGGCCTCGATACCGAAACCGAGATGCGACAGCTTGCGGCGGCGCGCAGCCTCGGCCGTGCGCGGCCGGTTGCGATCCGCACGTCGTTCTTGGGCGCGCATGCGCTGCCGGTCGAGGCCGATGGCGACAAGGACGGTTACATTGATCTCGTCTGCAAGGAGATGCTGCCGGCGGTCGCAAGAGCGGGTCTCGCCGATGCCGTCGATGCTTTCATGGAGGGCATTGCATTCTCCGCCGAGCAGACCGCGCGAGTGTTCGAAACGGCGAGGGGACTTGGACTGCCGGTCAAGCTCCATGCTGACCAGCTCTCGAATCTCGGCGGCGCTGCGCTTGCCGCGAAATTCTCGGCGCTCTCGGCCGATCATCTCGAGCACACCGACGAAGCCGGTGCGGCCGCAATGGCGAGGGCCGGCACGGTGGCGGTGCTGCTGCCCGGCGCGTTCTACTTCATTCGCGAGACGCAGAAGCCGCCGGTCGAGACGTTCCGCAAGCATAACGTTCCCATGGCGCTGGCGACCGACTGCAATCCCGGCAGCTCGCCATTGACCTCGCTGCTGCTCGCGATGAACATGGGCGCGACATTGTTCCGGATGAACGTGGCCGAGTGCCTCGCCGGCGTCACCCGTGAAGGCGCGCGGGCGCTCGGCCTCCTGAATGAGACCGGCACGCTGGAAGTCGGCAAATGGTGCGACCTTGCGATCTGGGAAATCGAGCGGCCCGCCGAGCTGGTCTACCGCATCGGCTTCAATCCGCTGCACAAGCGGGTATGGAGGGGGCAATGACGGAGCAGGAGACGGCGATCGTCGTCAAGCCGGGAACGGTGAACCTCGACGATCTCGCGCGGGTGCTCGAAGGCGCCCCCGTCGTGCTCGATCCCTCGTTCTGGCCGCGGGTCGAGGTGGCTGCGCAGATCGTGACGCAGGCCGCGCAGGCTGACGTCCCGGTCTACGGCATCAACACCGGCTTCGGAAAGCTGGCGTCGAAGCGCATCCCGCCCGATCAGACCGCGCTGCTCCAGCGCAACCTGATCGTCTCGCATTGCTGCGGCGTCGGCCCGGCGACACCCGAGCCGACGGTCCGCCTGATGATGGCGCTTAAGGTCATCTCGCTCGGGCGCGGCGCCTCCGGCGTGCGCCGCGAGGTGATCGAGCAGCTGCAGGACATGCTGGCGCGGGATGTCTATCCGCTGGTGCCACAGCAGGGCTCCGTAGGCGCCTCCGGCGATCTTGCCCCGCTTGCGCATATGACGGCCGTGATGATCGGCGAGGGGCAGGCGATCGTTGGCGGGAAGATCGTATCGGGCGCCGAAGCCCTCAAGGCCGCCGGTCTCTCGCCGCTGACGCTTGGCCCCAAAGAGGGCCTCGCGCTGATCAACGGCACGCAATTCTCGACCGCCTACGCCCTATCAGGCGTGCTGCGTGCATTCCGCCTCGCCCGCGCCGCACTCGTAACCGGTGCGCTGTCGGTGGATGCAGCAATGGCCTCGACGGCGCCGTTCCGCCCCGAAATCCAGGCGCTGCGTGGCCATGCCGGCCAGATCGCGGCGGCCGCGACGCTGACCGCGTTGCTCGACGGCAGCGACATCCGCCTGTCCCATCTCGAGGGCGACGAGCGCGTGCAGGATCCCTATTGCCTGCGCTGCCAGCCGCAAGTCGCAGGCGCAGCCCTCGATCTGATCACGCAGGCGGCGCGCACGCTGATCGTCGAGGCCAATGCCGTCACCGACAACCCGCTGGTGCTGGTCGAGACCGGGGAGATCGTCTCCGGCGGCAATTTCCACGCCGAGCCGGTCGCCTTCGCCGCCGACGCACTCGCACTGGCGCTGTCGGAGATCGGGGCGATCAGCGAGCGGCGCATCGCGACCCTGGTCGATCCCGCGCTCAATTTCGGCCTGCCGCCGTTCCTCACGCCCGATCCCGGCATCAATTCCGGCTTCATGATCGCCGAGGTGACGGCTGCCGCGCTTTATGCCGAGAACAAGCAGCGTGCGCTCGCCTGCTCGATCGACTCGACGCCGACCAGCGCCAACCAGGAAGACCATGTCTCGATGGCTGCGCATGCCGCGCGGCGCCTGTCCGACATGGCCGACAATCTCGCCGCCATCCTCGGCATCGAGCTTCTGGTCGCCGCACAAGGTATCACGCTGCGTGCGCCGCAAGCGACCAGCGCGCCGCTGGTCGCCGTCATTGCCGCGTTGCGTGAGCAGGTGCCCGCGCTCGGCGCCGATCGCTACATGGCCGGCGACCTCGCCAAGGCCGCTGCATTGATCGAGGCCGATGCGCTTCCAGCTGCCGCGCTCGCCCAGCTTCCCACCGATCCGTTTCCGCGACTCGTCTGAAGAGGCCCATATGAACCGCCGACTGGACAATGACCGCACCATCCGCGCTCCCCGCGGCAGCGACATCAGCGCCAAGAGCTGGCTCACGGAAGCGCCGCTGCGCATGCTGATGAACAATCTCGACCCTGACGTTGCGGAGCGCCCGAGCGAGCTCGTCGTCTATGGCGGCATCGGCCGCGCCGCGCGCGACTGGGAGAGTTTTGACCGGATCGTTGCGGCCTTGCGCAAGCTCGAAGCCGACCAGACGCTGCTGGTCCAGTCCGGCAAGCCGGTCGGCGTGTTCCGGACCCATGCCGACGCGCCGCGCGTGCTGATCGCGAATTCCAACATCGTGCCGCATTGGGCGACGCTCGATCATTTCAACGAGCTCGATCGCCAGGGCCTGATGATGTACGGCCAGATGACGGCGGGCTCTTGGATCTATATCGGCAGCCAGGGCATCGTGCAGGGCACCTATGAAACCTTCGTCGAGGTCGGCCGGCGCCATTACGGCGGCAGCCTCGCCGGAAAGTGGATACTGACCGCCGGCCTCGGTGGCATGGGCGGTGCGCAGCCGCTGGCTGCGACCATGGCCGGCGCTTCGATGCTTGCGGTCGAATGCCAGCCGAGCCGCATCGAGATGCGCCTGCGGACCGGCTATCTCGACCGGCAGGCCGCAACGCTCGACGAAGCGCTCGCGATCATGGCGGACGCCGCGAAGACGAAGAAGGCGGTCTCGGTCGGCCTGCTCGGCAACGCCGCGGAGATCTTCCCCGAGCTGGTCCGCCGCGGGGTCAAGCCTGATATCGTCACCGACCAGACCAGCGCGCATGATCCGATCAACGGCTACTTGCCGAAGGGCTGGACGCTCGCGGAATGGGAAGCCAAGCGCGCGTCGGATCCGAAGGCGGTGGAGCGCGCCTCGAAGACGTCGATGGTCGAGCATGTCCAGGCCATGCTGGACTTCCATGCCCAGGGCATTCCGACGCTCGACTACGGCAACAACATCCGCCAGATGGCGCAGGACATGGGCCTGAAGAACGCGTTCGATTTCCCCGGCTTCGTGCCCGCCTATATCCGCCCCCTGTTCTGCCGCGGCATCGGACCGTTCCGCTGGGCCGCGCTGTCGGGCGATCCCGAGGACATCTTCAAGACCGATGCCAAGGTCAAGGAGCTGATGCCTGACGACAAGCATCTGCACAATTGGCTCGACATGGCGAAGGCGCGCATCAAGTTCCAGGGCCTGCCGGCACGCATCTGCTGGGTCGGCCTCGGCGATCGTCATCGCCTCGGCCTTGCCTTCAACGAGATGGTGGCGCGCGGCGAGTTGAAAGCGCCGATCGTGATCGGCCGGGATCATCTCGACAGCGGCTCGGTGGCGAGCCCCAACCGCGAGACCGAGGCGATGAAGGATGGATCGGATGCGGTGTCCGATTGGCCGCTGCTCAATGCGCTGCTCAATTGCGCCAGCGGGGCGACCTGGGTGTCGCTGCATCATGGCGGCGGCGTCGGCATCGGCTATTCGCAGCATGCCGGCATGGTGATCGTCGCCGACGGAACGCCCGAGGCTGCGAAGCGGATCGAGCGCGTGCTCTGGAACGATCCCGCCAGCGGCGTCATGCGCCATGCCGATGCCGGCTACGACATCGCGATCGAGTGCGCCCGCGACAAGGGGCTCGATCTGCCGAGCCTGGCGAAGTAGACGAGGCTCAGGCCACGACCTTGGTCCCGGTGCCGTCGAGGCGCCGGCTCTCCTTCGCCAGATGGTCGCCAATCGCATCGGCCGGCATGGGTTTGGCGAAATAATAGCCCTGGATGAAGTCGCATCCCAGGCGGCGCAAGGTGTCGAGCTGAGCACGCGTCTCGACGCCCTCGACGACGCAGGCGATCTCCATGTCGTCGCAAAGGCCGGTGAGCGATTTGATGATCTTGTGGCTGACGGGATTCTCGTTGATGTCGGAAACGAAGCTGCGGTCGATCTTGATCTTGTCGAGCGGCAGCCGGTGCACGTGGCTCAGCGACGAATAGCCGGTGCCGAAATCGTCCAGCGAAATGCCGCAGCCCATTGCCTTCAGCGTTGCGATCGATTGCTGCGCGCGGACGAAGTCGAAGGTGACGGCGGTCTCGGTGATCTCGAAATCGATCCGGTGCGGCGGCAGCCCGCTCTTCTCGATGATGGCGATCAGTGGCAAGATGCCCTCTGCCGCGCAGACATCGTGAGCGGAGAGGTTGAACGACAGACGGATGTGATCGGGCCATGTCCTGGCGATGGCGAGTGCGCGCACCAGCAGCGCTTGCGTCAGCGGCCGGATCAGGCCGATGCGCTCGGCGGCCGGAATGAAATCGGCCGGAGAGACCAGGCCGAGGCGGGCGCTGTGCCAGCGCGCCAGGACCTCGAAGCCGGCGGTTTGCTCGCTCATGGCATCGACGATCGGCTGGAACACCAGGCCCATCTCGGTGCCGAAATCAGCGGTGCGCAGCAGATTCTCGATGACTCCGCGACTGCGGATCTCGGCCTCGAGCTCGCTCGAGAAGATCACGGTGCGGCCGCGCAGATGGCGCTTGGCATGATAAAGCGAATAGTCGGCACATTCATAGAGTGCTTCCGCAGTCATTGCCGATTGCGGAAACGACGCAAAGCCGATCGAGCAGGACAGCCCGGTATGGGCAGTGTCGAGCTGGTAGGGGAGCTTGACCTGGTCGCCGATGCGTTGGCCGAGCCGTAGCAGATCCGCATCATCGGGGTCGCCGCAAACGACGAGGCCGAACTCGTCGCCGCCGAGTCGGGCGAATTCGACCCGCTGCGGACCAAAACCCTCGCAGACCTCGCGGATGCGCCGGCCGGCCTCGATCAGGACGCGGTCGCCGACCGAGTGGCCGTAATTGTCGTTGATCGGCTTGAATCCGTCGAGATCGATGATACCGACTGCGACCCGAACTTTCCTGCGTTCGGCATCGGTGAAGGCGCTCGACAGCTCGGCGAAGAAGCGGCGGCGGTTCGGCAGCTCGGTGAGGGAATCGAGATTGGCAAGGCGGAAGTTCTCGTCAGAGAGCGCCTGCGTCGCCGCCTGTTGTGCGAGCAGCGACTTGCGGCTGGCGACGAGATCGGCGAAGTCGCGGTAGTAGATGAACAGCACCGTCACCATCGCGCCGGAAACCAGGAGGTTGTTGACCGCGATCGCCTTCAGCGTCGGTTCGCCCGTGGCGAAGAAGAACAGCACATAGGGCACGTCGACGATCAGCGTCACGATCAGCGCCGCCGAGCGCAGATGCATCAGCGAGAAGATGCAGCCGATCACGGTGACCGCCATGTAGAACGCGACCTGGCTCTTGGCGAAGGGATCGCCGTAGGGGTAGAGCGCAAAGGACCAGGCGGTGAAGCCGGCACCGATCGGTAGGGTCAGCCAGTTGGTGGCGCGCAGATTGCGCAGGATGTCGGCATCGCTGCGCACGAGCCGGCGCTGGCGTAGCCACCAGAAGGTCCGCAAGCCTGCGAGCACCGTCAGCACGGCCGGCACGATCATCGTCAGCCAGTCCGGCGCCACGTTCACATAGGTGTAGGCGACCGCAATCGTGTTGCTGATGAGGATGAAGTAAAGCAGCGGGATCTGCTTGGAAAAGGCGTCGAACTGCGCGCGCGTCAGGTCCGGATTGTCGGCGGGAACGCGAAACAATCGGATCGCGGCAGCAAGACGAGACTTCAAATCGGCAACAGGCATTGAAATACGAGCCCCAGGCCCCCTGAAAACGTGGGCAATCTTGCACGGCACGGGTAAAGGGCGCGTTAGATCGATCCTGACCGGGCAGGCCAGCACTGGTTGCGCGCTGCCTCGGGATTTTCCGTTCGCGTGCATTGGTGAGGTCCGTTAAGGATATCCGGCAGCAACGGACATCGCCGCAGCTACAACCTGCTAACCATCGTGTCGGCGGGTGGCCCGCATATGATGCGGCCGCTTGCCCGCGGCGAGCGCCGGCTGCGAGATTGCGAAGGCGATCACGACAAAAACAATGGCCTTGCGCGCATCTGCGATCTCCCATGTCGGGACATCAGCCTAGCAAATTGTCACGGTGGTCGCGGAAGAAGGATCAGGCGAGAACGGCCTGGCGCTCGCGCGCCGGTTCGCGCACCCGCTCGATGCTCCGCGGCTCGAGCCGCGTGAAGCTCCGATGGCTCGCCTGAACGGGGGCCTCGACAATGACGCCCTCACAGACGATCTGTCCGCCGAGCATCCTGAATTCCAGCTTGTCGTAGCGCGGCATTGTCTCGCCGGGCGCCGGCGGCAGCAGCCCGACGCTTCCCTGGATGTTCAGCGCGGCCTCGCCCGTGCCGTGAAGCCGCGGATTCCACATCCTGATTCCGCTCTCTGCCCAGCGCTGCCGGATCAGCGCGGCGCGGTCGGCGGGCTCTGCGGCTCTCGCGCGAACTTTCGGTACGCTGCGGAGCTCCGGAGTAGACGTGAGAGCCGGAGCCGGATCTGCCTCAGCGGCGTCGCTGGATGACTCGTTGGCTACCGCCGCAACGGCCGTGACGAGCGGAACATCGTTTGCGGGCGCTGGCGCGACTGCGACAACGGGCGCCGGGTCGATCTCGACGCTGGATTCAGAGACAACAGCCGCGACGTTCTCGACGTCGACCGGGATTGCTTCGGCGGCGTCGGGTACGGCGTCGAGCGATACGTCGGGCGAGAGGGCAGCCTCGATGATGACAGCAGGGAGATCGGCCGAAGCGGTCGCGAGGTCTGCTGATGAAGCCACAATCTCTTCTGCGGCGGCAGAGTCGACCTCTGCAGAGACTCCGGCAGGCGATGCACCATCGTCCACAATCGCGAGATCGGAGGCCGCAACCGGCTCGTTCTCCGCAACCGCCGATGCAGCCGACGCCTCCTCGGTGGCGGGTGGCGTCGCGGGCGCCTCGATCTCCGTTGCCATCTCTGAAGATGAGTTGCCGCCGATGCAGATATCGTCGGACGGAATCTCCGCGACGACTGACACAGCCTCATCGTTCTCGGCGACCGGAGCGGTGGCGGGATCAGCCTCGTCGTGCACCGGGTCAGCGCTGATCTCGGCGATTGACACTGGAGCCGTGCTGGCGACGTCTTCGGCGATGGCAGGTGAAGCCTCTACAGTCGGCGCGACGTCGAGGTTGCCGCCGTGCGGCACAGGCCGAAGCCGGGAAAACGCCCAGTTCACCGCAGGGATGCGGCGCAGCAACGATATCAGTCTCGAAAGCACTGGGAGTTGTCCAAGAGGTGCTCGGCGTGAGGCGATCGCTGATTCGTCAGCAATGTGAAAACCTGCCCCGGCCGTCACACCCGTGTCAACGGAGGCAGGACCAATTGCAGAACATCCGCGCATCCAGCGCGCATATGGCGGCGCAATCAGATCGAGGTCACGCGCAAGCTTACCCCACACACGGAAGCCGCCGGTGCCTCTGTAGCCGTGATTGTCCGCGGGATCATCAACGCTCGCGCGGTAGGTGATCTCGCCGAACACGGCATAGCGGCCGTTCGCCCAGCTATACGTGCCGCCGCCGCCGATGCTGCCCCATAGGCGGTCATGGCCGCTCGCGAAGCCGGTGCCGGCGACATCGATCCTGGTGCCGCCCAGGAATTCGTAGTGCAGATTGCCGATGGCGTAGAGGTCGGAGCGGACGATGCCCGTGCCGTCATTCCAGGTGCGCTGATGGTTGAGCGAGAGCCCGAGGCGGCCCAGGAGGCTGTCGGCATTGCCAAGCGAGACCAGCGCACCGAAGCGGTCGGTAAAGGCATCGAAGCCGACCTTTGAGTAGGCAAGCTGTGCCTGCGGAGCGAGCCAGAAGCCATTGCCGACCGCGATACGCTTGCCGCCCTCGACACTGAAGGCGTATCCGAAGCCTTCATTGCCATGCGTCATGCTGCCCACAAGCACCGATGACAGATCGCTGCGATAGAACATGGTCTGCGCCTGGCCGTCGACATAGAAGCCGTCATGGCCGTACCAGGTCGCGGTTGCGCCGACGCCGGTTCCTTGCGCGCGGATGCGGCCGTTGCCGAACGGCGAATTGACGAAGGCCGTGGTCAGGCCGTATTGGGCCGTGAGGCCGACGATCAGCCGGCCGTGCGCGTTGTCGAGTGCGGCGCCGTCGAACCCGACCTGCGCCTTCATCTCGTCGGAACTGTAGGTCGATCCCGTGGTGTTGGAAGGCCGTAATGCGCTCTGTCCGCCTTCGATCCGGCCCCAGAAGGCCGATTGCGTCCGCGAGCCATCGGACGTCTGCGCAGTGTTCACGCCGGCGCGCGCCATCGCCTCGCTGCCGCCCCAATAGCGGTTGCCGACGCGCTGCTGAAGGCTCGGCGCCTGGTTCATCCCGAGCAGCACCTGCGCGTAGTTCTCGTACAGGGGAACGCCGGCCTGATAGAGCGGCCCGGTGGGCACCGACGGTGGCGGGTTGATCAGGCTGGATCGCAAATACCAGTCGCCGTCTGTGGGCGTGCTGATCCCGTTCTTCTGCAGCGTATAGGCATAGGCGCCGCTGATCACGGCCTGCTGGCCGCCAATGGCGTAGTCGCCCTGCAGGGCGAAGGTGCCGTTCGAGGCGCCGGCGACGTCGATGACCTTGATGCCTTCGCTGGTCTGCGCACCGCCGCCGCCAATATTGGCGATGCGCAGCGTGGATGCGCCGGAGGTGGCGCCCTGCACCACCATGCGGTCGGTGGCCGAGCTGTCGCCACCGAGCACGGTGTTGAAAAGCAGCGTGCCGCCGTTGCCGATATAGTTGCCGGTCACCGTCAGCGTGGTCCCCGGCGCGCTGCCGAAGCGCACCGTGCCGGCATTGTCCAGCGATGCGATCGTCTGGTTGAAGCCGTTGAGGTCGAGCGTTGTGCCGGCGCTGGCGACAAAACCGGATGCCGCGCTGAAGGCGCCCGCGCCACCTGCGCGCAGCGAGCCGCCGGCCAGCGTGGTCGCGCCGCTGTAGGTGTTGGCACCCGACAGCGTCTGCGTGCCGGCGCTGACGGTCAGCCCGCCCGTGCCACCGATCACGCCGGCGAAAGTGTCGTTCGCGTTGGTGATCGTCAGAGTCTTTGTGCCGAGGCTGACGCCGCCGTTGCCGGCGAGGCTCTGAATGCTGGTGCCGCCAGCGGTGATGCCGGAAATATCGAAGGTCGAGTTCGCCACCACGCGGCTGGAGCTGGCGATCGAGCCTGTGCCCGTCAGCGCGAGCGTGCCGGCCTGGACCACCGTTGTGCCAGTATAGGTGCTGTTATCCGTCAGCGTGAACGTCCCGGCGCCGGTCTTGGTCAAGCCACCGACGCCGCTGAATCCGAGTGCGCCGTCGTTGAACCCGTTGCTGTCGAATGTCAGTCCGCCCGCGGCGATGTTGTGTTGCGTGACCGTTCCGCCGAAGAAACTGGTATTGGCGGCCCGGGCGCGGACAACGGCATTGTCATAATTCGCCTGATCGCTCGCAGCGAGAAGCCTGATGACGCCCGCCTCCAGCGCGCCGCCGCTGATGTTGAGCGTGCCGATACTACTACCGGGGGTGAATCCGAGCGGGCCTGTAACGACGACGGTTCCGCCGTTCTCGATATTGAGCGTCGGGGCGGCGCCGCCGAGGCTGAGTGTGCCGCTGACAATCCACTGCGATCCGATTCCCGTCACAGTAACAGTGGCACCATTGCGGATGGTGCCGTTCCCCGTGCTTGTCAGCGTGGCGCCATTTTGAATCATGAGACTGGTCAGACTCGGACCAAGGGTGCCTATCGTGATGGAGCCCGATGTGCCCGTCGCCCCACTCGTTACGCCGAGGACGACGTTTGCAGGCGAGCCGATAGTGACCGTACCGCCGGCCGGAACCGTCGCGGTGTTCCAGTTCGAGCCGACCGTCCAGTCGTTGCTGGTGGCTCCGGTCCATGCCTGGGCCACCGCCGATCCCGTGAACAACGCCGATAGCGCCGCCACCGAGATGCTCGTCAACAGCCGGCGGCGGACCGCGGCACGCTTGCCTGTGAAGGATGAAAGGTAGTGCGGATGTGTGCCCTGATCGTCGCTCGATTGTCGTGAAGATGTCGCAGCCCCGATGCATTCGCGCATGGTGCACAGCCCTGTCGTTGTTCTTGCTACTGTGCCCCCGGATGGCAGATCGCCAGACATCATCGGCAGCGGATCGTGGTTGTTACGGTATGTGGCTGCCGGTGACCGGTCAATGCAGATCATTGCCCCGCATTGGGAAAGCTGCGCAGTGTGTTTCCGGTGCAACGTCAGGTCGTCTAAGTTAATGGAGCAGTAACCAGGCCAAATCTATCGGATGCCTGTGACGGCATGTTGCAGGAAAAGGCGAAAGAGCACTCGCATCCGCCCGAGTTACGAAACCCGCACAGTAGCCGATCATGCAATAATACCCCTGCTTTGCCCGACGCCGCAAGCGCGCTTTCGGCAAAACCGAAAATCATCAAGGATATCAACCCCATCGCTACTGTGCATGGGGTTGTTTTTTCACTTTTTGTTTTGCGGGCGCGCCTGGCCCGCGCCGGCACGCTTTTTCTGCCAGACGAGGTGCACCGCGCGCACCAACTCTCGTTGCGATCCAAGGCTGGGGTTTCCGTCGTCGCCGCGAGCCGCTATTCAGAACCGTCATTGTCTGGCCGAGGACGTCGCATGAGGAAGCTTGTCACCATCGGAGCGGTTCTGCTCTGGTCCAGCATCGCATCCGCACAGGATCGCACCATCACCGTGGCTTCGACCACCTCGACGGAACAGTCGGGGCTGTTCGGCCATCTGCTGCCGCTGTTCTCGAAGGCCGAAGGCATCGGCGTGCAGGTCGTCGCCGTCGGCACCGGCCAGGCGCTCGACATCGGGCGGCGCGGCGATGCCGACGTGGTGTTCGTCCATGACAGGCCCGCCGAGGATAAATTCATGTCCGAAGGGCAGGGCGTGAAGCGCTTCGACGTCATGTACAACGACTTCGTCATCGTCGGCCCCAAGAGCGATCCGGCGCAGATCTCGGGCAGCAAGGACGTAGCCGAGGCGCTGCGCAAGATTGCGACGGCGAAGGCGCCGTTCGTCTCGCGCGGCGACAAGTCCGGCACGCATGCAGCCGAGCTGAGGCTATGGAAGGAGGCCGGCGTCGACCCCAGTGCCGGCAAGGACAATTGGTATCGGGAGATCGGCCAGGGCATGGGCCCGGCGCTGAACATGGCTTCGTCGTCGAGCGCCTACCTCCTGTCGGACCGCGGCACCTGGCTGTCGTTCAAGAACCGCGGCGAACTCGCCGTCCTGACCGAGGGTGACAAGCGGCTCTTCAACCAGTACGGCGTCATGCTGGTGAATCCTGAAAAGCACCCGAACGTGAAGGCGAAGGAGGGGCAGGCCTTCATCGACTGGCTGATTTCGCCGCAAGGGCAGCAAGCGATCGCCGGGTACAAGGTCGGCGGCGAGCAGCTATTTTTCCCCAACGCGCCCCACTAGGACGAAGGCGACGGTCGACACCGCGACGCTGAGTGCGAGCAGGATCAGCCCGAGTCCGAGCGCCAGCGGCAGCTCGCCTTTGCTAGTTTCCAGCGCGATCGCCGTCGTCATCGTGCGGGTGAAGCCGCGGATGTTGCCGCCGACGATGATGATGGCGCCGACTTCCGCAATGGCGCGCCCGAACGCGGCGAGAAAGGCCGTCAGCAGCGAGGTCCGGCCGAGCGCGAACAGCAGGGCCATGCTGCGCAGGGCCGACAGCCCGTCGATCCGCGCCAGGTCGCCATACTCCGCCCACAAGAGGCTTGCCGGCCGGTGCACCAGCGCCACCACGATGGGAGTCGCCAGCAGCGTTTGCGCGATCACCATGGCGCCCGGCGTGAACAACAAGCCCGCCGCCCCGAACGGGCCGGACCGCGACAGCAAGAGATAGAGGGCGAGCCCGACCACGACCGGCGGAAGGCCGAGCAGCGCATTGGTCAGAATGACGATGACCTGGCGTCCCCGGAAGCGGGTGATCGCAAGCAGGGCTCCAAAGGGGGCGCCGATCAGGAGCGCGAGGATGCTGGCGGTCAGGCTGACCCGTAACGACAAGGCGACGATGCCCAATAGCTCGGTGTCGGCCTCGCCGATCAGCGCAAAGGCGGCACCGATGGATCGTGCAAAATCGTTCATCCGGTCTCGGGCAAGCTCCTGTTCCGCGGCAGCCCCGCGCCGCTCTTCTCGCTGCTGCCGCTGCCATAATCAAGACCGGCGGCAGGCCCCAACGGTTGGGCAGCCCCACCGGGGCCGTTGGAGCAAGGCTCAGGATGGCCGGAAAACGCGACCAAGGACCCATAGTCGAGGCACCTGGCCGCCCGCGGGCGGCTTTATTCCGGCCTCGGATGCGCTAATGAGCAGGACCGGGTCGCGCCAGCCCAATGGCGGTGCTAGACCCTGATGCAGGAACAATGGAGCGGGCTGCGACTGGCTCGCCCGCAAGGATGAAGGATGTGACGCAATGATCCAGACCGTTGGCATCATCGGGGCAGGGACCATGGGGAACGGCATCGCGCAGGTCTGCGCCGCCGCCGGCCTCTCGGTCGTGATGGTCGATATTTCCGATGCGGCGGTCAGCCGCGGCCTCTCGACCGTCGGCGGAAGCCTCGAGCGGCTCGTCAAGAAAGAGAAGATGTCGGCGGCAGACCGCGAGGCGACGCTCAAGCGCATCACCGGCACCACCGACCGGGCGAAGCTGTCGGATTGCGACCTCGTCATCGAGGCCGCCACCGAGAACGAGGAGCTCAAGGTCAAGATCCTGAAGGATCTCTGCGCCACCCTGTCGCCGCGCACGCTGGTCGCGACCAACACCTCCTCGATCTCGATCACCAAGCTCGCCGCCGCGACCGACCGTCCGGACCGCTTCATCGGCATGCACTTCTTCAACCCGGTGCCGGTGATGGCGCTGCTCGAGCTCATCCGCGGCCTGCAGACCTCGGACGACACCCATGCCAAGGCGCTGGATTTCGCCAAGCGTGTCGGCAAGGTGGCAATCACGGCCAAGAACAGCCCGGGCTTCGCCGTCAACCGCATTCTGTGTCCGATGATCAACGAGGCGATCTTCGCGCTCCAGGAGGGCATCGCGACGGCGGAAGAGATCGATGCCGGCATGAAGCTCGGCTGCAACCATCCGATCGGGCCGCTCGCCCTTGCCGATCTCGTCGGGCTCGACACCATGCTTTCGGTGATGGAGGTCTTTTACAAGGGCTTCAACGATCCTAAATATCGGCCAGCCCCGCTGCTGAAAGAAATGGTGGATGCCGGCCATCTCGGCCGCAAGACCGGGCAGGGCTTTTACACTTACACCGCCTGACGAAGGCATTGACGGCGGGCACCGAGTGTCCGCCGCCAGATCCCGCAATTTGCGCTGCGACAAAGACGCCGCGCGATCGGCCCCACAATGTCGAACGGGCAGCCTGCGGGGAACAACGGAACGGATAGCAAAGGACATGTCGGATCGACTGAAGGCCGAGCGGGAAGCTGCGGCCGCGCGGCGGAACCTGTTGACCCAGGATGCGATCGAGCGCACCGGGATCACCGAGGAGATGATCGCGGAACTCGTCACCCGCTTCTACGGACGTGTGCGCGAGGACGCGCTGTTGGGGCCCGTCTTCGCCGTCGTGCAGAACTGGGACGAGCATCTCGCCAAGCTTAGGGATTTCTGGTCGTCGGTCGTGCTGATGAGCGGTCGCTATCATGGCTCGCCGATGCGGGCACACCTGCCGCTGAGCCTGGTCGGCGGCCATTTCGATCGCTGGCTCGACCTGTTCGAGCAGACCGCGCGCGAGGTTTGCCCGCCGGCGGCAGCTGCGCTGTTCATCGACAAGGCGCGTCGTATCGCCGACAGTTTTGAAATGGCGTCGGCAACACTTGCGGGCCGCATCGCTTCGCCGCGTCACGTGCTCAGGTCGTGAAATACAGAATGCCCGCCTGAGCACGGGCGCAGCTTGCGTCGCGTGATGGCGCGTCGCACCAATTCCTGCAGCATCGATCTGATCTGCAAAATCATCATGCCGTTCGCGCAATGCGATGTAGAATTCGCGAAAACGCGCTTGATCGCGTTCAGTGTCGCTCAATCAAAGCGAGCAAAGCCACATTGATGCACTGCGGTGCCAAGTCTTCGCCTTGTTTTCGGCAGAGTTCCAGTGCCTGCTAGCGGGCATGGCTTGCGCATCCTTCGACACCAATTCCCCATCCACCGAGAGTGCTGCGGAACCCGACGCCGATGCGGGCGCCGAACAGACACGGCGATCCCTGCTGCTCGGTGCGCTCGCGACGACGGCGTGTCTCGGCTGCTCCGCCCAGGCCCGCGCAGGTGAGGATCCGCCCGGTTCGGACGAGCGGCCGCAGAAAGGCGATCTTCTCGTCTACTCCGAAGGTGACCAGGAGGGAAAGCTCATCACCGCGGCCGATCTCAAGGTCGGCGGACCGCCGGTCCATGCCTGGCCGAAGGACCCCACCTCAGCGGTGGTGCGCAGCGCCTCACGGCTCAACGAGATCCTGATCATCAAGCTCGATCCCGCCGACCTCGACGAGAAGACCCGCGCGCGGGCCGTGGACGGTATCATCGCTTATTCGGCGATCTGCTCGCATGCCGGCTGTCCCGTCACCGCGTGGGTGAAGAGCGATGTCGGCGACAAGGAGGTGTTCAAGTGCATGTGCCACAATTCCGAATACGATCCCCGCGCCGGCGCGCAGGTCGTGTTCGGACCGGCGCCGCGACGGCTCGCGGCGTTGCCATTGGCGCTGGCTGACGGATCGCTCAGCGTTGCCGGCAATTTCATCGGAAAGGTAGGTGGCGCGCAGCCAGGATGATGGACGGTTGCGGGCTGGGCCCGCGTCACGAATGGCCGCCTCCGCCGAAGCGCGGACGACGGGACGAACGACAAGAATTCACAACAAGAATTCAAGCGGATGAAAAATGGGAACGTCCATGAAAATCTCCATGACCAGGAAGCAATTCTACCTGTCCGGCTTCGTCGCCTTCACCTGCCTCGTTTCGACCGCCGCGCTGGCTGGCCCGATCGAGAACTATTCGCCCGTCACATCGCAGCGGCTGGAAAATCCGGAGCCAAGCAATTGGATGCTCTATCGGCGCACCTATGACGGGCACGGCTACAGCCCGCTCGACCAGATCAACACCTCCAACGTGAAGAACCTCACGCCGGTCTGGACCTTCGCCACCGGCGTCGTCGAAGGCCACGAGGCGCCGCCGATCGTCAATAACGGCGTGATGTTCGTGGCAACCCCGATGGGGCAGGTGATCGCGCTGAACGCGAAGACCGGCGACGAATATTGGCGCTACAAGCGGCAGCTTCCCGACGATCTGTTCCAGCTGCATCCGACCAGCCGCGGCGTCGGGCTCTGGGAAGACAAGCTCTATCTCGCCACCACCGACGACCACGTCGTCGCGCTCGATGCCAAGACCGGCAAGGTGGTGTGGGACACCAAGGTGCAGGACTACAAGAAGGGCCAGTACATGACCCTGATGCCGCTGATCGTCGACGGCAAGGTCATCGTCGGCGGCTCCGGCGGCGAGTTCGGCGTGCGTGGCTATGTCGCCGCCTATGACGCCAAGGATGGCAAGGAGCTGTGGCGCACCTTCACCATTCCGGGCGAGGGCGAGCCCGGGCACGACACCTGGCAGGGCGACGATTGGAAGAACGGCGGCGGCTCGGCCTGGATGACCGGCAATTACGACAAGGAGACCAAGACGATCTATTGGGGCGTCGGCAACGCCGCGCCGTGGCCGGGCGACTCGCATCCCGGCGACAATCTCTACACGTCATCGGTGCTCGCGCTCGATCCCAACACCGGCAAGATCAAGACCTATCACCAATATCACCAGAACGATTCCTGGGATTGGGACGAGGTCGACGCACCGATGCTGATCGACCTGCAACGCGATGGCCGCAACATCAAGAGCCTGGTCCATCCGGGACGCGACGCGATCTTCTGGGTGCTCGAGCGCACGCCAACCAAGATCAATTACGTCGCCGGCTGGCCGTTCGTCTCCACCGACGTCTGGAAGGGCATCGAGCCCGAGAGCGGCAAGCCGATCGTCGACCCCGCGCACAAGCCGGTCATGGGCAAGCGCGTGGAGTTCTGTCCGTCGCTGTGGGGCGGCAAGGACTGGCCGTCGGCGGCCTATAGCCAGAAGACCGGCCTCGTCTACGTGCCCGCCAACGAGAATTTCTGCGGCGGGTTCACCGGCGAGAAGGTCGCGCTCAAGCCTGGCGAGCTTTGGCTCGGCACCAAGCCCGAGGATATCGGCCTCAAGGCGAAGCCCGGCGCCGATCATTTCGGCGAGCTTCAGGCCTGGGATCCCGCCACCGGCAAGAAGGTTTGGCAGCACAACTTCCCGAAATCGCAGCTGTTCGGTTCGGTGACGGCGACTGCCGGCGAACTCGTCTTCGTCGGCGGCACCAACGACCGCAACTTCCGCGCCTTCAATGCCAAGACCGGCGAGCTG
Source organism: Bradyrhizobium sp. CB1015 (assembly GCF_025200925.1). GTDB lineage: Bacteria > Pseudomonadota > Alphaproteobacteria > Rhizobiales > Xanthobacteraceae > Bradyrhizobium. The sequence continues at coordinate 6,636,184 of NZ_CP104174.1, read as the reverse complement.
TTGTGGGAGCAGAAGACCAACTCCGGCATCATGGGCATGCCGGTGTCCTACGAGATCGACGGCACGCAATACATCGCGATCCAGTCGGGATGGGGCGTCGACGCACAGCGCATCCAGGATGCGCTCGTGACCAACAACATCGGCATCGAAGCCAACGTGCCGCAGGGCGGCGTCATCTGGGTCTTCGCGCTGAAGAAATAGCTCCGCGGGCGGATCGATAGAAGCGGAGCAGCAGGGGGGTGGTGAATGCGGCGGACGGCAACGTCCGCCGCATTTTTGCGGTGGGCCTGGTCAGCGCGCCACGTACTCCTCGTCATGCCCGGGCTTGTCCCGGGCATCCACGTTCTTCGCGCCGCGGCAAGGCCGTGGAAGGCCGGGACAAGCCCGGCCATGACGACAGTGGTGCGAAAGGGCTACTTCCCCTCGCGCTCGACCTTGTCCTTCTCCTTCTGGTTCATCTCGCGAATCTTGGGATCGGGATTGTGCTGCCCGGTGGTCTGGGTGGTGGAGGCGGGCGGGGCGTTGGCGTTGGGCAGCGAATTCTGGTCGGGCCCGGTTGGGCGCGTGGCTGTGGTCGGGGGCGTTGTGTTGCTCTGGGCGAGTGCGCCCGCGGCAGCCAAAAGAAAGGCGCCCGACAGCGAGACTGCGAGCGCCTTTGAGATGTTGGTCATCGATCTGCTCCTGTCAGATCGATGCAAACGGCGCGAGGCGCCTTGTGTTCCGCCTCGCGCTTCGGTTCCGTTTCACGCCTCCAATTGCTTGCCGATCGGAAGCGAGCGGATGCGTTTTCCCGTCGCCGCGAAGATCGCGTTGATCAGGGCCGGCGCGAACGGGGGAACACCGGGCTCGCCGACGCCGCTCGGCGGCGTGTCGGGTCCGGGCGGCACAATATAGACGTTGGTCACCGCAGGCGATTCGTCGATCCTGACGACCTGGAAGTCGTCAAAATTCTTCTGCTGCACCTTGCCGTCCTTGAAGGTGATCTCGCCGTATTTGGCAAGGCTCAGCCCCATGATCGCCGCGCCCTCGATCTGCGAAGCGATGCGCTCGGGGTTGACATAGGTACCGCAATCGATCGCGGTGTCGACCCGCGGCACCGTCAGCTTGCCCTTGTCGTCGACGGCGACCTCGACGATGGTCGCGATGTAGCTGACGAAGCTGCGGTGCACGGCGATGCCGAGACCGTGGCCCTTAGGCACCTTCCGTCCCCATTCACCCTTCTCGGCGACCAGCTCGACCACCTTGCGCAGCCGCGCGGTATCGATCGGGTAGCTGTCCTGGGGCTCGCCGTAATTCCAGAGGTCCTTCACGTTGGGCTTGACGATGCGAGGCGAGCCGATCAGCTCGAGCAGCATGTCCTTCTGGTCGCGGCCGGTCGCCTGCGCGATCTCGCCGACCATCGACTGGACGGCAAAGGCGCGCGGGATGTTCGAGACCGAACGGAACCAGCCGATGCGGGTGTGCGCGGCCGCTTCCGGATTCTCACAAGAGATGTTCGCGATCTCGAACGGCATGTCGACAAGGCCCATGCCGATCTCGAACGGCGCCTGATGCACCGTTCCGGCGGCAAAGGTCGAGGCGATGCTGGGAGCCACGCTGCGGTGGCGCCAGGCGATCACCTTGCCGCTCTTGTCGAGGCCGGCCTCGATCCGCTCGACCGAGACGGTGTGCAGGAAGCCGTTGTGGATGTCGTCCTCCCGCGTCCACTGCACCTTCACCGGCGCGCCGAGCTCTTTCGAGAGCAGCGCGGCTTCGAGCGCAAAGTCGCATTTCGACTTGCGTCCGAACCCGCCGCCGAGCAGCGTCACGTCGACCGTGACGTTGGCCTCGGGAATGCCGAGCGTCTTGGCGACGTCCTCGCGGGTGCCGCCGGGACTCTGCACCGGCGCCCAGATCTCCGCCTTGTCGCCCTTGACGTCGGCAACCGCCACCGGCGGCTCCATGGCGACATGGGCGAGGTGCGGAATGTAGTACTCGCCGACGATCACCTTGTCGGCGCTCTTCAAGGCAGCGTCCGCATCACCCTCCTTGCGCAGCACGAGGCCCGGCTTGCGCGAGGCTTCCTCGAGCTCCTTGCGGTAGGCGACCGAGTCGTATTTGCCGTTGGGCCCGTCATCCCAGACCAGCTTCAAGGCGTCGCGGCCCTTGATCGCCGCGCCGGTGTTGCGCGCGATCACCGCGACGCCGCCGAGCGGCTGGAACTTCGATGGCCATGGCCAACCGCGCACCTGCATCACCTTCTCGACGCCGGGGATCTTCAGTGCCGCTTCCGGCTCGAACTTGACCAGCTTGCCACCGGTCACCGGTGGGCGGGCGATCACGGCATATTTCATGCCCGGCAGCCGCACGTCGGCTCCATAGCGCGCCTTGCCGGTGGTGATGTCGTGGAGATCGACGATGCCGACCTGACCCTTGCCGAGATAGCGGAAATCCCGGGGGTCCTTCAGCTTGAGGCTTTCGATGCTCGGCACCGATTCCTTGGCGGCGTCCGCGGCCAGCTCGCCGAAGCCGAGCTTGCGGCCGCTGGCGCTGTGGACGACCTCGTGGTTGACCGCCTTGACCTCGGTCGCCGGCACGCCCCAGCGCTTGGCTGCGGCCTGCTCCAGCATGGTGCGGGCGGAGGCGCCGATCTGGCGCATCGGGATCAGATAGTGCCGCGTGCTGCGCGAGCCGTCGGTGTCCTGGTTGCCGAACTTCACCTCATCGCCATGAGCCTGCTGCACCTTGACCCTGGACCAATCGGCCTCCATCTCCTCGGCCACTATCAGCGGCAGGCTGGTGCGCACGCCGGTGCCCATTTCCGAACGGTGCCCGACGATGGTGACGATGCCATCCGCGCCTACCGAAACGAACACGCGCGGATCGACCACGACGCCGTGTGGCATTTTTCCGGCGCCGGTCTCATAGGCGAGCGCCTGGCGCGACATCACGGGGGCAGCGAGCACGAAGCCGCCGGTGACGCCGAGCCCCTTCAGGATGCTGCGGCGCGACACCTTCTCGACCTTGATGTGCTTTTCGAAGCCGCGCAGCTTGCGGGGATTGTCGATGAAATTCATGTCACACCCCCGTCGATGCGAGATGGACGGCGTTCTCGATGCGCTGGTAGCAGCCGCAACGGCAGATGTTGCCGGACATCGCCTCGCGGATCTGGTCATGCGAGGGCTTCGGGTTGTCCATCAGAAGCGCCGCGGCCTGCATGATCTGGCCGGCCTGGCAGAAGCCGCATTGGGGCACGTTGACCTGGCGCCACGCCTTCTGCACCGGGTGATCGCCATTCGGATGCAGCCCCTCGATCGTGGTGACCTCGCGTCCGGCGACGTCGTTGACCGACGTGATGCAGGCGCGCACCGCTTGCTTGTCGACGATGACCGTGCAGGCGCCGCACAGGGCCTGACCGCAGCCGTATTTGGTGCCGGTCAGTCCGGCCTCGTCACGCAGGAACCAGAGTAGCGGGAGATCCGGGTCACCGTCCCAGCTCTGTTCCTGGCCGTTGATCTTCACCTTGATCATGATCGTACCTCGCTCTTCATAAGCATGCCAAATTCAAACTTCGCCGCCGGTCGGGGCGACGGTTCGTGCGTCGTCTCGCCACGTCCTGCCGTGGTCCCGCGCGGGCAAATCCCGGAGGGAGGCAGGAACGCTGATGGCGATGTCTGGATGTGCTCGATGCCTCCCGTCTTCTTTTTGATTGATTGTCTTCGCGCGGCATCGTGACGGAGCGACCCTAGCAGAGATCGCTCCGACCCGGCGTTCACAGCCGGGTGTTCTCACCGGGAAAAGATTGCATCGACTGTTTGTCAAAAACAGGGCGCGTCATCCCGCGGCGTGCTGATCAAATGGGCGCAACGAAAAAAGCTTCGTCCGTCAGCAAGACCGAACGGACGAAGCAGTAGGCCTCAGTCGAGGGAGGGAGAACGCAGAGCACCGCGAACTTCAAGCAGGAAGCGGACGGTCCTGCGCAGTCATTCAGAGACCAGGACTGAGGAGCCGATGGTCCTTACTCACGCGTGGTGCAGAAGCGGCAACGCGCCGCAGTGGTCCCGGAGCGGGGACCTAGGCCGTTCGCTGGCGATGGTCGACGCCAGCGAGCGGATCGGGGCCGGCTAGGGCTCTCCGGCGGCCGCGTTCAAGCGGTCCTTTCAGGCAGCTTTGGCCTTCGCCACATGGGTCGCGATCGCGTCCATCAGCGCCGGCGACAGGCAGTCATAGGGCTCGAGGCCGATCTCCTTCAGCCGCGCACGGATGCCGGCCATCTGCTCTGGCTTCACACCCGATTCGATCACGGAGGAGACGAAGGCGGCGAATTGCGGCGCCTGCGAGCCCTGCTCCTGGAACAATTCGGGATGGATGAAATCGAGGCCATAGAACGGATGGTTCTTGTTCTCGATCCGGCCGTACATGTGCGTGCCGCAGGCCCTGCAGGCGTAGCGCTGGATCACCGCCGAGGGATCGACGATCTGGAGCTTGTCGCCGTTCTCGAGCACGGTGACGTTCTGGCGCGGCACCACGGCGACGACGGAGAAGAGCGCGCCTTGCGGCTTCCAGCACTTGGTGCAGCCGCAGGCATGATTGTGGGCGACGTCGCCCTTGATGCCGACCTTCACCGGGTGGTCGCTGCATTTGCAGACCAGCGTGCCGCCGGCGAAGTTGCCGCTGCCTTGCTTGATGCCGCTGTCGATCGAGGGATGGAGTGCAACAGTCATGGTCGATCCTCCTTGGTGTGACGTTTTCGAGCTAGAACACGACGACTGAACGGATGGACTTGCCCTCGTGCATGAGGTCAAAGCCCTTGTTGATCTCATCGAGCTTGAGCACATGAGTGATCATCGGATCGATCTGGATCTTTCCGTTCATGTACCAGTCGACGATCTTCGGCACGTCGGTGCGCCCGCGCGCACCGCCGAAGGCCGTGCCGCGCCAGTTGCGCCCGGTGACGAGCTGGAACGGGCGGGTGGCGATCTCCTTGCCGGCCTCGGCGACGCCGATGATGATCGAGGTGCCCCAGCCGCGATGGCAGGCTTCCAGTGCCTGGCGCATCACGGTGGTGTTGCCGGTGCAGTCGAAGGTGTAGTCGGCGCCGCCGTCGGTGAGGCCGACGAGATGCTGAACGATGTCGCCGGTGATCTTCTTCGGGTTGACGAAGTCGGTCATGCCGAACCTGCGACCCCATTCCTCCTTGGAGTCGTTGATGTCGACGCCGATGATCTTGTCGGCGCCGGCCATCTTGGCACCCTGGATGACGTTGAGGCCGATGCCGCCGAGGCCGAACACGACCACGTTGGAGCCGGGCGTGACCTTGGCGGTGTTGACGACGGCGCCGACGCCGGTGGTGACGCCGCAGCCGATGTAGCAGCTCTTGTCGAACGGCGCGTCCTCGCGGATCTTGGCCACGGCGATCTCGGGCAGCACGGTGAAGTTCGAGAAGGTCGAGCAGCCCATGTAATGGTAGATCGGCTTGCCCTTGTAGGAGAAGCGGCTGGTGCCGTCGGGCATCACGCCCTTGCCCTGCGTCGCGCGGATCGCGGTGCAGAGATTGGTCTTCTGGCTGAGGCAGCTTTTGCACTGCCGGCATTCCGGCGTGTAGAGCGGGATGACGTGATCGCCCGGCTTCACCGAGGTCACGCCGGGGCCGATCTCGCGGATGATGCCGGCCCCCTCATGTCCCAGGATCGACGGGAAGATTCCCTCGCTGTCGAAGCCGTCGAGCGTGTAGGCGTCGGTATGGCAGATGCCCGTCGCCTTGATCTCGACCAGGACTTCGCCGGCCTTCGGGCCTTCCAGATCGACTTCGACGATCTCGAGCGGCTTCTTGGCTTCGAAAGCAACGGCGGCACGTGTCTTCATCGCTAGCTCCTCAAATTCGCATCAGACGCCAAGAAGTAGTCTTGGCAGCCTTCGTAACGTTCATTTCTTGCCCATGCAGGCGTCTTCAGCCTTGGTGTAGGCCTCAGTCTTCTCCTCTTTTTTCGCAGGACGCTGCCGGCCCCAGGCTTCGGTTGAGCGCGCGCGGAGATAGACATAGAGGTCGTCCATGTAGCAGGCGACGTTCGGGTTGTCGCCGAAGGCCGGCATGACGTTCTCCTGCGCGGTCGAGATGTTCTTGCGGCCAGAGGCGACCACGCCGAGGAAGTCGCCGTAGCTCATCGACCTGACGGAATCCTTCAGCGCCGGTGCGTAGGTCGATCCCATGCCGTCGGGGCCGTGGCACACGTGGCAGTCCGAGTGATAGCGGCGGTATCCGGAATAGGTGAACCAGTCCACGGTGCCGTCGGCCGAAATCTTGTAGGTGGGATTTCCCTCCTTATCGAGCCACTTTCCGTCCTCTTCCTTCTTCACGGCGGCCGGGTCGCCCGGACCCTCCGCGACCGCAATTCCTCCGGACGCAACCAAGATCGTCGCAGCAATGACAAAGCAGATTTTACGCAAGAGCTTCTTCCCCTCGGCCGGCATTCGGTGGAGACGAGCCGGCGCGTGGAGAGGTCCACGCGCCGGAGCGATGCTGACGGGTTCAGTTCGGCAGCGAGAACACGGTCAGCGTACCGCCGAGCGCCGTGTAATTGCTGAGGGCCGCGTAGCCGCCGACTGCACCGAGGCCTGCGGTCGGATCGGTCAGACCTGCCGCCAGACCGATGCCGGCCCAGCCACCCACGCCGGAGAGCACGGCAACGTACTGCTTGCCGTTGTTCTCATAGGTGGTGACGTTGCCGATGATGCCGGAGGGAGTCTTGAACTTGTAGAGCTCCTTGCCGGACTTGGCGTCGACCGCCTTCAGGTAGCCTTCGAGCGTGCCGTAGAACACCACGCCGCCGGCGGTTGCGAGCGCACCCGACCAGACCGAGAACTGCTCCTTGTTCGACCAGACGATCTTGCCGGTCTTGCCGTCCCAGGCGATGAAGTTGCCCATGTGGCTTTCACCCTGCGGCGGATACATCGAGAGCGTCGCACCCACATAGGGCTGACCCGCGGTGTAGCTCACCTTGAACGGTTCGTAGTCCATGCAGACGTGGTTGGTCGGAACGTAGAACAGCTGCGTGTCCGGCGAGTAGGCCGCCGGCTGCTCGTCCTTGGTGCCGAGCGCGGCCGGGCAGATGCCCTTCGTGTTCTTGTCCTCTCCGCCGTGCTCGGTCGAATATTGAGCGACGACCTTGGGACGGCCGTAGGTCGGCGAGTTCTTGTCCATGTCGACGCCGCTGGTCCAGTTCACCTTCGGGTCGTACTTCTCGGCGACCAGCAATTCGCCGCTCTCGCGGTCCATGGTGTAGGCGAGCCCGTTGCGGTCGAAGTGCGTCAGCAGCTTGCGGTTCTGACCGTTGATCTGCTGATCGGTGAGGATCATTTCGTTGACGCCGTCATAGTCCCACTCGTCGTGGGGCGTCATCTGGTAGACCCACTTGGCCATGCCGGAGTCCGCATCGCGCGCGAAGATGGTCATCGACCATTTGTTGTCGCCCGGACGCTGCTTCGGATTCCAGGTCGAGGGGTTGCCCGAGCCGTAATAGACGAGGTTCAAAGCGGGATCGTAGGAGATCCAGCCCCAGGTACAGCCGCCGCCGATCTTCCACTGATCGCCTTGCCAGGTCTTCAGCGACGAGTCGGGCCCGACCGGCTTGCCGAGCGACGTGGTCTTGACGGGATCGAGCTTGATCTGATCATCGGGACCTTCGGAATAGGCGCGCCAGACCTGCTTGCCGCTCTTGAGGTCGTATGCGGTGACGTGGCACTGCACGCCGAACTCGCCGCCGGAGATGCCGACCAGGACCTTGTCCTTGACGACAAGCGCGGCCGACGTGCCGGTCTCGCCCTTCGCAGGATTGCCGTTGGTTGCCGACCAGGCCACCTGGCCGGTCTTGGCGTCGAGTGCGACGAGGTTGGTGTCGGCCTGATGCAGGATGATCTTGCCGTCGCCGTAGGACAGGCCGCGGTTGACGGTGTCGCAGCACATCACGGGGATGACGTTCGGATCCTGCTTCGGCTCGTACTTCCAGATGATCTTGTTCTCGTTGGAAAGGTCAATGGCGTAGACCTTGTTCGGGAACGGCGTGTGGACGTACATGACGTTGCCGATGATCAGCGGGCCGCCTTCATGGCCGCGCAGCACGCCGGTCGAGAACGTCCAAGCGACCTGAAGCTTGCCGACGTTCTGGGCGTTGATCTGGTTCAGCTTGGAATAGCGGGTGTTGCCATAGTCGCCCGCCGGCATCACCCAGTCCTTCGGGTTCTGCGACATCTTGATCAGCTCGTCATTGGCTGAGGCGCTGCCGACGGCGAGAGCCGCCGCGGAGCCGAGATAGGTCGCCAGTAGCACCTTGCGCATAGTTATTCCTCCGTTGGTCTCGTTTATTGTTTCCGAAGCATTGCTGAATCACCGGGCTTCTCGTCCGGCGTCTGCTCGTGCAGGGCGGTCACGTTGGGACCAGAAACGATGCTGTGCTGTTTCCTCCTCCTGATGAGAGCCACGGGTCCACGTGCAGGAGCGGCCCGTTCTTGTTGTTCCTGCCGCAATCCCTAACGGCTTCGTCAGCGGGAAACTTGCCCAAGAGAGAAGGCGGTTTGCTCGACAGCGCACGGAGGTGAAGATTTTGATTTTGCAGTAGCGAATTCAGCGGCTTCGGTGAGCCCTTGAGGCCGCCGCTGCGCTCAGGTTCCCCTTGACGGCGCTGCAACTAAGGCGGAGGATTAAGTTTCAAGAGTGGCAATGGAACGATGGCGCTCGTTGCAAGGGACCGCTCAAATGCGAGGTAAACGTCACGCAATCACGGCTGAGGGCTCCGGCAGCGCTGGTTGCGATTCGCGCCGAATCTCCGGATCAAATCAGTGGCTGGATTAATGTCCGACACCATTCACACGCTCTCGACGACCGGGATGACGCCGAAGCGGCAGATCCAGAGCTGGATCGACGGGCTGACGAGCCTGTGCGGGCATTTCGACGTCGATCCGCTGGAGGCGTCCTCGCTCGAAGGTCGCATCGATTACACCACGGTCTCGCGCCTGAAGCTCTGCCAGATCGAGGTCAGCCAGCATCGCATCGCGCACACGCTGGCGCGTGCCAAGGCCAATGAACACCCGTACATAAAGATTCACTTCCAGACCTACGGCGTGTCCTATTTCGAACAAGAAGGCCGGCACATCGAGATCAACCCCGGCGACATCATCGCCTATGACGTCTCCTGTCCGCATTCGATCATCAGTCCCGCCTTTACCCGTCATGACGTGGTGATCGTGCCGAAGGCGCTGCTGCGCGACCGCGGATTCCCGTCGCAGCGGATGCCGGCCTGCAAATTGACCGCGAAGACGGGGACCGGGCGGATCGCCCACGATTTCGTCCATGCCGCCTTCGACGAGGCGGCAAAGCTGTCGGCCAACAGCGCAGTCGGCGTCGCCGATTCGCTGATCGACCTGTTGCTGCTGCCGCTGCGCGAGGCCGACACGATGTTCGATCGTGTCGGGCCCGAAGCGATGTATGTGCGCGCGCAATTCTTCATCCGCGAGCACTTGCGCGACCCGGATCTGTGCATCGACCAGATCTCGGCCGAGCTCGGCTGCTCCAAGCGCTATCTGCACATGCTGTTCTCGGAGCGCGGCACCACGGTCAGCGACTACATCTGGCAGGCGCGGCTGCAGAACTGCCGCCAGGAGCTCGAGGCCCACGCCGGCAAGACCATCACCGACGTCGCCTTCTCCTGGGGGTTCTCCAGCTCATCGCATTTCAGCCGGGTGTTCCGAAAATACTTCGGCGTGGTGCCGTCCTCGATCCACAAGGCCCAGCAGGGCGCGGCGAGCTCGGGCGAGCATTAGACGTTCCAAGCGAATGCTCCACGCGAACGCTGGCGCAGTGTCGGCGGCTGTCAGGCCGGCATGGCGACATAGGGAATGCCCGCCACGAGGGCGATCAGCAGCACCGCGTTCCCCAGCATTCCGCTCCAATGCAGCCGGCGTAACCGACGCGCGGCCTCGACATCACCGGCGTCCCGCGCGCTGAGCTGATCGTCGAACCGTTGCATGAACCAGCGTCGGCCCCAGATCGCCAGCGCCGTGATCATGCCGACGCCGAACGCGGCAAGCAGGCGACCGTCGAGCAGCAGCGCCACCGTTCCAATGGCGCCGGCGACGCGCATCACCAGAAAATGGGCGTTGAACATTCCGCGCAGCAACTGGGCGACGGGCTGGATATCGAGCCTCACCAAAAGAAAAGCGGGCGATGCCAGTGTGAAATAGCCCATCGGAAAGAGCAGGATAATCATAACGGCGACGGCAACTGCATCCGGTGCCATGCGATCGACCTTCCTTGTCCGCAGAAGCGCGCAATCATAGCGGGAAAATGGCCTCCGACACTAAAGCATGATCCGGAAAAGTGCATAGCGGTTTTCCGAAAAGATCATGCGCAAACAATAACCTGAAGCGCGATGACGATTCATCCTAATCGCATCGCGCTTTAGGTTTTGGTCGGACTCCGGGCCGGGAGGGAGCGGCCGGCGTGCCGGCCATGGCTCCAAGTTCAGGCCGGCTCGAGGCCGAGCGCCTGCGCGCTCTCGATCCAGATCGGCAGCTCGCGCTGGTACAGCGCATTGGTGTCCTTGAAGCCGATCGCGGGTTCGAGCACGAAGGTCGCGAGAACCTCCTTCACCTTCGGATCGTTGTTGGCGGCGACGCAGAGCTCGGCGATGCGATCGACCACCGGCTGCGGCGTCGACTTCGGCACGGCCCAGCCGGTGAACCCGCTCACGGTAAAGAATTTCGACGTCGCGCCCTGTTCCGGCAGCGTCTTGACCTTCGGGATCGCGTCGACCTTCTTCGAATGCACGGCGAACACCGTGCCGCGGTCGCTTTGCAGGACCGACTGCGCGGCCGTGTAGCTGCCCATCGCGGCATCGAGGGTGCCTTCCAGCATTCCCGTCCACATCGGCGCCTCGCCGCGATAGTGCACCGGCTCGATATTGAGGCCGTACTGCTTGTTGAGCTCGTTGATCGTCATGTGCGGGGCCGAGCCCGCGCTGTAGGTGCCGAAGTTCACCTTGCCGCTCTTGCGCGCGAAGGCGACGAAATCCTCCAGCGTCTTGACCCCGGTCCTGGGGTTCGCGACCAGCAACAGGCCTGCGCCCGGAATAACGCTCACGAGTGTCAGATCCTTGTCCATGTCGTAGCCAGGATTCTTCATCACCACGCGGTTCATGATGTAGGTGGTGGAGATCGAGCACAGGATGGTGTGGCCGTCGGGCTCGGCGCGGGCGACCTCCGCCGTGCCGATCGCGCCGGCGGCGCCGGGCTTGTTCTCGATGACGACGGTCTTGCCGACTTGCTTGGAGATGAACTCGCCATAGGCGCGCGCGAGCAGGTCGGTCTGCCCGCCGGCGGGATAGCTGCAAATCATGCGAATCTGCCGCGCCGGCCAGCTGCCTTGCGCCGATGCGCTGCGCGCGACAAACGGCATCGCCAGTGCACTGGTACCGGCGGCGATGAAGTGGCGGCGATCGAGCTTGATGGACATGATTCTCTCCCGGATTTTTGCCGAACCTACTGCATCAGGCCGTCGCTGCCATGGGCCGCAGGCGAGACAGATTGGCGCATTCGATTGGCTTGCTAGGTGCCTATTCGGTGATCACCCGGACGTTCGTGCCTTCCGTATCAGCCGCGGCCAGACGATCCCCGTCAGCGCTACTGCGATAAGACCGAACGTGCCGCCGATCAGCACGTTGACAATGCGCTCCTCGGCGATGCCGCTGGCGCCACCGGCAAAGGACGCTGCCAGCGCGATAAAGTAGCAGCGCAGGCCGAAGCCGACGACATAGCGGGAGAAGGAGATCAGCGTGAGGGTGGCTGCGAGAACCGCGACCGCGTAGCCGATCCGGCTTTGCGGCAGGGCAAGGCCTGCGACAAAGCCCAGCGGCACGCCGACGAAAGCGCCGATCGCGCGCTGCTTCAGCTTGCCGGTGGAGGCGGCGAGATCGCCGACGACGACGCTTGCGGCCGACCACATCACCCATTGCCCCTGCGCGAGGTCGAGGATCTCGACCAGCGCTGCTGATGCGAACACCGCCATGGCGGTCGCGAGCGCGGGCGGAAACCACTCGGCCGCGGCTGGCCCAAACGAAGCTGCCCCAGTGCCGCCGCGCCGCCGCTGGTCGTGGATCTGGATGGCACAAACCAGCGCCAGCGCGATCGGAGAGGAGACGATGATGACGCCGGCGTGGCGCAGCGCCTCGGACGGACTGAGACCTTCCCGCACCTCGCAGGCGAGATAGACGGCGGGGATGAACACCCAATTGCCGAGTGTGCGGAAATGCTCGCCATGGCGCGTCCCCGCCACCGCAAGGAAGCCGGCCAGCGCCGTCAGCACTACGAAGAGTGGCTTGACCGGAGCGGCCAGAAACAGCGTGGCAAAGGTGACGAGAATGGCAAGGTAGTGCCACGCGACGATTTTTGGCGCCAGATGGAGCCGCAGCGCCGGAATGAGCAACGAAACCGCGACCAAGCCGAGATTGAGCAGCGCCGTCTCGCGCGCGATAAAATAGGCGGCGACGATCGGGCCGACGACGATCAGCGCGCGCGAGAGCTCGCGGGTCTTGATCTCGCGGGAGAGGAGGTCGCGCAGATTGCTGGCGATGGCCGGGGAAGTCACGGGGCACCGATGGCGAATGAAATGCCAAGGATAGCACGGAATGATGCAGAACTTTGCGTATGGCCCGACGGCCTCGCCATATCCTCGCTGTCATCGCCCGCCTAGTGCGCAATTGCGCACAGGGGCGGGCGATCCAGTACTCCGTGACGGTTGTGATTGACCCGTTGGGCCGCGGCGTACTGGATGCCCCGCCTGCCGCCTACGCTAAAGCTTCGGCGCCCCTGGACCTCAGCCTCGGCGAAGCCTTGGCGTAGCCGGGTCGCGGGGCATGACAGCGAAGTGCGCGGAGGTGCTGCCGCTCGCCACCACCAGCTCTACCGCTGGATGATCTTCGTCCAGACATCGCCGAGGATCGCGGGCTCGCGCGGCGGCAGATAGGTGAGGCCGGCCTGCTTGCCGAATTCGGCGATCCTGCCAGAAGCCGTCAGCTCCGTCAGCGCCTTGTTGACGGCCTCGATCAGCGCGCCATCGCTGGCGAGCCCGACATAGCCGCGATTGGCTCCGATCGGGTAATAGTAGCCGGACGCGGTGATCGCCGTGTCCGGGTGCGCGGCGCGATGGGCGTCGAAGCGGGCAAGGTCGATCAACGTCGCGTCATGGTCGCCGCGCTCGAGCGCGCCGAGGAGATCGTCGCGGCCGGGGACGAGGTGCGTGATATTGTCGATCAGGCGGCCCTTGTCGAAGGTCATCAGGATGGCGTCGCCGAGCGAGCCGCTTTCAATGGCGAGACGAAGGCCGGCGAGATCGCCGATGTCGCCGATGTTGCGCCGCTGCGCCCTCGGTCCCAGCACCACCGTCATCGGCGAATAGATGTAGGGCTGGCTCGGGGCGAGCACGCCGAGCGGGACGCGGCGCCGCCGATCGTCGCGCGTGGCGTCGGCGAAGTCCGGCAAGCGCGCCGTCTTCATCCCGGGTGCGACGAGCGAATCCTGCGTCAGCGCGTAGCCGCCGACCAGCGAGCAGCGCCCGTCCGAGAGCAGCGCATTGGCCTCGAGCTGCGGGCTCGAATCCTCGTCCAGCTTGCTCTCGAACCACTGGATTTTAAGCGGGCGTCCCAGCCGATCGGCGATCGCCTGCGCCAGCAGCACGTCGAATCCAGCATCCGGCTTGCCGCGATGATGCACCGAAAGCGGCGGCCGGTCCTCGTCGAGACAGACCTTCAAGGGATCGTCGGCCGCGAGAGCAACCGACGCCATCGTGGACAGAAAGGCCGCAACGCTCCAGGCAACGCGCCGGCCTCTCATGGCTTTCTCCGGCTGGAGACGAAGGCCCAGAGGTTGCCGATCTCGTCGTCGCTGAGGATGTCGCCCCAGGGCGGCATCTTGTTGTTCTTGCCGTTCTTGACCGTGGTGACGAAGCGCGTCTTGTCGTCGGGGAAGACGCGCAGGTCCGGCGTGATGGTGCCGGAGTTCATCAGGTTGGGGCCGTGGCAGTGTGAGCATTTCTCGGCATAGGTCGACTTGCCGTGGTCGATCTGCGCCTGCAGTGGATTGCCGGTTGCGTCATCCGCGGCGCGAACGGTCGCCGCAAGCGCAACCGTCAGCACCGCGACGGTGGCGATCGTCGCCACCGTCTTGTGTGATACGTCTATCAGCATCGTGCCGTGGTTACTGCTTGACCGCAAAGACCCACAGCGAGCCGCCGGGCGGCACACTGGCAAGCCGCTCGTCGCCGGAGAACAACGAGTAGACGCCGCCATAGCCGCTCGTCACCGCGACGTATTGCACGCCGTCCTGCTGCCAGGTCACCGGCTGACCCTCGATGCCGGACCCGGTCTGGAACTGCCAGAGCTTCTTGCCGGTGTCGGCGTCGAAGGCTTCGAACTCGCCGGTCAGCTGACCCGAGAACACGACGCCCCCGGCCGTCGACAGCACCCCCGAGAAGCGCGGAATGTCGCTCGGCGCCTCCCACTTGGCCTTGCCGGTCATGGGGTCGATGGCCTTGAGGTAGCCGCGCGGACCATCGTCGAACTGCCAGGGATCGGTCAGGTCCATGCCGAGATACCATTCACCCTGCTTGAAGGTGACGGGCTCCGCCTTGTACTTGCCGCCGAAATTGAGCGTGTTGGCATAGGCAAGGCCGGTCTGTGGATTGAACGACATCGGCTCCCAGTTCTTGCCGCCGAGGATCGACGGATAGACCGTGACCTTCTTGCCCTCGCGCGCGTCCTTGGAAACGTCGGTCTCGATCGGACGTCCGGTCTTCATGTCGATGCCGGTCGCCCAATTCACCTTCACGTAAGGATTGGCCGCGAGCAGCTTCCCGTTGGTGCGGTCGAGCACGTAGAAGAAGCCGTTGCGGTTGGCATTCATCAGCGTCTTGGTCGGCTTGCCGTCGATGTTCACGTCGGCGAGCACCATCTCGGCCACGGCGTCGTAGTCGAACGGGTTGTTCGGCGAGAACTGGTAGTGCCACTTGATCTTACCGGTCTTGGGATCCAGCGCCAGGACGGAGCAGGTGTAGAGATTGTCGCCGGGGCGCACTGCCGAGTTGAACGGGCCGGGATTGCCGATGCCCCAATAGATCGTGTTTAGCTCGGGATCATAAGACCCGGTGATCCAGGTCGAGCCGCCGCCGAGCTTCCAGGTGTCGCCCTTCCAGGTGTCGCCGCCGGGCTCGTCCGGCGAGGGGATCGAATGGGTGCGCCAGAGATGCTTGCCCGTTGCCGGATCCCAGCCGTCGATGAAGCCCCTTGTGCCGAATTCGGCACCGGAGATGCCGGTGATGACGACGCCGTCGGCAACGAGCGGGGCCACCGTCATCGAATAGCCTTCCTTGATGTCGGCCGCTTTCTGCCGCCACAGCTCCTTGCCGTTCTTGGCGTCGATGGCAATCACGTGGGCATCGAGGGTCGTACGGAACAGCTTGCCCTCGTGAATCGCGACGCCGCGGTTGATGATGCCGCAGCAGACGATCCGCGGCGTCTCCGCCGGATATTCGATCTTGCTCTTCCAGATCTGCTTGCCGGTCTTGGCGTCGACCGCCATGGTCGCGTTGTGCGAGGTCACGTAGATCACGCCCTGGTACACCAGCGGCTGCGATTCCTCGCTGCGATCGTCGTTGAATGAATAGTTCCAGACCGGGACGAGGTTCTTGACGGTGTCCTTATTGATCTGCTTCAGCGTCGAGAAGCGCTGGAGATTGTAGCCCATTCCATAATTGAGAACGTTCGACGTGTCGGTCACACCCTTGACCAGCTGCTCGGTGGTTTGTGCATTTGCACAGGTTGACGCAAGCATGACGAGGCTCGCGGCCATCGCAAAGCGTTTCATCCGTTCCTCCCAATATGCGCGCCTTTTGACGCTGCGACTGCAACACTCCGTCGGAAACCAAAACGCGTCAATACGAAAGTCGTAACTGCCGTGCCGATATCGTCGGCGGTCACCTGACGGAAACCTGACAAAGGCAACTGCAACTTGTGCGCAGACGCTGAGAAATTCCGCGACGCGAAGCACTATCGGGAGCTGGTCAATGCATCTCCACCGGTTGTGGCGCGCGCAAGTTGCAGGTCCGGACTTGAACCGAGGTCCGCTTGCGGGTTTATGTCGGCTCTGCCCCATCGATCCTGGGGCGCTACGTCAGGGAGGTCTCGATGATTTCGGCTCGCTCAATTGCCCTTGCACTCATGATTGCACTGTCGGCCGGTCCGGCGTGGTCGGCCTCCGCCAATTCGGTCAAGTTGTTCGATACCGACAATGACGGCACGCTCGATCTCGCCGAGGTGAAGAAGGCCGCCGCCGCCGCGTTCGCAAAGCTGGATCCCGATCGCGACGGCACGCTCGATGCGCGCGAATTGCGCGGACGGTTGACGGCGAAAGAGCTCGCCGCTGCCGATCCCGACCGCGACGGGACCCTCACACTCGACGAATATCTGTCGGTGGTCGAGCAGCGCTTCAACGCAGCCAATCCTGACAAGGACGGAACGCTGGATGCGAAGGAGCTGAACTCGCGCGCCGGTCGCGCGCTCGTGCGATTGCTCCGGTGAGCGCCGCGATGGAACGGACATGACGGGCGCAAGGTTTGCGACCATTCCCGTCTGACGCTCGGGAACATCGGGCTGCTCGGCCTGTTTCTCCGCATGTCCTGCTGGCGCCGGGGCTGCGCGGCGGGAGAAAAGGAGATGCAGATGAACACGAAGCGTTCCCTTCTTGCTGCCTGCGCAATCCTGACGCTGAGCGCCGGGATTGCGGTTGCCGGTCCGTGCAACACCGGCAGCGCCAGCACCGACAAGGATGCGGGTTCTGGTCCGGTTACCGTGGGCTCCGCACAATCGCACGGGTCCGGTTCAGCGAGCGATACCAGCCAGCATCCGCCGACCAGCACGATGAACCGTGCCAGCGGTGAATCGCCGGCATCGTCGGAGGATGCACAGCGGCAAATGCAGAGCGAGCCGACGGCGGCTCAGCGTGCCGAAGGCGCCAAGCAGAATGCGGAAATGGCCGACAAGGGCTGCTGACGACAATCTCGTCGATTCGACGCGTGTGCGTCGCACAAGGCAGTGTCTCGCTGGTCGTGCTTGACCAAGGGGGAACCTGCTTTGTCCGAGAGAGAAATGTAGCTGCGAAGAATCGGCACAGACGTGCTCGACAGACGAATCGAGGCTTGAACTGCACTTGACGCAGCCCTAGGTTTTTTGCTGCGCGATGTCGCGCTCAATACCTTGGGAGACCCGAATGGCTTGGAAAGCTCCGAAGATCGTGGAAGTGCCGGTCGGCATGGAAATCAACATGTACGCCTGCGCTTCGCGCAAGTAAGACTAATGACCTGCCGCGGCTTCGATGGCGAACGCCGTCGGAGCCGTGGCAGTGTCGGATCTCCGCCTCGCCGTGCTCCATGCTTTGCGGATCGGCGCAAAAGCCGCACGTGGAGGGGCTTCAATTCTCTCCCGCAAAATCTCGACCGTGCTCTGCGGCAGTGTGTTACGCTGGTGCTCGGTCAGCGCTGCTGCCGCATCACAGCGGCGCGCCTTTGGGGCACGGGATGGACGGCAGAGCCTGCAAGTTCTGGACGGTGATCGTGTGCGCGATCGTGCTGGCGCCGGCACGCACCAGCGCCGAGGCAGGCTTTGATACCGAGCACATCTTCGGCTTCATGATCGGCACCGATGTCGGCAATGTCGGCGAGCGCGAATTCCAGAGCCAGACGACGGGGCGCTTCGGCAAAGGCGGGGTGGCCTATCGCGCCCTCGCGCAGGAGCTCGAGATCGAGGTGGTGCCGCTGCCGAATTTTCGTATCGAGGTCGGCGGCACCGCCAGCTTGCACGACATCACCGGCGTCCCTGATATCGACGATCGCCGCCAGTTCAACTTCCAGGGCGCCTCGCTCGACCTGCGCTATCGCCTGCTCGACCGCGAGCGCGCGCCATTCGGCCTCACGGTTGCGGCCGAGCTCCACGGCGACCGCATCGACGAGACCAGCGGCGCGAAAGGGCGGATGTACGGCACCGAATTCACGCTCGCCTTCGACCGCGAACTCATCCCGAACTTCGCCATCGGCGCCCTCAACCTGATCTACCAGCCGGAATGGGCGCGCTTCGAGATCGGAGGGGCATCCGAGAAGAGCTCGACGATCGGCGCCGCGTTCGCCGGCTTGGTGCGGGTGCGCCCCAATGTGCTGCTCGGCGGCGAGGCGCGCTACTTCCGGCAATATGAAGGCATCGGCCTCGGCGAGTTCGCAGGCCAGGCCCTGTTCGTCGGCCCCACCGCCTATTTCCAGCTCTCCGAGCGTTCCCGGCTCACCATGAGCTGGAGCATGCAGGCCTGGGGGCGCCCGGCCGGCACAGGCGGCAATCTCGACCTCGTCAATTTCGAGCGGCATCAGGCGCGATTGGTGTTCGGCGTGAATTTCTAGCGCGGAAAGTCGTCATGCCCGGGCTTGTCCCCGGCATCCACGTTCTTTGTTCCACGAGGCATGCGTGGATGGCCGGGACAAGCCCGGCCATGACGAGGTTTCGGCGCTTTGAAACTTCCCCCTCCTTGGGGCGTAGCTCCATGTGCTAATCTCTCCATCGCCCCTTGCGAGAGGATCCCGGCATGAACCCGATTGACCTGGTGGTGACTGTGTGCGCGGTGCTCTCGCCTGCGACCTGCGAAGAGCAGCATCTGGTGTTCAACTATTCCGGGTCGCCCCGCCAATGCGTCATGGCCGCGCCGCCCTATATCGCGCAATGGATCGGCGAGCATCCCAAATGGCAGGCAGTGCGGTGGCGTTGCGAGTATCCGCACCCGAATGACAAGGCGTAGGGCGCAAGCATCTATTCAAGCATCTATTCCAAGAATCTATTTAAAGGCTACTTCGTGCATTCCTTCAGATCCTTGTCGGCAATCGAGAACACTGCATCCGCCTTGATCTCGATATCGCGGACGATGCACTGCCGCGCATTGGGGTAACTGACCTTGGCATCGTAGCGGCCGGGCTCGACGCCGGTGATGCGGAGCCGCTCGTCGTGGTCGACCTCCTTGTCCTTGTCATTCAAGCACTGGTTCGGACCCCAGTCGGTCTTGCCGGCCGGCGCGAGCTGGAAGCCGGAGATCGTCTCCGTCGTCAGATTCCAGAGCCTTATGCCCTTGCCCTTGGTCTGCGCGGCGGCTTCGCCGGCAAGCGTCAACAACGTGATCAAAGCAAGAACCCCACGCATCAGCCAGTCCTCCCAAGGGCGCCGTCATTCCCTGATCAGGCGCTCGCGGTTCTTTGCCTTGTCAAAATTCTTGGCGCGGTCAAGGCCGTTCGGTGCGATCAGCTTCGTCGAGACGAGATCGGCGCCGTCGAAATCGGCGTCGATGACGATGGCGCCGGTCAGATCGGCTCCGCCGAGTTGGGCGTTTTTCAGTGATGCGCCGCTCAGATCTGCGCCCCTGAGGACTGCGAATTCGAGGTCGACGCGCGACAAATCGGCGTTGCGCGCGTTCAGCCGTTCCAGCTTGGCGGATCTCAGCACCGCGCGCATCAGCCCCATCGACTGGTTGCGCATATCGGCGCCAAGATGCGCGTCCGCGATCGAGGCGCCGACCAGGCTCGCGCCGGTGAGGTCGGCAGCGATGCGTGCTCCTGACAGGTTCGCGCCGTCGAGACGCGCGCGGGCCATTTGCGAGGCGAACAGATTGGCGCCCTTCAGGCTTGCGCCGGTAAGATCCGCATCCAGCAGCCACGCCTGATCGAGGATCGCACCGTCCAGCCTGGCGTCTCGAAGTATTGTCTTGTTGAGCCGCGCCGCGCGGAGAACCGTATTGGACAGGTCCAGCCCCGAGAGATCGAGACCCGACAGACGTTTGCCGGTGAAATCGGCAGGTTGCGCGGCGCTCGCTTTGGCCAGCACGCCCTCGACCTCTGGCCTGGTCATTTCGGCCGAAACCATCGCGGGGGAGGTGAGGTCGACACCACGCATCATGTCCTGCGCGCCCGCCGTCATCGCAACGAATGCGAGGTCAAGCGCTGCAAGACCAAGCGTTGCGAAGGCGACCGTCCGCGTCATCATCAGCTCCGCCGCCGGCCTAAAGCATGATCCGGAAAAGTGCGAAGCGGTTTTCCGGAAAGATCATGCGCAAACAACAACCTAAAGCGCGATGACGATTCATCCAAATCTCATCGCGCTTTAGTCTAGCACGTCCGCCAGGCGACCGGCTATGAGGTATCTCGCTCAGTGCGGTCGCCTTGAGTTCGTTGGGCGAGGCCGGCCTTGATCGCCGCAATCTCGGCTTCGCCGCGTGTGTCGCGCGGGATGCCGATAGGCACCTCGGCCACGATCCGCGCCGGCCGCGGCGACAGGAAGAACAGCCGGTCGCCCAGCCGCACTGCATCGTCCAGGCTGTGTGTCACCAAAAGCGTCATCACCGGCCGGCTCGCGACGAGCGTTGCAATCTCATCGCGCAGGCGTCCGGCGAGAGCGTCATCGAGCGATGCCAGCGGTTCGTCGAGCACCAGAATATCCGGCTCGACCGCAAAGGCGCGGGCGAGCGCCACGCGCCGGGCCAAACCCAGCGAGAGCTCACCGGGATAGTGGTCGCGATGCGCTTCCAGCTCCAAAATCCTGAAGAGCTCGGTGAGCTTGGCATCAGGGACATCGGGTGCAGCCAGCCGCACATTCTGCTCGACCGAGCGCCACGGCAGCAGGCGCGGCTCCTGGAACACCATGCCGATCCGCGCCTCCGGCGGCCGCGCGACATGGCCTGCAAAATCGTGGTCCAGTCCCAGGATGATGCGCAGCATCGTGCTCTTGCCGCAACCGGACGGGCCGATCAGCACGCCGACCTCACCGGATTGCAGCGCGAATTTGACCGGCGCCAGCACCTCGTGCGTTCCGCCCGCGGCACTCCTGAAGGTCTTGCCGGTGATATCGACCTCAAGCCGCACGGGGCCGCCACCTGTTTGCGCGGGCTTCGAACGGCTGCACCAGCAAGGTTTCGATGACGAGCACGACGGCGGCGAATGTCAGGGAATAGGCCAGCAGCCGCGGCGTGTCGAACAGCTGGAAGGCGACGCCGATCTCGAAGCCGACACCGTTCGGCCGTCCCAGCAGCTCGGCGACCAGCACGATCTTCCACACCAGCGACAGGCCGGAGCGGGCAGAGGCCGCGATATAGGGTGCAAGCTGCGGCAGCACGACGTGGCGGAAGGCGCGCCAGCGCGGCATCGCGAACACGCTCGCCATCTCGTCGAGCGAACGATCGAGCGCGCGCGTGCCCTCGCGCAAGGTGACGATGGCGGTCGGCAGCTTGTTGATCGCGATCGCCGCGATCGCGGCGGCCTCGGTGAGGCCAGCCCAGATATAGGCCAGCACGATCACGACCAATGCGGGCAGGTTGAGCAGCAGGATCAGCCAGGGATCGCCGAGCCGGTCGGCGAGCTTGACCCGGCCCATCAGGTAGCCGATGGCGCTGCCGAGCGACATCGCCAGGGTGAAGGCGAGCGCGACCCGCGCCAGCGTCGCTCCCAGATGCAGGAACAGCGCGCCGCTTGATGCTTCCGCGATCATCACCTGAAGCACCGCCGGCGGGGAGGGCAGTTTTGCGCCGCCGACGAGGAGCGCGGCAATCCACCAGATCGCAAGGAACAGGGCGAACGAGAGCAGGCGCAGCACCTCAATCTCCGGGGACCGCGTGATAGAAGGTGCCGGGGTCGAGCTCGGCTGCGGGGCCGACGAGCTCGCGTCCGCCGATCTCGGCCAGCACGCGGTAGAGCACGCGCGCGTCCTTTTCCTCGTCGTCGATGCTCCGGCGCGGGATGCCGTCGCGGTAGCGGTCGCGGTAGGTCTTGAGCAGGGCAGTATCGCTCGTGCCGGTGAGCGGCGCGACCTTGTTCCAGGCCACATCCGAGGTCGCCAGCAGCTCCTTCGCCTTGCGGGTCATCGCGATGAAACGCGCGACTGCGTCCTTATGGCTTGCGGCCCAGCTCTCGTCGAAGACATAGCCGACCGCGGCAACCGCGCCTTTGGCGCCCAGCTTCGGCAAGATGTCCTCGATGCCGGTCAGGCGCCTGAAACCCTTGGCCTCGAGCTGGGCGCAGAAATTCCAGAAGTTGAGGCTCGCATCCATCTCGCCGTCCAGCGCCTTGGCGGCGATCAAGGGCGGGGCGCCGTAGACGATGGTTGCTTCCGACTTCAGGTCGATGCCGTCCTGCTTCATCCGCG
Organism: Bradyrhizobium sp. CB1015; assembly: GCF_025200925.1. Lineage (GTDB taxonomy): Bacteria > Pseudomonadota > Alphaproteobacteria > Rhizobiales > Xanthobacteraceae > Bradyrhizobium. The sequence continues at coordinate 6,613,943 of NZ_CP104174.1, read as the reverse complement.
CCTGCAGCAGCAGCCAGCTCTTGTCGATCGCCCCGCCAGCGACCGCAAGCTTGCGGCCCTTGAGGTCGGCGAGCGTCTTGATCGGCGAATTGGCCGGCACCATCACGGCGCCGAGCGCGCTGGAATAGGGATAGAAGGTGAGCTTGGCACCGAGCGCGCGCTCGCGTGACACCCACAGCCAGTCCGACAGGATGATGTCGGCGCTGCCGGCGCGCATCGCGATCTTGCCGGCCTCCGTGCTCGCGAGCTCGGTTACCTCCAGCGACAGGCCGGCCTCCTTGTCGAGGCCGGCGCTGCGGATCGCGGCCAGCTCCCACGAAAATGTTCCGGTCTTCTGCACCGCAAGGCGGATCGTATCCGCGGCGCCGGCCGGTGCGGCCAGCGTCAGCGCCGTTGCGAGCGCCAATAATCGTGCCAAAACTCTCATCACCTTGTGAGCCGTTTCCTCTGACAGAGTGCTTTTCAGCACAATAGGCATAGCATAGCCTTGGTCGCAACCAGCGGGAGGACGCGCATGAATTTGGCCGGACGGCTACGACCGATTGTCGCCGCATTGACGGCGCTCGCTGCGAGCGTATGCGTGGCACGGGCGGAAGAGGCCAACGATTATCCCACCGCGGCGCGCGCCGAATACGTCTATGGCTGCATGAAGGCCAATGGTGAGACGCGGTCCGCAATCGAGCAATGTTCCTGCTCGATCGACGTGGTCGCCTCGATCGTGCCCTACGAGCGCTATGTTACCGCCGAGACCGCGCTCAGCATGTCGCAAGTGCGCGGCAATCTCGGCGTGCAGTTTCGCACCTCGGAGCAGGCCAACTCGGCGGTGAATGACCTGAGGCGCGCGCAAGCGGAAGCCGAGGTGAGGTGTTTCTAAATTGTGCCGCGGTGTCTCACCCTCCCCTGGAGGGGGAGGGTCGATCGCGCGCAGCGCGAGCGGGGTGGGGTGATCTCTCCACTCGGGCAGTGTCGGATGCGGAGAGACCGTCACCCCACCCCGTCTCACATTTCGCTGCGCTCAATGTGAGCCGACCCTCCCCCTCCAGGGCAGGGCTATCGCATATGACTTGTGACGTCGGCCTGCGCGCACGCCTCGTCCTTCGAGACGGCGCTGACGCGCCTCCTCAGGATGAGGCTAATCAGCGTCAGTGCTCGTTGAAACTGCTGCCGCGCACTCCGCCCTCATCCTGAGGAGCCCGCCCAAAGCGGGCGTCTCGAAGGATGGCCGCCGGGAAAAGCTCTCAAAGCGATAGCCCTGCCCTCCAGGGGAGGGTGGTGCTCCTCGCTCACGTCCCCGGCTTCTCGACGTCCCATTCATTGCGGAACACGTGGCCGTCCGTGTCCTTCGCCTCAGCACGGAAACGCTTGGCGCCGTTGGAGACGTAGGTGAAACGCAGGTTGGGATCTTCCGAGATGGAGATGCCGCCGTCCATCGACAGCACAGGGCTGTCGTCCTGCGTCAACTTGAGCTGGTTGATGAAGAAGGCGGGGATATAGAGCTGCGTGACCTGGTCCATCTGCAGGCCGGAATTGTTGGGATGGCCGATCATGATCTGCGCTTCACGGATGCGGCTAGCCGGACCGTCCTCTCGGGCGAATTGCCGGTAGCGCATCTGGCCGAGCCGGTTCTTGGCTTCCTCCACGTTCTTTGCCGCCGGCGCCGAGCAGCCGCCGGAGGCCTTCACATAGACTTTCGAGACGTAGAGCTGGCCGTCGCTGAGCTCGGCCACGGCGTGCACGTCGGTGTAATTGTTGACGCGCACGCGGGTCGAGATTTCCGTGACATTGGCATCCATGCCGAGCTCGAACTTCGCGGCCATCGGCGCGGGGTTGCGGTCGATCACCAGCGTGATCGAACGGATGCGTCTGCTGTCGGCGGGCGACAGCTTGCTGCGCAGCGTCACCGGCACGATGGCGGCATCCTCGGCGCGATAGGGCATCTCGATGCCGATGACCTCGGCGCCGTCGTTCATCGGCCGGTTGCTGAAGATGTCCTGCACCAGGCCCGGCCAGGGATCGTAGGCCTCTTCCGCCTGCGCCGGCGCGGCCAAGCCGATGCCGATGAGCAGGGCGATCAGGGGCAGGCGGCGTGTGCATCCCGTCATGGTCGTGCTCCTCGGATCAAGCGAAGCTGATCTCCTGCCAGCGTAGCGCGCCCGCTATTCCCATTCAATTTCCGAGAATGCTGCAGTTGCGTTGCGAGCGTTGTAGTCCTCGAACAGCTGCCAGTGCTGCCGCTCCTCAGCGGCCGCTTTGTCCGCAGCAGTGCGGATCGGCGCGCCCTTTTTGTTCAGGGCGCGGACGTCGGACAGCAGCGTTGACAGGTAACGCCGTTCTTCGCTCAGCGCCGCAGGCCAGTCGCCCACGGGGCCGTGACCGGGAACAACGCGCAGCGCCGGGACCGTCTCCAACTCTTTGAGCGTGGCGAGCCAGCCGCGAATGCTGCCGTCCATCACCGGAAGGTGGCGGAGAAAGACGAGGTCGCCGGCAAGGAGGGTTTTGGTGGTCTCGTCGAACACGGTCAGATCGTTGTCGCTGTGCCCGGCCGGCCATGCCCGCAGGGCCAAGCGGCGTGAACCGAGATCCAGCGTCAGCGTGTCCGTCACGAGCAGGGTCGGCGGCACGATCTTCACCGGATCGATCAACTCGGCGCCCATGATGCGTCTGAAATTGTCGAGATAGAACGGCCCGCGGCTCGCCAGCGCTTGCGGCAGCCTGCTGTGGCCGACGAAGCTGGTTCCCTCCGCCACGAAGGCGGCATTGCCGAAGACGTGGTCGGGATGGCCATGGGTGTTGATGACATAGCGGATCGGCTTCTGCGTACGCGCGCGTACCGCCGCCAGCAGCGCTTCGCCTTCGCGCAGGCTGCCGCCGGTGTCGATCACGGCCACCGCATCATCTCCCACGATGAAGCCGACATTGGCGATATCGCCCTCATTCTCGCGGCTCATCAGCGCGATGGTCCCGGAGTGTACGAAGATTCCCGGCGCGACTTCGCTCACAGGCAATTCGGCCGTCCAGGCGCGTGCTAGCGTCGCTGCTACCAGGGACAAGGCTGCGATCACGAGAGCGATGCGAGACACTTTTCCGCCTCAGTTCAAAGGATTGGCCTCATTGCACTGCAACAAGGCAAACCCGGCAAAAGTTGGCATACGTGGCGCGTCATGCGTTGCATGGATAACATTCAAACAAAACGAGGAGGAAGCGCGATGACGCAGGCCCGACGACATCGTCGCTGGTGGTTTTCACTCTGGATCGTGCTCGCATCCTGTGCGTTCGGCGATATCGCCATCGCGCAGACCAGCGAGACCGGAGATCTCTCATTCGAGCTGGTCGATCCGAAGGTGCTGCGCGTCTGCGCCGACCCGCGCAACCTGCCTTTCTCGAATGAGAAGGGCGAGGGCTTCGAGAACAAGCTCGCCGAGTTTCTGGCGGACAAGCTGCAGAAGAAGCTCGATTACGTCTTCTTCCCGCAGGCCTCCGGCTTCGTGCGCATGACGCTGGGTGCGCATCGCTGCGACGTCATTATGGGCTTCCCGCAGGGCGACGACCTCGTGCAGGGCACCAATCCCTATTACCGCACGACCTATGCATTGGTCGCCAAGACCGGCAGCGGGCTCGAGGACGTCGACACGCTGGAGGACGCACGCCTGAAGGGCAAGCATATCGGCATCGTCGCCGGCACGCCGCCGGCGACGAATATGGCGTTGGCAGGCCTGATGGGCGACGCAAAACCCTATCCGCTGATGATCGACACACGCTTCGACAATTCGGCGCAGGCCATGATCGAGGACCTCACTGCCGGCAAGATCGACGCCGGCGTGCTGTGGGGACCGATGGCCGGCTATTATGCGAAGAAGGCCGGCTCCGCGCTGCACGTCACGCCGCTGGTCAAGGAGACGACCGGGCCGAAGCTGGTCTATCGCATCGGCATGGGCGTGCGTCCTGCCGACCAGAACTGGAAGCGGCAGCTCAATCGGGTCATCCAGGAGAACCAGGGCGAGATCAACAAGATCCTGCTCGATTTCGGCGTGCCGCTGCTGGACGAGAGCAACCGGCCGCTCGGCGCGGAGACGGCCAAGAAGGCGCCATGAGCCGGCCGCCTGCCGCTGCGTTCGTCGTTGCCCTGCTGGTGGCGCCGGCGTTGGCGCAGCAGCAGGAGCCGTTCGAGCCCGAGGGCTATCGCACCGACAATTACCGCGCGCCGGTGCCGGCGACGCTTGCCGGCGCGCGCGTGCTCACGACCGGCGAGGCGGAGGCGATCTGGCGTGCGAACAGCGGCGCCTTCGTCGACGTGATGCCGCGCCCGCCGAAACCGAAGAACCTTCCTGCGAGCACGGTGTGGCGCGATGCGCCGCGCAGGAACATTCCGGGCAGCCTCTGGCTGCCGGACACCGGCTACGGCAACTTGCCGCCGGCCATGGACGATTATCTCCAGCGCGGCCTCGCGCGCGCCTCACGCGGCGACAAGGCCGCGCTGCTGGTGATCTATTGCCTCGCCGATTGCTGGATGTCCTGGAACGCCGCCAAGCGCGCATTGGGGTACGGCTATTCCAATGTCGCCTGGTATCCGGACGGCACTGACGGCTGGGAGGGAGCAAAACTTCCGACCGAGGAAGCGCAGCCGGAGCCGCGCCCAGATCAATAAGGATTGGGCGTAGGTGCTCTGCCTGTCCTGCCAGCGGGAGACGAAAGACAGTGCTACGGCTTCTGCTTCTGCAACTTCGTCAACGTGCCCGTGCCGTTGGTCTCGGTCGCGGAATAGCTCACCCTGTCACCGGCATGGACGGCATCCAGCATCGCGGCATCCTTGGCCTTGTACTCCTGCAGCGCGCCGGCGCTGCTTGCGCTGGCGCCGACCGTACCTTTCTGCGTCTGCTGGATCGAGATCGTGCCGTTGAGCCGATCGATCCGCGTGATCATCCCGGTCATGTCGTCAGCGAAGGCGCTGGTTGCGAGCATGCTGAGGACCGCAGCGCCCGCGAACATGAATCTTGTGGTTCCCATCGCGGCCTCCCGACGTCTGGAGTTCACTTCGACAAGCCATGATAAATCGATTTGGTTCCGGCAGATAGCGCGGCGAAAGGTTAACGTTGCTGAGGCGATTGCGGGAACTTTTCGTGAGCCGTCAGCGCAACTGACGCTATTCCATTTCCTGCTGGATCACGCGTCCGAGCGCGAACAGGCGCTGGTCGATCGAGGTTGGAACCTCGCAGACGAAGCGCACCACCTTGTGGCGGTCCTCGAAGATCCGGGTCTTCCAGATCAGCTCGTTGCTGAGCGCCTCGACCTTCGCCTCGTCACGTGGCGTCGCACTCTGGAGGGACTGGAGCTGAAGCGTGTCCTCGCGGATCTTGTCGGCGGCATCGCGCTGCTTGCGGCTGACGCGTTCGAGCCCATTCATGACCTGGGCGCGCTGGGCGCTGAGCGTGTCGAACAGGCCGGCGAACAGCAGCCTGGCGTTCGCGGACTTGTCGGCAGCGGAACCTGCGAGAAACTCCTTCACCAGCTTTTCCGCCTCATCCAGCGGCGTCTTGCGCGCCGCCAGTTTCGCGACGAGCGCGCTGATCCTGGCGTCGTCCTTCCATTTGTTCTGGACGTCGTCGAGCGGCGGACCAGCCCACACGGCGGCCAGCGAGATCTCCGGCACCTTGGCCTGGGTGCACGGCCAGTCCGGATAGCGCGGATCGGCAGCGTGCGCCGCCGTGCTCGCAACAGCGAGCACCAGGACAGCACTGGCCAGAACCCGAACCGTCATCCTTCGCCTCCCGCAGGCCCGCGTCGCGCCAGCCCGCGCGAGGGATCATAGGCCAGGATCGCGCCGATCATGAAGACGATTGTGCAAATAGCGACCACCGCCAGCGAGATCCAGTTGACCTGACCATACAGCGCGAAGCGGATCAGCTCGACCGCATGGGTGAACGGATTGGCCTCGCAGAGGTAATAGAGATAGGGGCTGCCCTCCTGCACCCGCCAGAGCGGGTAGAGCGCGGAGGAGGCGAAGAACATCGGGAAAATCACGAAGTTCATGACACCGGCGAAGTTCTCCAGCTGCTTGATGCCCGACGAGATCAGCATGCCGAGCGAGCCCAGCATCAGCCCCGACAGGATCAGCGCCGGCAGCACGGTGAGATAGCCCTGGGGCGGCGGGGTGATGTCCCAGAGCCAGGCGATCAGCAGGAACGCATAGACCTGGAGCAGCGATACCGCGGTGCCCGCGAGCAGCTTGCAGAACAACAGGAATCCACGCGGCAGCGGGCTCACCAGCAGGGTGCGCATGTTGCCCATCTCGCGGTCATAGACCATCGACAGCGAGGACTGCATGCCGTTGAAGAGCTGGATCATCGCCATCAGGCCGGGCGCGATATAGACCTCGTAGAGGATGTAGGTCTCGTAAGGCGGGATGATGGAGATGCCGAGCACCTGGCGGAAGCCGGCGGCAAAGATAAACAGCCACACCAAGGGACGCACCAGCGCCGAGACGAAGCGCTCGCGCTGATGCAGGAAGCGCAGGCCCTCGCGCCAGACGATGCCTGTGAGGCAGGTCATGTACTCAGCGAACGAGAAGCCGCGCGGCGCCTCGCGCGTTGTGATGCTGCTCATGCGCCGCCTCCCGGCATGATTTGCGCGCCGGTCAAGCGCATGAAGGCGGTATTGACGTCCTGCGCACCCGCTTCCGCGACGACGCGGCTCATCGGCCCCTGAGCCAGCACCTTGCCCTGGTGCAGCACCACGAGATCGTCGCTGGGCATGATCTCGTCGAACAGGTGCGTGGCCCAGAGCACGCCGATGCCTTGCTCGGTCACGAGCTGGCGGACGTGGCTGATGATGTCCGCGCGTGCCTTGACGTCGAGGCCGACAGTCGGCTCGTCGAGCAGCAAGAGACGCGGCCTGTGCAGCAGCGCCCGGGCAATCTCCAGCCGCCGCATCTGTCCGCCCGAGAGATCGCGTACCTTGCTCGCAGCGCGATCGACAAGGCCGATGCGGCCGAGCAGCTCGGCGCTGCGCAGCGAGGCCTCGCGGCGGCCGATGCCGTGCAGCGCGGCGTGATAGAGCAGGTTCTGCGTCAGCGACAGGTCGAGGTCGAGCGTGCGGGGCTGGAACACGACCCCGAGCAGCCGCAGCGCCTCGCCGGGGCTCTTGCTGACGTCGTGCCCGAAAATGCCGACGCGGCCGGACTGGATGCCGAACAGGCGCGTGATCAGCGAGAACAGCGTGCTCTTGCCGGCGCCGTTGAGGCCAAGCAGCGCCGTGAAGCTCGCGGGCTGCACATTGAAGGACACGTCCATCAATGCGCGTCGCGGACCATAGGCATGGCTGACGCCGTCGATCGACAACGCCGGCACCGTGGCCGCTCCCGGTCTCGGCGTCTCCTGCGGTTCGGCGATCGGGGCGGGGCTGGTCATGGCGCGATCGTGATGCCCCAGGGCAGCTCGCCCACCTGAATGGTCTTGATCACCTTCTGCGCGGCGACGTCGATGACGGAGACGTCGTTCGACACACCGTTGGTGGTGAGCAAATATTTCTCGTCCGGCGTGAACGCCATGTGCCAGACCCGCTGTCCGACCAGGAGATATTTCGTCACCTTGCGCGAGGCGACATCGACCACAGCGATGCGGTTGGCGGGGCCGAGCGCGACGAACGCGGTCTTGTCGTCCTTGGTCATGCCGATCCCGACCGGCTGGATCGCCTCCTTCCGCAGGCCCGGAATCTCGAACGTGACCTTGCCGATCACCTCGTGCTTTTTGGGGTCGATGATCGAGACGGTGCCGCCGATCTCCGACGATACCCACACTTCCGACGAATCGTGCTTGTACTCGGCAAAGCGCGGCCGCGCGTCCACCAGCACGTTGGCGACGATCTGGCGCGTGGCGGTGTCGATGAAATGCGCCATGTTGGTGGTTTCGGAGGTATTGATCAGCGTCCTGCCGTCAGGGCTGATGGTCATGCCTTCGGGCTCGACGCCGACCTGGATGTCGCCGAGACGGGCGCGCTTCTCGAGGTCGATCACGGTCACCGTGTTGTCGTTCTCGTTGGCGACATAGAGGGTCTTGCCGGCGGCATCCTGCGCGAACAGCTCGGGGTCAGGTCCGGAGGGCAGGCTGTCTACCACGCTTTGCGTCTTGGCGTCGATCACCTGGATGGTGTCGTCGTCACCGACCGCGACCATCACGAACTTGCCGTCGCGGGTGAAATCGATGCCTCGCGGGCGCTGGCCGACCTTGATGGTCTTGGTCACGGTCCAGCTGTCGGTGTCGATCACCGAGACCGTGTTGCTCTTCTCGTTCGAGACATAGGCGATGAAAGCATGCGCGGGTGGTGCGGAGGTCGCCAGAACCACTAGCAACGCTGCTCTTAGCATGTGCGATCTCTGTCCGCGGGTGGTGCTCACCTCCCCCGCTTGCGGGGGAGGTCGTATCGCATCGACAGATGCGATACGGGAGAGGGCTCTCTCTTGGGGGTCCTCGCGAGCGGAGAGACCCTCTCCCCAACCCTCTCCCGCAAGCGGGAGAGGGAGCGCACCATCTCTGCGGTGACTCTGTCGCATCACAATGCTCATTTCAGCTTGCATTTGCTCTCCGGGCGATCGTAGCCGAGCGTGTCGAGCTCGGAGACCTGGTGCAGAAATCCTTCCTGCGGCGACACCGACACCACCATGCGGCCGTCGACCAAGAGGATCGGCTGGCGCAGCTGCCAATTCCAGTCGCGCAAGGTCAGCCGCGTGCCCTTGAAGGCGGCGACGGAGAAATCCGGGCCCTTGATGAAATCGGTGACCTTCTTGACCTCGCCGGAATTGGTGCGCGAGGTGGCTTCGCCGATCATGCGCACCGCCGTCCAGGCCTGCATGTCGAGCGCCGTCATTCGCCGCGAATTCAGCTTGATGAAGCGGTTCTGCATCTGGATCGCGCCCCACTGGTCCTGCGATGCGTCCCAGCTGCGCGGCACGAGGCCGGCCGAGCCCGCGATCGGGCGCGGATCCCAGGTGCGATAGGGCAGATAGGCGCCGAACACCTCGCTCTCGTCGGCGGCGACCAGCACGTCATAGGCCGGCGCCTGTTGCGTGAAGACAGGAATCTGGCGCTGGATCTGCGTCACGCCGCTGTCAGTGCGCCGCGCGCCGCCCTTATCCTCGAAGGTCCGCTCCTGCACGATCTTGGCGCCGAACCGCGCCGCGGTACGCCGGAGCGCATCGGCGAACAGCCTGTCCTCGTCGTGCGAGCCGACCACCAGCAGCCAGCGCGACCACTTCTTCCACACCAGATATTGGCCGAGCGCGTCCGCCAGCATCGCGCGTGTCGGCGCGGTGTGGATGACGTTGGCGCGGCAATCGGCCTCGCGCAGCCGATCGTCGATCGCGCCGGCGTTGAACAGCAGCGTGCCGCGGTCGCGCAGGGCGTCCGCGACCTTCAGGAGCGCATCGGCGGGCAGATCGGCGATGATGAAGCCGTTCTTCTCGGCGAGCGCGGTCGCGGCCTGCGCCACGTCCTCGCCTTCCCTGATGCGGCGCTCCTCCAGCGTGAAGCGCTGGCCCGTGAATTTCCCGGTGGTGTTGTTGTCCTCGATGGCAAGGCGCGCGCCGGCGACGCCGTCATTCTCGGCGGGCTGCTCGACCAGCGACAGCGTCGATCGGGTGCCGGCGATTCCGAGATAGCCGACGCCGACCGTGACAGGATCGGCCGCCAGCGCGCTCGTCGCGGCAAGACCAAAGCCGATGAGGCCGGCCAACCATCGGATCATGCTTCCTCCGGACGATCTCCCCGGCTTGACCGCCGGTGAAGAATTGTCTCTGCTTCAAGCATGACCAATTTGTCAGGCCATGCAACCCCGCATTTCGTCCCCCCGCGCGCGCGGTCGGGAATCACGATCATGCGAGCATTATTGGCGATCGCAGCTTTGCTGTTGACGGGCTCGGCCGCGCTTGCCGACCCGCCGAAGCTCGCGGTGTTCGATTTCGAACTGATCGACACCAGCCTGCCGGGCGAGTTCTACGGCTCCAAGCCGGAAGAGGCGCGGCTCGTGCGCATCAGCGAGCAGCTGCGCAAGGAATTGGCAGAGTCGGGCCGGTTCCTGGTGCTCGACATCGCACCGGTAAGGGAGGCCGCCCGTCACGCGAACCTGCAGGCCTGCGGCGGCTGCGACCTCAAGCTCGCCGCGCAGCTCGGCGCCGATTTGGAGATCACCGGCCTCGTGCAAAAGGTCTCGAACCTGATCATCAATCTCAATATCTATCTGCGCGACGTGAAGACCGGCAACATGATCACCGCCGCCAGCGCCGACATGCGCGGCAACACGGATGAATCCTGGTCGCGCACGATGAGTTATCTCATCCGCAACCGCCTGCTGGCGCCGAACTACGGCAAGCCGTGAGTAGGGGACTCTTACCCTCTCCTGGAGGGGGAGGGTCGATCGCGCAAAGCGCGAGCGGGGTGGGGTGACAGTCTCTCCTTTGAGGCGGTGCTGATCACGCCGTCAATCTTGCTGCATGCCAATGCAGATGATCGCTCATGAAGGTCGAGATGAAATAATAGCTGTGGTCGTAGCCCGCTTGGCGCCGCAGCGTCAGCGGGATGTCCGCCTTGGCGCAGGCGGCCTCGAGCAGCTCGGGCTTGAGCTGCTCCTTGAGGAAATTGTCGGCCTCGCCGATGTCGACCAGGAAGCCGGAGAATTTCGCGCCGTCCTCGATCAGCGCCACCGTGTCGTGGTTGCGCCAGGAATCCTTGTTCGGCCCGAGATAGCCGGTCAGCGCCTTGATGCCCCAGGGCACGAGCGAGGGCGCCACGATCGGAGCAAACGCGCTGGCTGCGCGAAAGCGGTGCGGGTTGCGCAGCGCCACCGTCAGCGCGCCGTGGCCGCCCATCGAATGTCCCATCACCGATTGCCGCCTGGCATCGACCGGGAAGTTCTCCGCAACGAGCTTCGGCAGCTCGTCCGTGACATAGCTCCACATGCGATAATTGCGCACGAACGGCTCTTGCGTGGCGTCGACATAGAAGCCGGCCCCGAGGCCGAAATCATAGGAATTGTTGGCATCGCCCGGCACGTCGGGACCGCGCGGTGAGGTGTCGGGCGCGACGAAGATCAGGCCGAGCTCGGCGCAGGCCTTGCGGAATTCGCCTTTCTCGGTGACGTTGGCATGCGTGCAGGTGAGCCCGGAGAGGTACCAGACCACGGGCAGCTTGGCCCCGTCCGCATGGGGCGGGATATAGACCGAGAACACCATGTCGGTTCCGGTCGCCTGGCTGGCATGGCGATAGACGCCCTGCACGCCCCCATAGGATTTGTTGGTCGAGACAGTCTGAATCGTCATGCCCAAGGACTCCGTGGCATCTCACCACATCAAGATTGCAACGCTTGTGTGACCGAATTCGTGGCGTCCTCAGGCCACGCCGCTGTCGATCGCCAGCCGCACCAGCTCGACCGAGGTCTTCACCCCGAGCTTCTGGCGCATGATGGACGAGGTATTGGCCACCGTCTTGTAGGACGATTGCACCAGCCACGCGATCTCGGACAGGCTCTTGCCGGCGCTGAGCAGCCGCAGGATCTCCATCTCGCGCGCGTTCAGCTTCGACAGCGGGTTTTGCGCCAGCGTCGGCCCCGCAAAGGCGATGCTGCGCGCGATCGCCGTCGGAAGATAGGTGCCGCCGCTTCCGACGGCGCGGATCGCCTCGACGAGGTCGTCGGGGTCGCCGGTCTTGGAGACATAGCCCTTGGCGCCGCACTCGATCGCGCGCGCGGCGAAGGCGGGGTCGTCATTCATGCTGAACATGATGATGCGGGCCTCGGGCGCGCGCCCGAGGATGCGGCGCGCGAGCTCGAATCCGGAGACGGTCGGCAAATTGATGTCGATGATGCAGAGGTCGGGACGTTCGACGATGAAGACGCACTCGCCGTCTTCGGCGTCGGCGGCCTCCAGAATCTCGATCTCGCCTTCGTCGGCCAGCACGGCACGGCAGCCGGAGGCGACGATGGGATGATCGTCGACGATCAGAATGCGCATAGGCGTTCCTCGCGACAGCCACGTCCCCTAGAGCTTGCCTGTTCTGCGCCGCACGAGGCTGACCAGACAAGACGCGCGTCTCGTGTCGCCTCATGCAACCCGGCCGGGATTGCTGTACGCTTCCGATTAGATATCGGGCGGTTCGCCTCTGTCAACGTCATCGGACAGGCGCGGCCAACCCTTCGCGAGGCACGAGCAAGACCAATGTGGCAGAATCTTTCCTTGCGCGGGCGCATCAACCTCTTGCTGGCGTTGCTGCTGGCATTGGGGCTCGCGGTCAATATCGGCCGCCAGGTCGCCGAGGCCGGCCCGCGCGTGCAGGCCGAGGACCAGAGCGTGATCCGCCTCGCGCGCGAATTCATCGAGATGATCGTTGCGGATCTCAACGAGGCGCCCGATCCGGATGCCAGGCTGAACCAGATCGCCCGCGATCTCAGCCGCCTGCGCCATGTCAGCATCGCGCTGCACGATTCCGGTGGGAACCCACTGACGCCGCCCCGGCTCGGCGCCGATACCGATACGCGCGGCCCGCCGGCCTGGTTCGTCAGCCTGGTTCATCCCGAGCAGACCGCGGTCAGCGTGCCGGTCCCGCTCCGCGGCAAGCCCGGCTCGCTCGTGATCACCTCGCATCCCGACGACGAGATCGCCGAGATCTGGGACGCCATCGTAACCCAGCTCGAGGTCGGCTCGGTGATCGCGCTCGCGCTGTTTCTCTTGATGATGAAGGTGGTCGGCCGGGCGCTGGCACCGCTCCAGTCGCTGGCGGAGGCAATGGCGAAGCTCGAAGGCGGACATTACGATGCCCGTGTTGCGCCGGACGGCGCGCCGGAACTCGCCGCGATCTGCACCAAGCTCAACCACCTTGCCGCCACGCTTCATGAGGCGGTCGAGGACAAGCGGCGTCTTGCCGAGCGTGCGGTGTCGCTTCAGGACATCGAGCGCAAGGAGATCGCGCGCGAGCTCCATGACGAGTTCGGGCCTTATTTGTTCTCGCTGCGCGCGCATGCGAGCGCGCTGGCGAAGCAGGCGGACGGACGCGACCCGAGTGCGGATGCCGTGCGAAAACATGGCAGCGCCATGCTGGAGCAGATCAATGCACTGCAGCAGTTCAATCGCCGCGTGCTGGAGCGGCTTCGGCCCGTGGGCCTTGCCGAGCTCGGCCTGCGCCAGGCGCTCGAATCGCTGTCGCGGCTGTGGCGGGAGTCGCGTCCCGACGTCGCGATCGAGACCGTGATCTCGCCGGCGCTGGGCGCAACCGGCGAGACCGCCGATCTCACCATCTATCGCATCGTGCAGGAGGCGCTCACCAATGTGTTCCGCCACGCCGGCGCGACCTCGGTCAGCGTCGTCATTGAGCCGGTGGAGCAGGCCGGCGGCCGCTTCTGCGCCCGGGTGCGGGTCAGCGACAACGGCCGCGGCATGGAGCCGGGCCAGAAGCTCGGCTTCGGCCTCGTCGGCATGCGCGAGCGGATCCTGGCGCTCGGCGGCACACTCAACGTCGTCTCCGGTGACGGTGGTGTGACCGTGGAAGCGCTGGTGCCGACAGCGGCAACCTGATCGCCCCCGAAGCGATCGGGAAAAATTCCCGATTTGGTCGGGAAAATGGGTGCGGATTGGACCCGACCTTTTGTGGCTGGCGTCCCCATTGCGGCCGAATAAACTCGTCTCGACCAATCGGCGGAAATCAAAACAGCCGGTGGTCACGGATGGGAAGGCTGGGATGGGCAAGGTTGTTTCGTTCAAGCGTGCTTTGTTGATGGCTTCGGTGTCGACCGGGCTGGCATCGGGCTTGGTCTATGCGACCCCTGCCGGGGCCACGCCGGACGAGGAGACCAACGTCCAGAACCTCCCGCCGGTCGAGGTCTCCGCACCACCGCCGGCAACGCGGCGCGCGGCGCCGTCGCGACCGGTTGCGCGCGTGGGAGCGCCGGCATCCGCCGCGCCCAGGACACGGATCTACGTCTATCCGACCTCGCCGGGCATCGGCCGGGGTCTCGACGTCGACAAGGTCCCGTCGGCGATCAATGCCGTCGATGCCAACCAGATCAGGCGTACGGGGTCGCTGAACGTCACGGACGCGCTGCGCGACAACATCGCCGGCGTCAATATCAGCGAAGTCACCGGCAATCCGTTCCAGCCGGACGTCGAATTCCGTGGCTTTGTCGCGTCGCCCGTGACCGGCACGCCGCAAGGCCTTGCGGTGTACCAGAACGGCGTCCGCATCAACGAGGCATTCTCGGATGCCGTCAATTGGGACCTGATCCCCACCGCCGCGATCAGGTCGGTGACGCTGGTGACCAACAACCCGGCCTTCGGCCTCAATGCGCTCGGCGGCGCGATCAACCTGCAAATGAAGGACGGCTTCACCTATCAGGGCGCCGAGCTCGACCTCATGGGCGGATCGTTCGGCCGCATCCAGGGCTCGGCGCAATGGGGCAAGCAGGTCGACCAGACCTACGCCGTCTATGCCGCTCTCGAAGGACTGCGCGACAACGGCTTCCGCAATTTCTCCCAATCGACGGTGCGGCGCTTCTACGGCGATGTCGGTTACAAGGCCGGCGACAGCGAATTCCACGCCAATATGGGCGTCGCCAAGAACGATTTCGGCGCCAGCGCCACCGTACCGGCCGAGCTGCTCGACAGATTTTGGGGGGCCACCTACACCACGCCGCAGACCACTTCCAATCGCGTCGGCTATCTCAACCTGACCGGCAAAGTCGAGGCGACGCCGACCTGGACGCTCGAAGGCACCGCTCATGTGCGCAGATACGAGCAGAAGGTGGTCGACGGCAACCCGACCGACGTGCAGGAATGTGGTGCGGATCCGGCGCTGCTGTGCTTCGGCGATGACACCACCGCGGCGAACGGCGCGGGTGGCGTGCAACTTGCCAATCCCTTCGCGCCGGGAACCATCCTCGGCGAGATCGACCGGGGCTCGATCCGTTCGACCACTTTCGGCGTGTCGGGGCAGGCGACCAACACCGATCAACTGTTCGGCCACGACAACCGCTTCGTGATGGGTGCAACCTACGACGCCAGCGTCACGCGCTACAACGCCACCGCCGAGATCGGCTCGATCGGAGAGAACTACGTCGTCAGCGGCAGCGGCGTTTTCCTGGGACCGACTCCTGCCGCAGATCCCGTCGCCGGCCCGGTCTCGCTGCGGACCGTCAACCAGTACAACGGCCTCTATGCGATGGACACGTTCAACGTCACGGATGCTTTCGCCCTCACGGGCGGCGGCCGCTTCAACGTGGCGCGGATCTCGTTGGAGGACCAGCTCGGCACCGCGCTCAACGGCGATCACACCTACACCCGCTTCAACCCGATCATCGGCGGCACCTACAAGATCACGCCCGAGCTCACCGCCTATGCCGGCTATTCCGAGGCGAACCGCGTGCCGACGCCGCTCGAGCTCGGCTGCGCCGATCCCGCCAGGCCCTGCCTGCTCGCGGCGTTTCTGGTCGCGGATCCGCCGTTGAAGCAGGTCGTCTCCAAGACCGTGGAAGCCGGTTTTCGCGGCACCAAGGAGCTGAACATCGGCACGCTCGGATGGAAGGTCGGCGGCTTCCGCGCCACCAATTATGACGGCATCGTCGCGGTGCCTGTCGTCGGGCGGACCGGCTTTGGCTATTTCTCCAATGTCGGCCGCACAAGGCGGCAAGGGCTCGAAGCCGAAGTCAGCATCAAGTCGCCCTCACTGCAGGTGCAGGCGAGCTATGCGTTCGTCGACGCGCGCTTCCTTGACCCGCTCGAGCTTGGCTCGGAGAGCCCGTTCAGAGATCCCGCCACCGACACCATCCAGGTCAGGCCCGGCAATCAGATCCCCGCGATCCCGCGCCACCGCGTCAAGGTCGGCGTCGACTACGCCGTGACCGACGTCTGGAAGGTCGGCGGCAACGCGCTGTTCGTCTCCAGCCAATATCTCGTCGGCGACGAGTCGAACCAGTTCGCGAAGCTGCCGTCCTACACGGTGTTCAATCTCCGCAGCTCCTACCAGGTGACGAAGAACATCCAGCTCTATGGCCGCGTCGACAACATCTTCGACAAGCGCTACGCGACCTACGGACAGTTCTTCGATACCGGGGCCTTGCCCAACTTCACCAACGGCGGCAATGCCTTCACTGACCCGCGCTCGCTCAGCCCGGCACGGCCGCGCGCGTTCTACGCGGGCATGCGGGTGACGTTCTAGAGCATGATGTTTTTATACGGAAACGTAGCCTGAGTTTTTGAAGTAGTTGGTGCACTCCGTCTCGGAGAAGAGATCGAGGAGTTCACCAGCCTTTCTCCAGGTTGCCTCCACGTCACGGGGCTCGGCGGCTCGCATGAGGTGTTTGAGTTTGGCGAAGACCTGCTCGATCGGATTGAGGTCAGGGCTATATGGCGGCAAGAAGATGCGGTGGGCGCCTCTGGCGCGGATGGCTTGGCGAGCCGCTTTGCCCTTATGGCTGCCAAGATTGTCGAGAACGACGATCTCGCCCGGTGCGAGGGTGGGTGCCAACACCTTCTCGACGTACAGCGTGAAGAGCTCACCATTGATGGGACCATCGATCACCCAAGGCGCGCTGATCCGATCGTGACGCAGCGCCGCGATGAAGGTCATGGTCTTCCAATGGCCGAAAGGTGCAGATGCTTGGAGGCGCTGTCCACAAGGCCCCCAGCCGCGTAGCGGCGCCATATTGGTCTTGATCCACGTCTCGTCGATAAAAACCAACCGTGCGACGTCGATCCTGCCTTGATGTGCTTTCCAGCGGGTCCGCTTACGGACGACGTCTGGGCGATCCTGCTCGGCCGGTAGAAGCGTTTTTTTTGAAGCTGAGCCCCTCGGCGTGAACAAAAGTCCACACCGCCCGCACGTCTGTCTTGATCCCCCGTGCAGCCAGCTCCTGCGTCAGCTTGCGCAAGGTGAATGGCCCCGAGCGAATGCGTTTGCGCAGCCAGTCGGCGTTGGCATCCGACAGAACCCGCTTCTTGTGGCCGCCGATCTGGCCGGGCGCCAGGCCTCCGGTATCCCGCCTCAGATTCTTCCACTTCGTCACGCAGGAGGGGCTGATCTGGAGCGCCTCGGCAATCGAACGAACCGTTTCCCCTGCGTCAGCTCGCGCCAAAGCCCGTTCCCGGATGTCTTCCGAATAGGGTCGCGTCATCCATGCTGGCCTCCGCCCTCCAGCATGGATGTTGAATCAGAAATCGCTCCCAGTGGGAATCCCGATTCCAGTCAAAAACAACATGCTCTAGATCTGTTGGAAGTGCCGGCGTCCTCTCGTGGGGGGCCATCTATGTCGGCCACAGGTTCGCGCAAACCCTCTCCTTCACTCCACCTTCACTCTTTCGAGCGGAGCCGCCGCGACGCTCGCCTGCACCCGGCCTTTGGCCGTACTCACGCGGTGGCGTCGCTGCACCAGATACTGATCGCCGAGCACGCCGGCCAGGATTACCGTTCCCATCACCGCGAAATTGAGCGAGCTCGGAATACCCAGCAGGTTGACCAGATTCTGCAGCACCTGGAGCAGCACGGTGCCGAGCACGACGCCGATGATCGAGCCTTCGCCGCCGCGCAAGGAGCAGCCGCCGAGCACGGCGGCGGCGATGGCGTAGAGCTCGTAGAACGAGCCGTGCACGGCCGGCGAAATCGAACGGGTGTACATCGCGATCAGGATCGCCGAAAATGCAGTCAGCCCGCCACAGATGACATAGGCCGAGACGATCACGCGGTTGGTGCGAATGCCGGAGTAGCGTGCCGCTTCCTCGTTCTTGCCGACGGCAAAGAGATAGCGGCCGAACACCGAGCGGTGAAGCACCACCCAGGCGATCACGGCCACCACGGCGAGCGCCACCACGCTGTGCGGCAGCGGGAAGCCGAGCACGTTGGTGCGGCCGGCGGCCAGCCATTCCAGCGTCGGAAAGCTCGCGCCGAAGCCGAAGCCCGCCGTCGCGTCCTCGGTGTAATAGCGCGCCGCGCCGCGATAGATCAGCAGGCCGCACAGCGTGACCACGAAAGCCTGGATCCGCATCCTGGTCACCAGCGTGCCATGAACGAGGCCGATCACGAGCCCGGCCGCGACGATCATCGCGAGGGCTACCACCCAGTTGACGTCGTGATTGACGATGAGGTCGATGAACAGGACGCCCAGCAGTGCGATCACCGAACCGACCGACAGCTCGATCCCGCCGATGATGATGATGAAGGCTTCCGCGATGGAGAAGATGCCGAACAGCCCGATCTGGTTGGCGGTGTTGGAGAGATTGCCGACGAACAGGAATCTGGGATTGATCAGGGCGACGACGGTCCCGACCACCAGAATCAGAACGAGAAGGCTCAGGTCTTTCTTGCTCAAGGTCCCTCCGCCTCGATTGTGTGGCCGACGGCAAGCTGCAGCACATTGTGCTCACTGAACTGGCTGCGATCAAGGAAACCCGAGATCGCGCCTTCATGCATCACCGCAAGCCGGTCGCTGACCCCGATCACCTCCTCCATGTCGCTGGAGATCATCAGGATCGCCACCCCGGCATCGGTCAGGCGGCGCAGCATGCCGTAGATCTCCTGCTTGGCTCCGACATCGACCCCGCGCGTCGGCTCGTCGACAATCAGCACCTTCGGCTGCATCGACAGCCATTTGGCGAGCACGACCTTCTGCTGGTTGCCTCCCGACAGAGAGCCGACGGCGGTCTTGACGTCGGGCGCGCGGATCTTGAGGCGCTCGCGCTGACGCACCGCATTGTCGTTCTCGCGCGCGGTATCCACCAGCCAGAAGCGCATATAGGACGCCAGATCCGGCAGCGAGATGTTTTCGGTGATCGAGACGTCGAGCAGCAGGCCCGCGCCCTTGCGGTCCTCCGGAACAAGATAGACGCCTTGCTCGATCGCGGCGCGCGGGCTTGCGATCCGGATCGGCTCGCCATCGAGTCTTATCGCGCCGCCACGCAATCGGTCGATGCCGAACACGGCACGCGCCAGCTCGGTGCGACCGGATCCGACGAGACCGGCAAGTCCGAGGATCTCGCCGCGGCGGATCGACAGGCTCACGGCGCGGCCGGGATAGGTGTCGGTGACGGCATCGACGATCTCGAGCACGCTGTCGCCGGGCGGCGCGGCCGGGGGAACGTAGAGCGATTTCAGGTCGCGGCCGATCATCAAGCGGATCATCGCCGCGGGAGAGAGCTCCGCACGCGTCAGTGAGCCGACCACGCGCCCGTCGCGCAGCACGACTGCGCGGTCGGCGCACTGCATCACCTCGTTGAGCCGATGTGTGATGAAGACGACGCTGACGCCATGGGCTTTCAGGCCGGCCACGGTCCGCATCAAGCGGTCCGTCTCGGCGAGCGTCAGGCTCGAGGTCGGCTCGTCCATGATGACGAGACGAGCATCGAGCGAAAGCGCCTTCATGATCTCGACGAGCTGGCGCTGCGCCAGCGACAGTTCGGCGAGCGGCGCATCGGCCGGGAAATCGCAGCCCAGCCGCTCCAGCAGCGGCGCGACATCGGCATACATCCGTTTGCGGTCGATCAGCCGCAAGGGCCCGCCGTGCACGGGCTCGCGGCCGATGAAGACGTTGCCTGCGACATCGAGATTGTCGAACAGGTTCAGCTCCTGATGGACGAAGGCGATTCCCGCCTTGATCGCATCCGCCACGGTGAGCGAAGATCGCGCGGCGCCGTCGACACGGATGATGCCGCCGCTCGGCTCCACGACGCCGCCAAGCACGCGCATCAGCGTCGACTTGCCGGCGCCGTTCTCGCCGATCAGCGCAATGACCTCGCCGGGCGACACCTGGAGACCGACGTGGTCGAGGGCGACCACGCCTGGATAGCTCTTGCTGATGTCAACCAGTTCGAGAAACGGTTCTGGCATGGCAGGCTGCGCGGCGGGCAGCGCGGATCTCTCCTATTTCTTCAGCATCTGCTTCATCGAGGCCATGAAGTCATCGACATTCGCCTTTTCGATGACCTTGCCGGGCACGATGATGATGCCGTTGGCCGGAATGCCGGACTTCTCGCCGCCGATGTAGCTCGCCATCAGCTTCATGCCCTGATAGCCCCATTCGAACGGCTGCTGCACCACCGTGCCGACGATGCTGCCTTCCTTGACGCCGCCGAGCGTGATCGGATCCTCGTCAAAGCCGATGATCTTGATCTTGTCGAGCTTGCCGGCCTCCTTGAGCACCTCGTAGATCCGCGGCGTGTTGTAGGAGTAGAAGCCGACGAGGCAGCTCACATCGGGCATGGCGGCAAGGATGTCCTCGACGTTGCGCTTGGCGCGGGTCTGGTCGATCTCGTCGCCGCGAACGTCGACGAGCTCGACCTTCGAGCCCTTGATCGTCTCCTTCACGCCCTCGATGCGCTCGCGCGCGTTGTCGGCACCGGGCAGGCCGACGAAGCCGACGCATTTGCCGCCGTTCGGCAGCGCCTTGACCATCAGCTTTCCTGCCTCCTTGCCGAGGTCGGTGTTGGAGGAGCCGATGTAGGCCACGCGCTTGGACTGCGGCGCGTCGCTGTCGGTGGTGAACAGCACCGTCTGGGACGCCACCTTGTTGAGGTGCTCGGTCTGGTTCTTCGGATCGACCGCGCTGACCATGATGCCGGCGGCACCGGCGGCGACGAGGTCGTCCATCACGCGCTGCTGCACGGCGGCCGCAGCCTGTTCGGGATATTTGAACTGGAGCTCGTAGTTGGGCAGCTCGCCCTGCGCCTTCTTCATCCCGGCCTCGGCGATCTTCCAGAAGTCGGATGCGCCATTGACGACGAAGGCCAGAACCTTCTTGTCCGCCGCACCGGCCGAGCCAACCCCCGCTGCAATCGCGAAGGCAACAGACATACCTGCAACCAAGAGACGCTGCATATCATTCCTCCCGTAAGGCGGTCGGCCGTTTTCGATGGCCAACTCTGCTTGAGCCCAGATTGGGCGCATGCCTCACCCTCAGCGGCGCGGAAGTCGGCCGCCACCCGCAACGTTGCGGCAGAGGCGGGTCACCGACCCGGCCGGCGAGGTGAAATGAGGCACGTACCTCAAGCTAGCAGAAGCCCGCAGGGCGCGCAATTGGAAGCAGCGGTCCGGACGCCAACCTCGGCGCTGAGGTGGTGTCGTGCCTCACGAGACGGCCATGGGCATTCGACCGAGCATGCGGGCAGCAGGCGCTGACGCCTCCTTCTCCCACAGGAGGAAAAGGAAGCGCAGCATGCACTCGGCTCAGTAGTCCCAGAACACGGGCACCCAGCGGAAGGCGTCGCCATCGATCGCGACCCGTCCGACCGACGGGAACGGCAGGTGCGTGGCCACCAGCATCTCGCCAGTCTCGGCAAGCTCCCGCAGAAGACGGGTCCGCACGCGCGCCGCCTGCTCGGGATCGTGTTCGAAACCGTTGTGCCAGTCGGGCTGGTCGAACCCGACGGCGAACACGGCGTCGCCGGCAAACGTCAGCGCCTCGCCGCCGGACGCGATGCGAACTACGCTGTGCCCGGGAGTGTGACCGCCGGTGCGGCGTGCGACGACACCCGGTGCAACCTCGTGCGCCTCGTCGAACGGCCTGAGCTGGCTGCCATACGCTTTCACGAACTGCTTGGCGGTCGCCCGCAGCGCATCGGGGAAGCCCTGAGGCATGTTGGTGTGAGAGAAATCAGGTGCTTCCCAGAACTTGACCTCCGCCGCCGCGACGTGGATCCGCAGGCCCGGGCGCAGCCGCTGCTTCACGCCGTCGACGAGCAGCCCGCCGATGTGGTCCATGTGCATGTGGGTCAGCACCAGATCGGTCACGGAGGAAAGATCGATGCCGGCGGCCTCCAGTCGCTTGATCAACTGCCCGGCCCGCGGCAAGTGCAAGTTCGGGTCGGACCCGAGGCCGGCGTCAATGAGAATGGTCTTGCCGCCGCTCCGCACCATGACCGCATTCAGTGCCCAGTCGAAAGCATCAGGCGGCAGGAACATGTCGCGCAGCCAGGCTGCCCGATCGGCCGGGGCGGCGTTGTGTGCCAACATGGTGGTCGGCAGCGGCAGAACGCCGTCGCTGACCACGAGCACGTCGATCTCACCGACCTTGAGCGCGTAGCGCGAGGGCACGAGCTCTTCGGGTTTCGCGGCGTATGAGGTGTTGTGGAGGTTCATATTGTTCTCCTGTTTCATGCTGCTGGCTGATCTTGTTGATCAGGCCGCGCAGCCAGGGAGCGCGGCCGTCATGGCGTCGTGCGTTAGAGGCTGGTCACGCGTTCCGGATCGGCCGAGGCGAGCGCGGCAGCGCGTTCGGCCTTCGGCGGATAGATCCAGACGGTGTTGATCTCCCGCTTCGTCTTCTTGGCGACGTCGCCGACCATCTCGACCTTGCGCTCCCACCCGCGCGTGAACACTGCGCCGGCTTCGCCGAGATCGAGACAGGTGACGTAGGCCCTCTGGTGGTACGGCCTGGTCGGAGCGCCGAGCAGCTCGGCGGCGGCATTGTTGCCCGCAAAGGCGCCCATCCGCGTGGCGTGCTGGCACGACATCAGCGCGTAATTGCCCTCGTCGTCGCAGGCGGCACGGGCCGCATCGCCGGTTGCGAAGACGCCCTCGACGCCTGGCACCCGCAAACAGGGGTCGACCAGCAACCGGCCGAAATTGTCGCGCTCGGCGGGAATCTGCGCCGTCAAAGGAGCCGCGCGAATCCCCGCAGCCCAGATCACTGTCTCGGTTTCGATGTGCTCACCGTTGGACAAGGTCACGCCGGACGCGTCGAGCGAGGCCACCCCGGCGCCGAGGCGGGTTTCCACGCCGAGCTTGTGGAGGGCGCTCTCGATGACCGGCCGCGGACCTTCGCCCATGTCGGGTGCAATCGCGCTGTTTCGCTCGACGATGATGACGCGGGTCTTGGCATCCGGGCCGAGGATGGCGCGAAGCCGCGCCGGCATTTCGGTGGCCGCCTCGATGCCGGTGAAGCCGCCGCCGGCGACGACGACCGTGTCGCGTCCGTTCACGGCCGGCCGCTTGGCGAGGCCATGCAGGTGCCTGTCGAGCGCAATCGCATCGTCGAGCGAATCGACGCTGAAGCCGTGCTCGGCAAGACCCGGAATGTTCGGGCGGAACAGCCGGCTGCCGGTGGCGACCACGAGGCGATCGTAAGAGAGCATCTTCTTGGTGCCCTTGGCCGTGGCGATCCTCACCATGCGGGATTGGGTTTCCACCGTGTCGACGCTGCCCTGAACATAGGTGACGTCGATCGCCTTGAGCACGTCGAGCAACGGTGCCGTCAAGGTTTCGGGATGTTGTTCGTACAGCCGCGGGCGGACGACCAGCGTCGGCGCGGGCGCGACCAGCGCGATCTCGAGTTGATCGGGCGAGACTCCCTGGATGTCGCGCAGGCGGGCAGCGGAAAGAGCGGCATACATGCCGGCGAAGCCGGCGCCGATGATGACTAGTCGCATTGATGGTCTCCTCTGGTTGATCTTCCTGGACACGAGGCGCGTTGCCGCCGCCGCGACGGGTTCGCGGCAGGCTCTGTTGCGGTCAGCAACGGCGCGAGGGGTTGAAGCGGACTTTTGGGCGCTTAATGGAGGGGGCAGCCGGGCGACTGGGAGCTCTGCGACCAGCCCTGACGAGAAACGATGGAGGGCGCGGGCTTGCGGCCCCAGTCCTGATAGGCAAGGCGGGGGCCGTCTCCGGTCACGACAGACATCGCCGGATCGGTGCGTCGTATGTCCGCCTCGTCACCTGCGGCTGAAGTGAAGCGGACCGTCAGCGAAAGGCCGTACACGATTGCGGCCGCGACACCCTTGCGTGATGAAATGGCTGCCAGCCGCTGGACGACATCTTTCCAGATCATCATCTGTCTCCGTCGTGAGATTGGACATGATCATGATCTAACCGATCGGGCGTGCCGCTGCCCCAGCGCGATTGCTGTCGCTATCGAGCGATTGCTGCTAACGCATGCGCCTGCGCCAATCGCTCGGCGTCTCGCCGGTCAGCTTCCTGAATGCCGCCGCGAACGCCGTCTGCGAGGAATAGCCGAGCGCGGCAGCGATCGAGACGATCGGCTCGTCGCTCTCCCGCAGCTTGTGCATGGCCTGCTCGAGCCGGTGTTGGCGCAGCCAGGCGTGGGGCGAGAGCCCGGTGCTTTCCTTGAAGGCGCGGCAGAAGTGAAAGCGCGAGAGGCCGGCATCGGATGCCAGCGCTTCGAGCGAGACGTCCGCGTCGCCGTCCGAGCGTAATCGTTCGATCGCGCGGAGCAGGACCTTCGGCGACAGCCCGCCCATGGCCGGTTGGAACGTGGCCGGCGTGCCTGCGTGCGCAGCCAGGACGCGGGTCGCGAGAAGATCCGTCACCTGATGCCGGAACAGCGCATCCAGGACCCCGTTGCCTTCGAGTGCATCCGCTGCGCTGAGCAGCAGTCTCGATGTAATGGGGTCGGGGTGCGCCGTCCGCTCCAGCAGGTCGGTCGGCCCTGCGATTCCGGCTTCGCCGGCAACGCGCTTCAGTGTCGCATTCGGAAGGTAGAGTTGAACGACATCGACAGGTTTCGGAATGTCCCATCGGGAGCTCGACCCCTCCGGAATGATGATCACGACTCCGGAGCGAAACGTCCCGATTGAAACCGATTTTCCCGTCCGGCGCTCCATGCGCTGTATCACGCCGTTATACGCCATGATCACGTGGTGGCTCATGGGCTCGACGACGTCGTGCAATGGGTCGTGATTCCAGTGCGCGATTCCGGCGCCGGAGGCGTCCAAGGCCATGCGGGTCGGTTCGGTTCTGAGCACCCGCGCCATCTCCGAGCCGGCGGCGCGCCGCTCGGAAATCGCGACGTCGGCGGGTTGTGCGCCAGGGACGGGTGACCGGCCGTCGGGCGAGGGCTTGTGCGTGGATGCGGTGCTCCCGGTCATTGCGTGGCTCCTTTCGATCGCCTGCTGCCTGAGATCAGGGGCCCGTACTTGCACGGGTTGGCGCGGGTTCTATGCGGGGCCGAGGCTCCGGGTCTTGCCTGAAACGGTTCTGGTTTGCCTGATCCTGCTCCAGCCGAGCGCGCGGTTTTACAAAGGCACGCTGGATGCGGCGGCCGATCGTTGCAAGCCCGCGGGAAGGTCGGCGGCGCGGTCCTCTTAACCGGTCAGAAACCATAGCAAATGATCTGAAAACTTTAACGAAACTGCTTGGTCGTCTGTGCGTCGATGTATCGGAGGGCCCGCCTGATGACAGAGCACCAGTTGAGAGAGCAGGAATTCCTGATCGCGCGATACCGGCATCTGGAACGCGAGGTGACCGACCCGCTTGCCGTGCATCTGCTTCACAGCATCATCGAGGAGCTCGAGGCCGAGCTGCGTAAGGAAAGACCGGATTGGCACGGGCCCGGTCATTAACCGTTTGTTGGCGCTAATGATGCCAATTGTCGGCGTGGGAATTCCAGGGGAGGCTGCTCCCATGCTGAAGGACGGCACCTACGCGGCGTGGTACAAGACGCCGATCGACCAGGGCACCGGGATCGTCCATGTCGCCGACGGCCAGATCTGGGGCCGTGACAGCCTGATGACCTATCACGGCACCTGCAAGGTCGATGGCGATCGCTTCACCGCCATCGTGTCGACGAGGCGTCATACCGACGGTCGCGCCACCGTGTTCGGCAACGATGATGAGCTGACGCTGACGATCGAAGGAAGCTGCCCTGGCAAGATCGCGACCTACACCGCGACGGCACCTCAGGCGCCGGGCATGATCCTCCACGGAACGCTCATCCTCACGGAACAACAGCCACCCGCACCTGAACCACCAGGGCAGATGCCGGCATTCAATCCCGACAAGCTGCCGAAATTGCCGAAGCGCTCGCGCTGAACATCGCGACGAAACCGCTTGTCGTATCGACTGGCCGCCGGCCAGCTCCGAATCCAAGCTCATCGGCGGCGCTTCGTCATTCTTCGTCCGGCCAGCCCCGGGCGAGTATCGCCGCCTGTTTCAAGCTGATGCTTCGGACCAGCGGATCGGCATGACGGTGCACGAGTTGCCAATCCGTGCCGTCCTTGCGGTAGACTTCGGTCACGCGCAGCGACCAGTCTTGAGCCGGCAACCCGCCCACTTCGGCGCGCTGGCGCTCGACCATGACGAGAGCGACGAGCGCGTCCGATGCATAAGTTTGCAAAACCTCGAGTTCGGTTTCGCCTTCCCTGAAGTATCGCGATAGGGCAGCCAGACGCTGGGGGCTAGCGTCGAATCCGCGACTCGTAGGCCCGCCGAAGGGCTGCATCAGCGTGAAATCGGGCGCGATGCGGACAAGCTGGGACCAGCGATCCACATCGCCACGCATGAAGGCGGCGTTCTTCTCGCGGGCGCGTTCGACAAGACCCGCTATCGCGTCGCTCCCCGCGGCCGCATCGGCCGAAAGCTGACCGGACAGAGGAATTGCTGCGGTAGCGGCCATCATCAAGCGCCGCGAAATCTTCTCCTGCTCGCTTGGCGGCCTGTTCAGTCCGGACGATTTCTTGGTCATTTCTAAGCTCCTGATCGAACGACGAATCCAATGCATGAAGCCTTGATCCCAATGAATCCAGCGATATGATTTCAGCAACATGCTGAACCAAATTGATCTATCCAGGATTGATCTGAATCTCCTCGTACTCTTCCGCGTGGTCCTGGAAGAGCGCCATGTCGGGCGTGCAGCCGCTCGGCTGAGCCTGACGCCGTCGGCTGTCAGCCATGCGCTTGGCCGGCTCCGTCTTTTGCTGAACGATCCGCTGTTTTTGCGGACCCCGAAGGGGGTCGTTCCGACGGAACGGGCCTTGGAGCTTGGAGAGCCGGTGGCCGAGATCATCGCGCGCGTCGAACAGCTGATCGGCTCGGCCGCACCGTTCGACCCGGAGCAAAGCGGCCGTCGGTTCACGATTGGCGCTCCCGATGCCGTACTGGTCTCCGCAATCGGTCCGCTGTTGCAATCGATCGCGACTGCGGCGCCCCACATTGATATCGGGCTGATCCACCTGATGCCTGGGCCGCGCGGTGGCGCGATCGGAGAGCCTTGGCAGCAAAGTCTAGACATGCTCGAACGACGCGAGCTCGATATCGCAATGCTGCCGCTGCCGGCGGTATCACCGCGTTTCGAGGCGCGCAGGCTTTACGAGGAGGAGTTCGTGCTGGCCATGCGCAAGGGACATCCCTTCGCAAAAGCGCCAACCTATGCTGCGTTCGCGCGATCACAGCACCTGCTGGTCTCTCTCAGTGGGGAACCGCGCGGTTTCGTCGATGAGATGTTGGCAAAGCGCGGCCTCGAACGCCGCATCGCTTTGACTGTCCCGAATTTCATGATGGCGCTTGCCCAGCTTTCCGGGTCTGATCTGATCGCCGCATTGCCGCGCCGACTGGTGGAGCAGCACGCCGGCCGTTTCGGCCTCGTGTTTGTCGAGCTGCCTTTCGCGCGCAAACCGGATACGATCCGGGCCATCGCGACCAAAGCGGCCATGAAAGACGCGGGCATCGCGTGGCTGATGCAGATTGTGGTCGGTTCAAGCGGAGCAGGCCGACGCTAGAATCCGGTCTGAACTCAATAGGCGTTCATCTCGGCAAGGGAACGGCATTGTGCTGCCGAGCCTACGGGGCGGATCTGGGGCCTCCTGCACCCGCTTCTCAAATCGCCCGGAACTATTCATTGTGCCGGCCCGAAACGAAAAGAAGTGGAGCAGCATCAATGACGGAGGGGACCTCGCGCCGCCGGTTTGCCAAGCTGGCGGGATTGTCCGCAGCCGGGATTGCGAGTCCCCTTGTGGTCGAGGCCAAGCCGGAACGGCCGCCGCGCAATGGAAGCGGCTTTCCCGCGGGCTTCGTCTGGGGCACGGCGACCTCGTCCTATCAGGTCGAGGGTGCGGTGGACGAGGACGGGCGAGGGGCCTCGATCTGGGACAAGTTCGTGCGCATCCCCGGCAAGATCGAGGACGGCACCACCGGCGACCGCGCCAACGAGCACTATCACCGCTACAAGGAGGACATCGCCCTCATCAAGGAGCTCGGCTGCAAGGCCTATCGCTTCTCGGTGGCCTGGCCGCGGGTGTTTCCCGACGGCGACGGCAAGCCCAATCCGAAAGGGCTCGACTTCTACAATCGTCTCGTCGACGAGCTTCTGAGAAACGGCATCGAGCCGTGGCTGACCCTTTATCATTGGGATCTGCCCCAACCGCTCGAGGATCGCTTCGGCGGCTGGCGTTCGACCGAGACCTGCAAGATCTTCGGTGACTACGCGGCCTATGTCGCCGAGCACCTCACCGACCGCGTCAGGAACGTGTTCACGCTGAACGAGAGCGGGCGCTTCGTCTATTTCGGTTACGGCATCGGCATCGACGCGCCGGGATTGAAGCTGCCGCAAGCCGATGTCAACCAGATCAGGCACAACAGCGCGCTGGCGCACGGGCTGGCGGTGCAGGCGGTGCGCGCCCATGGCCGCCGCGGCACCAGGGTGGGGCCGGCGGAGAACATCGATGCCTGTGCGCCTGCGTTCGACACGCCGGAAAACGTGCGCGCCGCGGAGATCGCGCTGCGAGAGATGAATGCCGGCTATCTCAACGTCATCATGACGGGCCGCTATACCGACGCCTTCCTGAAATACGCCGGGCCCAACGCGCCGAAATACACCGATGCGGAGCTCAAGATCATCTCTTCGCCGGTGGACTTCCTCGGCCTCAACATCTACGCCCCGCAGAACTACGTGGTGGCGTCCGACCAGGGCGCGGGTTTCAAGCCGCTGCCGATCCCGAAATCGTTCCCGCACATGAATTCGGATTGGCTGCGCGTCGGACCCGAGACGATCTACTGGGTGCCGAAGCTGGCGGCGAAGATCTGGAAGACGGATGCGATCTATATCAGCGAGAATGGCACCTCCGGCGACGACGTGGTGTCGCCCGACGGCAAGATCTATGACACCGACCGCATCATGTATTTGCGCAACTATCTCGCCCAGCTCCAGCGCGCCACCGACGAAGGGGTGCCGGTGCGCGGCTATTTCCTCTGGAGCCTCATGGACAATTTCGAGTGGGTGTACGGCCTCAACAAGCGCTTTGGCCTCTATCACGTCAATTTCGACACCCAGGTCCGCACGCCGAAACTCAGCGCCAGCTTCTACCGCAACGTGATCGCGAAGAATGCAGCGGGGGCGTAGTTCGCTTCGCCTCTCCCCGCACGCGCAGGGCTATCGCATATGGCTCCTTGAAAGAGCTGAACGCACGCCTCGCCCTTCGAGACGACCGCTGCGCGGTCCCTCAGGGTGAGGCTAAGCGGGCAGCGGCGCCTGCCAAAACATCTGCCACACACTCGGTCCTCATCCTGAGGGCCCGCCGGAGGCGGGCGTCTCGAAGGATGCGCCGCAAGGGAGACGTCAACATATGCGATAGCCCTGCCGCAAGCGGGGAGAGGCGAAGGGGCAGCGCCGCGCATTGACTCCACTCTTCCCCTTATTCAAAACCGTCCTCAACACCCATAAACAAGAGGACGACGCCAATGGCTGACGCGCTGATCATCGATGCCTGCCGGACCCCGCGGGGCATCGGCAAGGCCGGCAAGGGAGCCCTGTCGGGCATTCATCCGCAGCAGCTCGGGGCAACCGTGCTGCGCGCGCTTGCCGACCGCACCGGCATCGATACCGCTGATGTCGACGACATCGTCTGGGGCTGCAGCGCGCAGGTGGCAACGCAAAGCGGCGATCTCGGCCGCATGTCGGCGCTCGATGCCGGCTACGACGTGCGCGCCAGTGCGGTGACGCTCGACCGCTTCTGCGGGAGCGGCATCACCAGCGTCAACATGGCGGCTAGCTCGATCATGGCGGGTGCGGAGGATCTCGTCATCGCCGGCGGCTGCGAGATGATGTCGATGGAGGGACGGCGCGGCGGTGGCCCGATGATGATGGACGGCGGCAATCTGCGCCTGCGGGCACGGCATCCGCAGTCGCATCAGGGCGTCTGCGCCGATGCGATCGCGACGCTGGAAGGCATCACCCGAAGGGACGTCGACGCGCTCGGGCTGGAGAGCCAGAAGCGCGCAGGCTTTGCGATCGCGAACGGCCACTTCAAGAAGAGCCTCGTGCCGGTCCACCGCGAGGACGGCAGCTTGGCGCTGGACCACGAAGAATACCCGCGGCCGCAGACCACGATGGAAGGCCTCAGCAGCCTGAAGCCGGCATTTCCTGCGATCGCGGACCACGCGCTCGACGACAAGGGCACGACCTATCGCGGCCTGATCCTGCAAAAGTACCCTGATCTGAAGATCGAGTTCGTGCATCACGCCGGTAACTCCTCCGGCGTCGTCGACGGCGCTGCCGCGATCCTGCTGGCCTCGCCCGCTTACGCCAAGGCCCACGGCCTTAAAGCCCGCGCCCGCGTCGTCGCGATGGCCAATATGGGGGACTCGCCGACCCTGATGCTGAACGCGCCGGTGCCGGCAACGCGCAAGGTGCTGGCCAAGGCGGGTCTCACCATCGACGACATCGACCTGTTCGAGATCAACGAGGCCTTTGCGGTGGTGGCGGAAAAATATATCCGCGACCTCAAGCTCGACCGGGCCAAGGTCAACGTCAACGGCGGCTCGATTGCGCTCGGCCATCCGATCGGCGCCACCGGCTCGATCCTGATCGGCACCGTGCTGGACGAGCTCGAACGGCGCGACCTCAAGCGCGGTCTCGTCACGATGTGCGCCGCCGGCGGCATGGCGCCCGCCATCATCATCGAGCGCGTCTAGCCAATCGCCCCTCACTTTCTCCCCATTTTTACGGGGAGGAAGACCGGCGACCTGCGATCCGACCCTTATTTTTCAGGGTGAAACACGCGCCTCCTTTCACAAAGAGGCCGGTCGTCGCTTGTCGAAAGCGGCGAATCAGTTCTAGCAAGATGTCGTGCGGGCCTTTGAAACAAGGCAAAAACCGCTGCCCGAGGCTTCCTCCGCGCCGGAAGTAGCTAAAAAGCAGGGTTTTTTGTCACAGCAGGCCAGAAAAGCCCGTAATTTCTCGACAAAACTGTGCAGAAGGCTATAGGCCTTCAACGGTTGGTCTAATATGCAACCGGCAACGAATCAGAGGAGACACGATGCCAACCCAGATGTCCAAATCGCAGTTGATCGAAAAGATTGCGACCGCCACCGAGCTTTCCAAGCGTGACGTCAAGAACGTCATGGAGACGTTGACCGACGTCGGCCACAAGGAGCTCAAGAAGAACGGCCTGTTCCTGGTGCCGGGCTTCGCCAAGTTCGTGGTCATCAAGAAGCCCGCGACCAAGGCGCGCAAGGGCACCAACCCGTTCACGGGTGAAGAGATGATGTTCAAGGCCAAGCCGGCCCGGAAGATCGTCCGCGCCCGCCCGGTCAAGGCAGCCAAGGACGCCGTGGGCTAACAACGCAAAGGCCCCCTCGAACGAGGGGGCCTTTTGTATGGGGTTGCCGCGAGGGCCTGAGACGGAGGGCTCAACCCTTGCGGCGCTTCACCCGGACCGGGACCGGCTGAAGCCGCGGCTCGGGTCCTGCGAGCGTATCGCGAATCCGGTCGATCGCCCGATCGAGCAATTGGCGCAGCCGCTGCGTCTTCCGCGATCGCTTCGCTCTTTCCAGCAGTCTCTTCATCGCCTTCACTCCGCCGCTTCTTTGGCTTCAGCCGGCTCGAGCGCGGCGGCGATGGCTTCGTCGACGCGCTCCAGCCAGATGAATTCGAGGTTGTCCCGCGCGCTCTTCGGGATGTCGTCGTAATCCCGCTTGTTGCGCGCCGGCAGCATCACCCGCTTCAGGCCGGCAGCAGCCGCAGCCACCACCTTCTCCTTGATGCCGCCTACGGGGAGCACCAGGCCGCGCAGCGAGATCTCGCCGGTCATCGCGGTGTCGCTCCTCACCGTGCGGTTGGTGAGCAGTGAGGTCAGCGCCGTGAACATCGCAACGCCCGCGCTCGGCCCGTCCTTCGGGGTTGCCCCCGCCGGGACGTGAACGTGGATGTCGCTCTTCTCGAACGCTTGCGGATCGATGCCGAGCTGGGAGGCCCGGCTCTTCACCAGCGTCAGCGCAGCCTGCACGCTCTCGCGCATGACGTCGCCGAGCTGGCCGGTCAGGATCAGCCCGCCCTTGCCGGGCACGCGCGTGGCCTCGATGAACAGGATGTCACCGCCGACCGGCGTCCAGGCAAGGCCGGTGGCCACGCCGGGAACGCTGGTGCGCAGTGCGATCTCGCCCTCGAACCGCGGCTGGCCGAGCACGGTGGCGATGTCCTTTGCCGTCACCACGATCTTCGTGGCCGTGCCTTCGGCGACCTGGACCGCGGCATGGCGGAACACCTTGCCGATCTCGCGCTCGAGGTTACGCACGCCGGCCTCGCGGGTGTAGCCCTTGACGATCAGCTTCAGGGCTTCCGGCTCGATCTCGGCCTGCTCGGCCGAGAGGCCATTGGCCTCCAGCTGCCGCCGCACCAGATAGCGCCGCGCGATCTCCAGCTTCTCGTCCTCGGTGTAACCGGCGAGGCTGATCAGCTCCATGCGGTCCAGGAGCGGACCCGGGATCTGGTCCAGCATGTTGGCGGTCGCGATGAACACCACGCGCGACAGGTCGAAGGGCACGCCCAGGTAATTGTCCCGGAACGTCCCGTTCTGCTCGGGGTCGAGCACCTCCAGCATGGCGGCCGAAGGATCGCCCTGCACGCCGCGGCCCATCTTGTCGATCTCGTCCAGCATCATGACGCAGTTGCGTGCGCCCGCCTTCTTGATGCCCTGGATGATGTTGCCGGGCAGCGCACCGATATAGGTGCGGCGGTGACCGCGGATCTCGGCCTCGTCATGCACGCCGCCCAGGCTGACGCGCACGAACGGGCGATCCATCGCGCGTGCGATGGACTGGCCGAGCGAGGTCTTGCCGACGCCGGGCGGGCCGACGAAGCACAGGATCGGCGCCTTGCCCTGCGGAGCGAGCTTGCGCACCGCCAGATATTCGATGATCCGGCTCTTGATCTTTTCCAGGCCGAAATGGTCGGCATCCAGGATGGCTCGCGCCTCCTTGATGTCGATCGGCTTCTCCTCGGGCAGCGCCCAGGGCAGCTCGATCAGCCAGTCCAGATAGGTGCGGACCATGCCGGCCTCGCCGGCAGCCTCCGGCATGCGCTCGTAGCGGCGCAGCTCCTTCTTGGCATGCGCCTCCGCCTCGGGCGGCATGTTGGCCTTGGCGATCGCGGCCGTCAGCTCGGTGACTTCGGCTTGCTTGCCGTCGCCTTCGCCGAGCTGGCGCTGGATGGTCGCCATCTGCTCGCGCAGGATCGCCTCGCGCTGCCGCTCGTCGAAGGAGGCCTTGGTCTGCTGGCCGATCTCCTTGGAAATGCGCAGCACCTCCAGCCGCTCGGCCAGGTACTTCGACACCTTGTCGATGCGGAGCGCGAGGTCGATGGTCTCCAGCACCTCCTGCTTGTCCTGCGGCTTGATGTCCATGAACGAGGTCGCCAGATCCGCCAGCGCGCCGGGCGCGCTGGTGCCCTGGAACATCGCGGCGAGCTCGGGCGGTGCCTGCGGCAGCAGCTCGATCGCCTCGATGGCCTGGCGCTGCAGGTTCAGCGCCCGGGCCTCGATCTCGGGCGAGGTCGTGGTCGGCTCGGGGATCTGCTGGAAGCGCGCGGCGGGGAACGGCGTCCCCGGCAGGAAGTCGAGGATGCGCGCGCGCTGCACGCCCTGGCAGACGATGTGATGGGTGCCGTCGGGCGCGGTGATGTAGCGCACGATGTTGGCGATGGTCGCGACTCGATAAAGATCGTCCGGCCCGGGGTCGTTGGTCTCGGGGCTGCGTTGCAGGACGATGCCGATCGGCCGCTGCTCGCGCAGCGCCTGCTGCGCGGCGGCAATCGACTTCGCCCGGCCGATCGTGATCGGCGCGATGGCGCCGGGAAACAGCACCATCTCGCGCACGGGGACGATGATCAGCGCGTCGTCGGGGATCTTCACGTCGTTGTTGGCTTGTTCGTTGTTCATCTGTTCGGTGGCCATGATCGACCTCAGGATTTCGCGAGGCGCAGTGCGACGCAGCCGTCCATCACGAAGCGGCTGATGGCGTAGCGGCCGAGGGGAAGCGTGATGCGGCGCTCAAAACGCCCCTGCGGCAGCTCGAGCCGATGGATGCGGGCGTTGCGAAGCTCCGGCGGCAGGGTGCGCTGACCCGAGATGACGAGAACGCCGTCATGGATGACGGTCTCGACATTGTCCGGATTGACGCCGGGAAGCGCGACAAGGATCAGGAGCTCACGCTCGGTTTCGAGCACGTCGATCGGTGGCTCCCAGCAGGCTTCTTGGCGGCCGAACTGCTGGCGCAGCCGATCGGCGCGGGTGAGCGAGTCCAGGGCTTCGGACAGCATCCAGTCGAGGGGATTTTTGGGTTGCATGATGCGGGCTCTGGGGTGGGAAAGCCTGCATATGGGGCCAGTTCCCGGGAAATCCAGTGCGGCAATCCAGTGCAGTGGCGCCGATGTGCCATGCGCCGCCGTGCGATCAAGGCAAGCGAACGCCGCGGCATGTGGCCGCGACGTTCCGTTCACTGGCAGGGCGCGGGGTCAGGCCGCCGCGCGGTATTCTTCTTCCGCTTCGAGGTTGATTACCGAGGTAGCGAGCTCGGTCAGGGTGCGATCGGTCGCCTCTTCCTCGTCCAGCGTCTCCTGGAGCAGCGTTGCTGCGTCCTGCATGCCGAGCTCCTCGGCCCAGGTGCGCAGCGTGCCGTAGCGGGAGATCTCGTAGTGCTCGACCGACTGCGCTGCCGCGAGCAGTCCGGCATCGAGCGCCGGCGCGCCCTTGAACTCCTTCATGATCTCGGCGCCCTCGTCGGCAATGCCGTTGATGGCCTCGCAGGGCTTGCCGCGTGCCGGCTTGCCCAGCATCTTGAAGATCTGGTCGAGCCGTTTGACCTGGCCCTGGGTCTCGCGCAAATGCTTGTTGAAAGCGGCCGCAAGCTCCTTGGAATTCGCGGCCTTGGCCATCTTGGGCAGGGTCTTGATGATCTTGTTCTCAGCGAAATAGATGTCCTTCAGCGTCTCCAGAAACAGGTCGCTGAGCATCTTCGGCGCCTGACGCGGCCGGCGCGCCGCGGTCTTCTTGGTCGTGCGTTTCTTCGCTCGTTTAGCCATACGTCCTCCTCATGAGGCGACACGGGAAGGCCTCGCCTTCCTCAATCCTCGGCCGATCAAAGCCGTCGGAGAACGAAAGTTCCAAACTGCAACCTCGCTCAGGTCGGGCGCTTGTAGGGGTCTTCCTGGCGCTGGCGCTCTTCCGTCGCGCGGTCGAGGCGTGCGCGCTCGCTGCGGCGCAGATGGCCGGCCTTCATCACCCCGTAGACGAGGGCCCCGCCGAGCACGAACGCGCCGATGAACCAGAGCCAAAGCATCTGGGCCGAGGCGTGGCCCAAGAGCATGCTAACTCCGCTGTCGCTCATGATTGGTCTCCACAATTGTCCATTGCCGTCACGCTGAGCTAAGTCGGCGGCCAAAACCTCGTTCCATGCGGCCGCGGCCTGCGGCGTCAGACCAGGTCGGCCAGGGTTTGCCGCACCGCTGGCGCCTTCGGCTCGCCGCCCCGGGCGGTGAAGTCTCCGGCCTCGGTGGAGGCCCGCAGCCATTTCGTCACGTCGCCGATCGCTTCGCGCGGCGAGCGGCCGAACTTGCGCAAGCCGCGGAAATATTCGAGCTGAAGGTGGGCCGACGTGCCCCGCTTGGGGATCGATTTCAGGTGCTGGATGTCGTCTTCGATGCCGAGATGGTCGACGTGAGGCGCCACCATGGCGATCACCGAATCGAGCCAGGTTCTGAACGAGACCGGCTCCAACGACACCAGATCGATATAGGTGCCGTCGGTTCCGTAGCGCTGGGCGCGCCAGCGGTTCTCCTCGACCAGCGCGCGGTGCACGGCGGAATAGGTGGCGTTCAGCTCGGGGTGGTGAACGGCGTGGCGGACCAGCGCGCGGAACAGCGCCGCGATCGCCACCGAATCCGCGATCGCCGTGCAGCAATCGGTGATGCGCAGCTCGAGCGTCGGATGCTGCAGCGACGGCCGCAGCGCCCACCAGACATGGGTGGCGTTAGGGACGATGCCGGCATCGACCAAGGTCTTCACGTAGGTCTCGTATTCGGAAAGGTTCCGAAACATCTCGGGAAAGCCGGTCCGGGGCAGGGCGTCGTTGGCGGCATTGCGGTAGCCCAGCAATCCCGTCGGGTAGCCGCACCAGAACGGCGAGGAGGTCGAGAGCGCCAGCAGCAGCGGCAGGAACGGCACCAGGCGGTGCATGATCTCGACCCGCAAATCGGGCTCGGGCACCTCGACGTGGACGTGCAGTCCGCTGATCGGGTTGCCGAGGCCGACCATACCGAGGTCGCTGATGACCTTGCTGTAGCGGCGCTTGCGCGTCATGCGCTGCTGCTGCGGCTGCGCCAGCGGGTGTGTGCCGGCCGCGATGATGCCGACGCCGTGGTCCTTGCCGACCTCGGTGAGCTCCGCGCGATAATGCGCGAGCTCGGCCAGCGCATCGGCCGAAGACGTCAGCGGCGGGGTCGCCACCTCGATCTGCGATTGCAGCATCTCGGTGGTCAGCCGCTCGCCGAGGCGCTTCTGCGCCGCCGCCATGTAGGGCTTGGGCAGCTCGGATCGCGGCGCCGCCGACTGGCGGTTGACCAGAAAATATTCCTCCTCGATGCCGAAACGGTAGCGGTGCATGCCTATGCTGCCCCTTGGGCCTTGGCGTGGCGGCGCACCGCGTCGCCAAAAGCCGCCAGAATGCGCGCCGACGCGTGATCGGAGCTCGCCCAATAATCGGGATGAAAAAGGGTGCCGAGCGCAAAATCGCCCGCGCCCTCGACGCTGACGGCCTCGATCGAGCCGTCCTCGGCAACGGCCTCCGCGACGAGACCTGGAGCGAGATCGGCGATCAGGAAGCTGTGCAGCGAGTTCACGATGATCGAGTCCGCGCCGCAGATCTGATGCAGGACACCGCCCTTGCGCAAGCCCACCTTCTGCCGCAGCCGGTAGCGGGCGTCCTCGTTGTCCGCCTCGGGCGTGCCATGGCGCTGGTCCTCGGGCAAATCGTCCGGCTCCTTCGCCAGCGTGCCGCCGAAAGCGACATTCAGCTCCTGGAAGCCGCGGCAGACGAACAGAGCGGGGATGCCCCGCGCCAGCGCCCGCGGGATCAGGCGCAGCGCGACCTCATCGCGGAATTCGTCGAACGGGCCGTCGCGCTCCTCGTCGACCGTTTGTCCATAGCGGGACGGATGGACGTTGGTCTGTCCGCCGCCGACAAAGAGGCCATCAAGCCCATCCAGATAGGCATCGATATCAGCCTCGGGCGCCACAGGCAGAATCCGCGGCACGGCGCCGGCGACAAGGCCGATCGCGTTGACGCAGACCATCGAGACCGAGGCGAGCTGCTCGCCGCGCGCGACCATGGAATCGGAGAGAATGCCGACCTGCGGTGCGCCGCTGCGGCCTTGCCACTGCCCGCGCGAGGCACTGCGCCGCCATTGCTGAAGGCCGTATGCCACGGCATCTGCCGCGCTGCCGAATTGATGAATCGCCGCCTTGAGCTCTTTGACGTTTGTCCCTAATCGAAGCGCCCAGCGGCTGCAGGCAACGGGATCGTGCGGATCAATTCTGGAACGGAGCTCGTGCAATTGCTTCGGCTGCTTCTGTTCGTGTTGATGCACAGTGAAACGGCAATCGTGGGGAATGGTTGCTTTGCGATTGCACTGTTCGATCTGATTGCCTCCGCACCAGCCTTAACTTTTGTTATTGCTCGCATCTGAAGAGCCGATGGCCGGCCCCGGCGCGATTGCCACCGCGCTGCTACTTTTGGGCGGGTGCGGGCTATGGGGCGCGGCTCGTGATCCTGCCCTAGAGCTGCGACAATCTGTTAACTTGTCGAACTCCCGTTCCGGCTTGGCGGCAGGATCCGGGACGCTTTCGCTTGCACTGTCATGTTGCTTTGACGTACTTCCGGTCCAACAAGCCCTTCGACAGGAAATCGACATGTCGATGACAGCGGACGAGCTCGCCAAGAGACAGGCCATTATCGACGCCTGCCGGCGCATGAACGCGCTCGGCATCAACCAGGGCACATCTGGCAATATCAGCGTCCGGCATGCGGACGGGCTCCTGGTCACGCCGACCAGCGTGCCCTATGAGGCCATGAGTCCGGACCAGATCGTCTTCATGGCCATGGACGGCTCGCACGCGGCCGACCAGAAGCCGTCGAGCGAATGGCGCTTTCATCGCGACATCCTGAAGTCGCGGCACGACGTCAACGCCGTCGTGCACGCCCATCCGACCTATTGCACCATCCTGGCGATCATGGGCATGGAGATCCCGCCGGTGCATTACATGATCGCGGC
The DNA here is from genome assembly GCF_025200925.1 of Bradyrhizobium sp. CB1015. Taxonomy (GTDB): domain Bacteria; phylum Pseudomonadota; class Alphaproteobacteria; order Rhizobiales; family Xanthobacteraceae; genus Bradyrhizobium. The sequence goes on along the minus strand of NZ_CP104174.1, from coordinate 6,575,657 downwards.
GGCGGGCGGCGACAGCATCCGCTGCGCGCCCTACGCGACGTTCGGAACGGCGGAGCTGTCCGAGCATGCGGTACGGGCGCTGGAGGGCCGGCTTGCCTGCCTGCTCGACCATCACGGCATGATCGCGATCGGCAAGACCTTGGACAAGGCGATGTGGCTGGCGGTCGAGGTCGAGACGCTGGCGCGGCAATATCACGGCTGCCTGCAGATCGGACGCCCGCCGCTGCTTCCGAGCGAGGAGATCGAACGGGTTCGCCAGCGCATGGCCGGTTACGGCCTGTCGGAAGGGTAGGGGGCGGGCCAGACGGTGTTCGTGCGGATCAGGCATCTCGTCGATCGCAAGAAGACGAACCGCACCATGGTTCGGCTGCGCGCACTGTTGCGCAGCAACGAGTTCTACCTGATCCCGCTGGCGCTCGTGATCGGCACGCTCGCAGGCGCGATCGTGACTCTGATGGCCGAGATCGCCCAGATCGCGCATGTCGTGATCTACGGCATTCCCGTCGACGTCCGCCTGTCCGCCAACGCGAGTGTCAGCCCCTGGGCAGCGTTGATCGCACCTGCGCTCGGAGGGCTCTCGCTCGGCATCATGGAATGGTCGCGGCGGCGCATGAAGATCTCGAACGCGGTCGACCCCATCGAGGCAAACGCGCTGCGCGGCGGCAATCTGTCGATGCGCGACAGCGTGGTGGTGTCGAGCCAGACCCTGATCTCGAACGGCTGCGGCGCCTCGGTCGGCCTCGAGGCCGGCTACACCCAGATCGGCTCCGGCATCGCCTCGCTGCTCGGCAAGTTCTTCAACCTTCGCCGCAACGATCTGCGCCTGATGGTCGGTTGCGGGGCCGCGGCGGCGATCGCGGCGGCGTTCGGCGCGCCGATCACCGGCGCCTTCTACGCCTGCGAGCTGATCGTCGGAGTCTATTCGGTCGGCAGCGCTGCGCCGATCCTGGCGGCCTCGCTGGCGGGCGCCCTGACCGCGCAATGGCTCGGCGGCGCGCCCTATTCATTGGAGATACCCAAGGTCAGCGCCGTCGGCGTCGAGCAATATCTGGCGCTGATCGGGCTCGCCCTTATCACCAGCGGCGTCGGCATCGCCGTGATGCGCTCCTCGCCGACATTCGAGCGGCTGTTCGCCTGGATGCCGGTCTGGTTGCGGCCCGTGATCGGCGGCCTGATCGTCGGCGGGTTCGCCATCGTCACGCCGCAGGTTCTCGCGGCCGGCCATGGCGCCATGGTGCTCGATCTCTTCCACGACATGACGATCGGCCTGATCGCGCTGATCATCGGCCTGAAGGTGACGGCCTGCCTGATCTCGCTCGCCTCGGGCTTTCGCGGCGGCCTGTTCTTCGCTTCTCTGTTCGTCGGCAGCCTGATCGGAAAGTTCTTCGCCGAGCTGTTGGAGCTGATCAGTCCGCAGTTCGTAGTCGACCCGCTGGTGGCGATGCTGACCGGCATGGCGACGCTCGGCGTCGCCATCGTCGGCGGCCCCCTCACGATGTCGTTCCTCGTGCTCGAGATGACACGCAATGTCGACGTCACCGCCGTGGTGCTGGCCGGCTGCATCGTCACCTCGATCTGCGTGCGCTTCATGTTCGGCCATTCCTTCTCGACCTGGCGCCTGCACCTGCGCGGCGAGACCATCCGCAGCGCCAACGACGTCGGCTGGCTGCGAAATCTCACGGTCGAGCGCCTGATGCGCTCGGACGTCGGCAAGGTGCCGTCGACCACGACGATCGCCGCTGCGCGCCGCGAGTTCGCGCTTGGCTCGCGGCCGGGAATTGTCATCGTCAACAATGCTGACGAATATGTCGGCCTCGTCCTGCTGCCCGATCTGTTCTCCAGCGATCTCGACACCATCGCCGACGACATCCAGGTGATCGAGCTCGCCCGCCTGATCGACATCGTGCTGATCCCGGAAATGAACGTGAAGTCGGCGATGGCGGTATTCGACGAAGCCGAGGCGGAGATGCTGGCGGTGGTCGATTCCACCGACAGCCGCAAGGTCGTCGGCTTCCTCACCGAGAACTTCGCCCGCCGCCGCTATGTCGAGGAGATCGACAAGGCGACGAGAGGTGTGCTGGGGGCGCTGTCGTAAGCGCGGCTAGCGGCCGGGTGGCGTTGCCACGAGCCAGGCCACGATCCGGCGGACCAGCGGCAGCACCACGAGCAGCGTCGGGAAGGCGACGAGCCAGGATAGTCCCCAGGCGCCCGGCCAGGTCGCCAGGAACGCCGGCGTTGCGCCTAAGCTCCGCAGCGTCGAAATGACCGACACCACCGCCGTCATGAGGATGGACAGCACGAATGGCATCACGATCGGCGCATAGCGCGCCGGCAGTTTGCGAACCACAATCATCTGGTTTCTCTTGGAAAAGGACGCGTCGATCACGTTGAACCCTGGAAAATGGCATCGATCCCGACGGCGTCGGTTGATGCGGTGGTTCACGTGAAACGCTTACGGCGACCGAAAAACGGCGCGGCTGTTCATTATCCGCTCAGGTTGGATGGTTCAAGCTGGATCTGATCGGTCGGTTTACAATCGTTCAAAGCGTGGCAGATCGCCGCGATCATGAAACCATTTCAGTGGTTTGCGGATTATAGATCGTTTGCTTATGTTTCTTTGGGCGAGAACAGAGGGAATTCGAACATGAGTATTGGACCCGTGATTTCCGCTGCCGGCCGCAACACGATCGTGGTCGCGCTTGCAAGCCTCGCCCTGATTGCGGCTTCCGCATCCCAGTCCGCAGCGGCTTCGGCCGGGACACCGGGCGCCAAGGCGACCGTCGCAGGCCAGGCTGCTGCCTCCGGCGTCACCGATTTCAGCGCACACCGGCGTCGTCATTACTATCGACGCGGGCCGAATGCCGCGGGTCTCGCCTTCATGGGCTTGGCCGCAGGTCTGATCGGAGGCGCGATCGCCGAGAGCCGCCGCCAGGAATATTATGAAAACCGCTATTATTATGGTTATGGCCCGCGTCCCTACTACGGCTCTGGTTATTACGGCGGTCCCGGCTACTACGGCGGCGGCTACTACGATCCGGGCTATCGTTACGCGCCATATTGAGCGACCCGGGGGCGGCACAGGTCTTTCGACCGGACACGACGCGTCCAAGCTAAATCCTTCCCGTAGCCCGGATGGAGCGACAGCGTAATCCGGGGCTGCTCGCCCGGCATCTTGCACTTTCCCGGATTGCGCTGCGCTCCATCCGGGCTACGGCATCGTGCCTGTGTCGCTTCTCTGTCAATGCATTCACGCGAACATATTTTGCTTTACCGAAATTCGGAAATATCGTATGTCTCGCCCATCCCGGCTCATCTCGAGGGGCGATCATGCGGTCGTCATTGTCGCGAGCCGGGCTTGCGGTGGACGCGGCAGCGTCGTGTACGAGATGCCGAGGGCGGGGCGGATTGCTCTCCGTGAGCCCGAGGCTTCGTATGGACGAGCGGCGCTGTCAGGTTCGTCGCGCCGGCATGTCGATGGCAACGTGCACAACGCCGTCGAACCCTGCGGCGCCAACGAACCGCGCGTACGGCAAAACCGTGTGGTCCTGGCCGTCGTTGCTACGGTCAAGCTCTGGCGAATGCGGCCCTCGCGTCAACCGGCGCGGTGCCGGCGACTTTCGCGGGAGTGAGGGAGGCCAGAGGGAACTCGGCTCCCGGGAGAGCGCGGCATAAGCCGTCCGACCATCGCGCAGGGAAGGCCGTGTGTTGGGCTTCACCTGTATGCTGCTGTGCGGTCTTCTTTGCGCGTGCTTTTTCGCGCAGCGGACCGCGGGTGCCGCCGGCACCCGGCCTTCCCTGCGCCCTCCTGCACATGAGGGCGGCGAGAGATGAAGCAAGGCTCGGGCGAAATCAGCCGCGAGATCGGGAAGGCGTGTCTGGTGAAGACCGTGAATGCGCGGGTTGCTACAGCGGGCCAACTCCATCGCCGTCACCCTGAGGCGCTCGCCTCTTCGGCGAGCCTCGAAGGGCGACGGCCCGGCTGCATCGTCGCCGCTCATCCTTCGAGGCTCCGCTCGCGATGCTTCGCACCGCAAGCCTCACCCTCTCAGGATGACGGAGCTAAACGAGCTGTGCCGTACGCCTGCAACATTACGGTCCCGTCGCCTCGCGTATGGACTTGCCCGCCGCAATCCGGTTCAATGGGCCCATTGAGCTTCCAGGCGACAATGATGTCGAAATATCTGCTGGTCCTTCTCCTGATCGCCGCGCCGGCTGCGGCGCAGATCAAGCCCACGCCGAAGAGCTCGGCGGCGCATCCCGATCCCTGCGCACCGATCGGGCGGACTGCGGACGGCAAGCTGGTCTATTCCATGAAATGCGAGAACCTGCCGGCACCGCCCGCACCGCCGCCGCAGGCGGAACTGAAGGAGGCACCGCCTGCGGCCGCTGCGGAGCCGGAGCCGGAGGTCAGGCGGAGCGGAATATTCGGCTGGTCCTACGACCGCAGGTGATGTGGCTTCGCCCGTTGCGCGAAGCCCGATGGAGTGCTTTTTGCTGAAAGTTCCCCGCGGGGCGCATCGCCCCCGATCCAGAGAGATGAGATGAGCAAACTCGTTGTCCGCGCCGGCGATTTCACCTTCGATGCCCGTTTCGAGGAGCAAGCGGCGCCCAAGACCGTCGCCGCCTTCCGCAAGGCGCTGCCGTTCGAAAGCCACATCATCCATGTGCGCTGGAGCGGCGAGGGCGTGTGGATGCCGCTCGGCGACCTCGACTTCGGCGTCGGCTACGAGAACCACACCAGCTATCCCGCGCCCGGCCAGATCATCCTCTATCCCGGCGGCATCAGCGAGACCGAGATCCTGCTGGCCTATGGCGGCGTGCATTTTGCGAGCAAGATGGGCCAGCTCGCCGGCAACCATTTCATCACGCTGACCTCGGGCCTGGAGAACCTGGCGACGCTGGGCAAGAGCGTGCTGTGGAAGGGCGCGCTGCCGATCCGCTTCGAGGAAGTTTGAGTGACTGAGCCCCGCTACCCGCGCGATCTCCGCGGTTACGGCCGCAACCCGCCGCATCCGCAATGGCCTGGTGACGCGCGGGTCGCGGTGCAGTTCGTCGTCAATTTCGAGGAGGGCGGCGAGAACAACATCCTGCACGGCGACCGCGCCTCGGAAGCCTTCCTGTCCGACGTGCTCGGCGCGCAGCCCTGGCCGGGCCAGCGCCATGCCAATATCGAATCCATGTTCGAGTATGGCTCGCGCGCCGGCTTCTGGCGGCTGTGGCGGATGTTCAACGAGCGGAAGTGGCCGACCACCGTGTTCGGCGTCGCCACCGCGCTCAAGCGCAATCCGGAGATTGTCGCGGCCATGAAGGAGGCGGGCTGGGATATCGCCAGCCACAGCCTGAAATGGATCGAGCACAAGGACATGACGGAGGCGCAGGAGCGCGCCGAGATCGCCGAGTCCATCCGCGTCCATACCGAGGCGACCGGCGCGCGGCCGCTCGGCTGGTACACCGGGCGCTCCTCGATCAACACCAATCGTCTGTTGATGGAGGAAGGCGGCTTCCTCTATCTCTGCGACTCCTATGCCGACGATCTGCCCTATTGGGTCAAGGGCGCGGGCGGCAAGCAGCTCATCATTCCCTATACGCTGGATGCCAACGATATGCGGTTCATCAACCCGCAAGGGTTTGCCGAGGGCGAGCAGTTCTACACCTATCTGAAGGACGCCTTCGACGTGCTCTACGCGGAAGGCGAAGCCGCGCCGAAGATGATGTCGGTCGGCTTGCATTGCCGCCTCGCCGGCCGGCCCGGCCGCGCGGCGGGCCTGATCCGCTTCCTCGACTATATCGGCAAGCACGAGCGGGTCTGGGTGCCGACGCGGTTGCAAATCGCGCAGCACTGGCACGAGAAGCACGCCCATCTTGCCGCCGACGCATTCGAGATCGGGTGAGATGATGTCGCAGATTTCGCTCGCCGATCTCAACGCTGCAAGCACGGCCGACTTCGTCGCCGCGCTCGCCAACGTCGTCGAATATTCGCCGTGGATCGCCGAGCAGCTCGCGGCAAAGCGGCCGTTCGCCGGCATCAATGAGCTGCACGCCGCGCTGATGGCGGCGATCCAGAGCGCCGAGCCTGACGCTCAGCTGGCGCTGATCCGCGCGCATCCCGATCTCGCCAACAAGACGCAGCGCGCCGCCGGCCTCACCGTAGAATCGACCGACGAGCAGAACAGCGCCGGGCTCGACCGGCTGTCGGATGCCGAATATGCCGCGTTCGAGCGGGCCAACAACGCCTACCGCGGCAAGTTCGGCTTCCCCTATATCGTCTGCGTGCGCCGTCACACCAAGGATTCCGTGCTGCGCGACTTCGAGGCGCGGCTGCTCAACATCGCCAAGACCGAGACGCGGCGTGCGATCGAGGAGATCGGCCGCATCTCCGCGCTGCGGCTCGACCAGCTCGTCGTTGCCGACGACAGGCTGAAGGTGCACGGCCGGCTCTCGACCCATGTGCTGGACAACCAGATTGGCAGGCCAGCGCCGGGCATTCCGATCGAGCTCGTGGAGCTCGCGAGCCTTGGCGAGAACCGCGTCATCGCGCGCACGGTGACCAATGCCGACGGCCGCACCGACCAGCCGCTGATCGGCGGCCGTCCGCTGCCGATCGGCCGCTACGAGCTGCGCTTCAGCGTTGCCAAATACTACGCCGCGCGCAATGTGCCGCTGTCCGACCCGCCGTTCCTCGACGAGATCCCGCTGCGCTTTGCGATCAGCGAGCCGGAGAGCCATTACCACGTGCCGCTGCTGGTCACGCCCTGGAGCTACTCGACTTATCGCGGCAGCTAGCTGCCGAACTTCTCGTGAAGCGCCGGAAACAGTCGGTCCGGCTTGAAAGGCGGTGCAGTGAAGCGAATGCCGGTGGCGTCCGCAATCGCGTTGCCGAGCGCGGCGGCGACCGGATTGTACGGGCTCTCGCTCATCGACTTCGCGCCGAGCGGTCCGATCGTGTCGGACGTCTCGGCGAAGAAGACCTCCGTGCGGGGCACGTCGGCGAAAGAGGGCAGGTGGTAGTCGCGGAATTTCGGATTGGTGACGCGGCCGCTCGCGTCGATCACCATCTCCTCGTAGAGCGCAGCGCCGAGCGCCTGCGCCACGCCGCCTTCGACCTGACCGCGGCACTGCATGGGATTGGCGACGACGCCCGCGTCCGCGGCGTGCACGCTCCTGAGAATCCGGAGCTCGCCGGTCGCCTTGTTTACCGCGACGCGAAAGCCCTGCACGTTGAACCCGACCGATCGCGGCGTGCCGCCGGAAGTGCCGCTGCCTGCGAACGGCCGGCCGCGCTCGCAGGCGAGCTTCGCCAGCTCCGTAAAAGGCATGCGGCGGACGCCGCTGACGACAGCGTCCGCATCGAGCGCGCAAGTCCCCACATCGCACAGCCAGGCGTCGGCGGCGGCCGCCTTCAGCTCGCTCGCAAGCTGCACGGCTGCCGCATGCGTCGCCTTGCCCGCAACGAAGGTGCCGGCGCTGCCATAGGCGCCGGTGTCGTGGCCGCCATGGGCGGTGTCGGACTGGCGCAGATGGATTCTCTCGACGGTGGTCGCCAGCGTGGTCGCCGCGATCTGGCGATGCACGGTGCTGGTGCCGTTGCCGAACTCGGCGGTGCCGACGGTGAGGCCGAAGCCGCCATCGTCGTTGAGCGCGATCGTCGCATCGGCGAAGTGGCCGGCCGGCGGCACGGTGTCGATCATGGTCAGCGCGATGCCGTCGCCGATCAGCCATTCCGGCGACAGCTCTCGCTGCGGGCCATCGGCCTGCATCGCGCGCTCGACCAGATCGAGGCACTGGTCGAGCCCGTAGGAGCCGTAGAGCACGTCGTGATATTCGGACGGCGGCGGCGACAGCATGGGATCGCCGGGCCTCACGATATTGCGTCGGCGCATTTCGTAGGGGCTGATGCCGAGTTGCCTCGCCAGCTCGTCGATCGCCGCTTCCACCGCGATCAGCGCCTGCGGCAGGCCATAGCCGCGAAACGCCCCCGCCGGCACGGTGTTGGTGTAGACGGCGACGCCGTCGACCCGCTTGTTCGGGCAATTGTAGACGGCGATGGACTCGGCCAGTGCGTGGAACATCACGGGGCCGGCATGATTGCCGTAGGCGCCGGTGTTGGAGAGCACGTCGAGCTGCAGCGCAGTGAGCTTGCCGTCGCCGTCGGCGCCGGCTTTGACGTGGATCCGCATCGGATGCCGCGTCGAGGTCGCGATGAACTGCTCCTCGCGTGTCAGCTCCAGCTTGACCGGCCGCCCGGTCTTCAGCGCGGCGAGCGCCAGGATGTCCTCGACGAACATCTCCTGCTTGCCGCCGAACCCGCCGCCGACGCGTTCGCAGAACACGCGGACCTGGTCCATGGGGAGCTGGAAGATGTCCGACAGCGCACGCCGGGTCAGGAACGGCACCTGCGTCGAGGTGCGGACATTGAGCACGCCGGAATCATCGAGCCAGGCGAGGCCGCCATGGGTCTCCAGTGCAGCGTGCTGCACTCGGTGACTGTGGAAAGTGGCCTCATAGGTGGCGGCAGATGTTGCAAGCGCCGATGCGACATCGCCGAACTCGCCATGCGTCTCCGCGACCAGGTTGCGCCGGGCATGGGCAACGCGGTTCGCGCTGGTGCGGTCGGGATGAACGACCGGCGCACCCGGCGCCATCGCCTGCTCGGGATCGATCAGCGCCGGCAGGATCTCGTAACTGACTTTCAGCTTGCGGCACGCCGCCTCGGCAGCGGCTTCGGTCCCGGCGACGACGGCGGCAACCTTCTGGCCGATGAAACGAACGACGTCATCCAGGACGCGGGTATCCTCCGGGTCCATCCAGTCCTTCTCGTGGCGCGCCGTCGACATCAGGACGGACGGCGCGTCCTCATGCGTCAGCACGGCGTGCACACCGGGGATGCTCAGCGCGTCCGACTTGTCGATCGAGACGATCCTGGCGTGCGCATGAGGCGAGCGCAGCAGCTTGATGTGCAGCAGGCCATCGATTGCGGTGTCGAAGGTGTAGCGTGCCGTGCCGCGGACCACGTCGGGGCCTGCGGGGGCCGGCAGGCTGCGGCCGAAGGCGGCACCGGCCTCGACGCTCGCCTCGACATTGGTCTGGCCGAGGATCGCGTCCTCGATCGAGCGATAGCCGGTGCAGCGGCAGATGTTGCCTTTCAACGCCGCGCCGAGGTCGGTGCGCTGCGCCTGGTTCAGCGAGGCGCAGGTCAGGATCATGCCGGCGGTGCAGAAGCCGCATTGAAAGCCCTGCGCATCGAGGAAGGCCTGCTGCATCGGATGCGTGCCGTGATCGCCGCCGAGGCCTTCGATCGTGGTCACGATGCGGCCCTCGGCCCGGAACGCCGGGATCAGACAGCTGTGCACGGGCTCGCCATCCAGCAGCACGGTGCAGGCGCCGCAGTCGCCGGCATCACAGCCCTTCTTCACGCCGAAATGGCCAAGCTCCCGCAGGAACGTGCGCAGGCACTGGCCGGCGCGCGGCTCCTGGGAGAACGCCTTGCCGTTGACCTCCAGGCTCATGGGGGTGTCGCTCCCAGCAGCTCGCCGCGAATTTCCTCGGCGAGCCGCAGCGTCATGTGCTTGCGCCAGAGTGGCGCGCCATGGATGTCCGTGTGGTACAGATCATCGGTAATCTCTTGCATGAGCGCGGCGCGCAGCGCGCCTGCGTCCGGGGCTTTGCGGAAGCGCAGCTGGATCGGCCGCACCGTCGACGCGGTGACTGTGAGCGTCAGCGTGTCGTCGGCTTCGAGGCTGCCGATCAGCAGCGCCGCCGAGCGGCCGACCGGCGCCAGCGAGATCTGGCGGAACGCGGTGCGGCGCTTCAGTGCGGCGATCGGGATGTCGATCTGCCGGAGAAGGTCGCCTGGCGTCAGGCGATTGCGCTGGTTGCCGGTGACGAATTCGGCGACCGGAAGCCTCTGTTCACCGCCGCCGGCCTTCCAGATGGTGCAGACGCCATCGAGCGCCGACGTCAGCGAGATCATCGGTCCCGCCGGCAGCGACATGCAGAGATTGCCGCCGACGGTCGCGGTCTTCCAGATCTTGAACGACGCAAGAAAGGCCCGGCAGCATTGGTTGATCAGCGGCGCGGCGAGCCAATCGGACGGGCAGGCGAGCCCATCGAGCTCTGCGATAGTGCAGGTGGCTGCGATCGAGAGGTGGCTCTCGGTGATCGTTAGCGCCGGCCATTTCAGATCGGTGAGATCGATCAGTCGCGTCAGATGCGTTTGCGGCTCCGAGAACAGCCAGGTGCCCCCCGCGAGCCAAGCATCACCTGCCGTCCAAACGGGCAGCTGCGCGCGCGTTTGCGGATGGGCGACGGCTGTGATGGTATTCAAGTCCATGGCTGCGCCAACGCTTCCGACGGTTGAATGGTCCGAGCGAAGTGTTGCAAGACGGGAGCCAAGTGGCAACAACAAGTCGAAGCAAGGGCGCGATCGTCCTCGGCCTTGCAGGTCCGCCGTCAGCGTGGGCGAGGAGAAGCAGGATCATGACTGAGGCAAGTTCGACTTGGATCAGGGATCCCCTGGCCATCCTCGCCGACGGGGCCGAGCGCGGCATTGTGGTGAAGGGCGGCCGGATCGTCGAGCTCGTGCCGGCGGGCGGTGTGCCTGCAACCGCGGATGTCGCAGTGTTCGATGCGGGCGAACACGTCGTGCTGCCAGGCCTGATCAATACCCATCATCACTTCTACCAGACGCTGACGCGGGCGCTGCCGGCCGCGATGGACCGCGAGCTGTTCCCCTGGCTCCAGGCGCTCTATCCGGTGTGGGCGAGGTTGACGCCGGAAGCGCTCGAGCTCGGCGTCACCGTGGCGATGTCCGAGCTTTTGCTCTCCGGCTGCACGACAACGACGGATCATCATTACGTCTTCCCGGCTGGGCTTGAGGAATCCGTCGATATCGAGGTGGCGGTGGCGAAGCGCCTCGGCGTGCGCGTGCTGCTCACGCGCGGCTCGATGAACCTGTCGCAGCGCGACGGCGGCCTGCCGCCCGACAGTGTCGTTCAGGACGAGGACACCATTCTCGCCGATAGCGCCCGCGTGGTCGCCAAGCACCACCAGCGCGGCGCGGATGCGATGGTGCAGATCGCGCTGGCGCCATGTTCGCCATTCTCGGTGACGACGTCGCTGATGCGCGCCACGGCCGATCTCGCCGACAAGCTCGACGTGCGCCTGCACACCCATCTCGCCGAGACCGAGGACGAGAACAGATTCTGCCAGCAGATGTATGGCTGCCGCCCGCTCGACTATCTCGACCAATGCGGCTGGCTCAATGCCCGAACGTGGCTCGCCCATGGCATCTTTTTCAACGACGACGAGATCAAGCGCCTCGCCAAGGCGAAGACGACCATCAGCCATTGTGCGTGCAGCAACCAGCTGCTCGCGTCGGGCTGTTGCCCGGTGTGCGATATGGAAGAGGCGGGCGTCGGGATCGGCATTGGTGTCGACGGCTCGGCCTCCAACGACGGGTCCAACCTGATGCAGGAGGTGCGGGCCGCGTTCCTGCTGCAGCGGGTGCGCTATGGTGTCACGAAGGTCAGCCACAAGGATGCGCTGCGCTGGGCCACCAAGGGCTCGGCGGCCTGTGTCGGACGGCCGGAACTCGGCGACATCGCTGTCGGCAAGGCCGCTGATCTCGCGCTGTTCAGGCTCGACGAGCTGCGCTTCTCCGGCCACGGCGATCCGCTGGCTGCGCTCGTGCTATGCGGGGCGTATCGCGCCGACCGGGTGATGGTGGCTGGAAAATGGGCGGTGATCGACGGTGCGATCCCGGGCCTCGACGTGGCAGACCTCATCCGCCGCCACAGTTCCGCGGCGCGCTCCATGCAGGCTGGATAGTCGAGGCAAAATAGAAAAAGAGGGGGCAGCCACAAGTGCCGGGTGCTTCTGGCCACCCCCTCCGAACCTCCTCCGGGAGGAGCAGGTGATTTAGTCAATGCAAGAAGCGTGCTACTTGCCCGGCAGCTTGTCGTCGATGCCCTTCACATAGAAATTCATACCGAGGATCTGGCCATCATCCAGGTGATCGCCGCCCTTGCACTCGACCGGCTTGCCGTCCTGCCCAACGATCGGGCATTTGAACGGATGCAGCTTGCCCGCGGTGATCGCAGCCTGGGCATCCTCAGCCATTTTTTTCACGTCGTCAGGCATGTTGGTGTAGGGCGCCATCGCGAACATGTGGCTGTCGAGGCCGCCCCAGGTGTCCTCGGACTTCCAGGTGCCGGCGAGCTCGGCCTTGACGCGCTCGATGTAATAGGGGCCCCAGGTGTCGAGGATCGAGGTCAGCTGGGTCTTGGGCCCGAACTTGATCATTTCGGAATCCTGGCCGAAGGCCAGCTTGCCGCGCTCGCTGGCGATCTGCATGGCGGCCGGCGAATCCGTGTGCTGCATGATGACGTCGGCACCCTGGTCGATCAGCGCCTTGGCTGCGTCGGCCTCCTTGCCGGGATCGAACCAGGTGTTGGCCCAGATGATCTTGACCTTGATGTTCGGATTGATGGTCTGCGCCGCCAGCATCGTCGCGTTGATGCCGGAGACGACCTCCGGAATCGGGAACGAGCCGATATAGCCGAGCACGCCCGACTTCGACATCTTGGCCGCGATCAGGCCTTGAATGTAGCGGCCCTGATACCATTTCGCCGAATAGGTCGACATGTTCGGGTTGCGCTTGTAGCCGGTGGCGTGCTCGAAATGCACGTTCGGATATTTCTTGGCGACCTTCAGCGTCGGATCCATGTAGCCGAACGACGTGGTGAAGATCAGCTTGTTGCCGGCGCGGACGAGCTGCTCGATCGAGCGCTCGGCGTCCGGGCCTTCGGGCACGTTCTCGAGATAGGTGGTCTCGATCTTGTCGCCCAACTCCTTCACCAGCGCCTGGCGACCGAGGTCGTGCTGATAGGTCCAGCCGAGGTCTCCGATCGGACCGAGATAAACGAAGCCGACTTTCAGCTTGTCGGCGGCGGAGGCCGCACTGACGCTCCCGGCGAGCAAGAGCCCGGCAGCCAGTGCAAGAAGTGATTTCCTCATCATCGAATCTCCAAACTTCGGGGGAAGCCACGATCCGCAGCATGCGCGCCCCATCGCGCAGACTGTAGAAGCGAAATTCAACGGTCGGGCACGAACACCGTGCCGAGCGCGGCCGGCGCGGTCGAGCCGCCGGTGCGCGCGCGGGAGATAAGGACCAGCACGATGACGGTCGCAAGATAAGGCAGTGCCGACATGAATTGCGAAGGAATGCCGACGCCCCAACCTTGCGCGTGCAGCTGCAGGATCGTCACCGCGCCGAACAGATAGGCGCCGACGACGAGCCGGCCCGGCCGCCAGGACGAGAACACCACCAGCGCCAGTGCGATCCAACCACGGCCGGCTGTCATGCCCGGAATGAAGAACGGCGTATAGGCGAGCGGCAGATAGGCCCCAGCAAGACCCGCGCAGGCGCCGCCGAACATCACGGCGAAGGTGCGGATGCGCAGGACGGGATAGCCGAGCGCATGCGCGGAAACGTGATTGTCGCCGCAGGCGCGCAGGATCAGTCCCGCTCGCGTCCGGTACAGGAACCACCAAACGCCGACGATCAGCGCGATCGAGAAATAGACGAAGCCGTCCTCGCCGAACAGCACGCGGCCGATCAGCGGAATGTCGGTCATGACGGGAATATAGAGGTGCACGGCCGGCGTGATACGCTCGCCGACGAAGCTGGCGCCGATCAGGCCCGAGAGCCCGACGCCGAGGATGGTCAGCGCGAGGCCGGTGGCGACCTGGTTGACGGCGAGCCCGAGTGCCATCAGCGCGAAGACGAGCGACATCAGCGTGCCCGCGAAGATGCCGAACAGTGCGCCGATAAAGATCGATCCGGTCAGCCAGGCGCCGGCAAAGCCACAGGCCGCGCCGACGATCATCATGCCCTCGACGCCGAGATTGAGCACGCCGGAACGCTCGACCACGAGCTCGCCGGTCGCCGCAATCAACAACGGCGTCGACGCGGCGAGCACCGCCAGGATGATGGCCTCAACCAGCTCCACGGGCCACCTGTCGGTTCGGGAACACCAGCTTGAAGCGGTAGAGAATGAGGGAGTCGCAGGCGAGCACGTAGAACAGCAGAATGCCCTGAAACACCTTGGTGACGTCCAGCGGAATCTTCATCGCGATCTGCGCCTGCTCGCCGCCGATAAAGGTCAACGCGAGAAAGAGGCCTGCAATTAATATTCCAAGCGGGTTCAACCGGCCGAGGAAGGCGACGATGATCGCGGTAAAGCCGTAGCCGGGCGAGATGCCGGGCTGGAGATGCCCGATCGGACCCGCCACCTCGATGATGCCGGCAAGCCCGGCCAGCGCCCCGGAGACGGCGAAGGTCAGGATGATCAGCTGATTGGCGTTGAAGCCACCGAACCGCGCTGCACGTGGCGCGGCGCCGACCACGCGGATCTCGAAGCCCTTGATGGTGCGCCCGAGCAGGATCGCGGCTGCCGCGACGACGAGCAGGGCGATGATCGAGCCGACATGGAGCCGGCCTCCCTCGATCAGCAGCGGCACCGTCGCCACCGGATCGAACTCGGCCGTGGTCGGGAAATTGAAGCCGTGCGGATCGCGCCAGGGACCGCGCACGAGATAGTCGAGGAAAAGGTCGGCGACATAGACCAGCATCAGGCTGGTCAGGATCTCGCTGGCGCCGAACTTCACCTTGCAAATCGCTGGGATCAGCGCATAGAGCGCACCTGCGGCGGCGGCGAGGACGAGCATGGCCGGAAGGACCCACGCGCCCGCGTCAGTGCCTTGCGTCTTCACCGCGATCCAGCTTCCCGCGACTGCGCCGACCAGGAATTGCCCTTCGGCGCCGATGTTCCAGGCGTTGGCGAGATAGCACAGCGACAGGCCGATCGCGATCATCACCAGCGGTGTCGCCTTCACCGCGATCTCCTGGAGCGAATAACCGTCGGTCAGGGGCGCAATGAAATAGGCGTGCAGGGCAAGCAGCGGATTCTTGCCGAGGATCGCGAACAGGATGACCATGGTGACGATCGTAAGGCCAATCGCGATCAGCGGCGACACCAGCGCGATCGTGCCAGAGCGCTCGGCGCGCTTCTCAAGCACCAGCTGCATGCGCGACCTCCTTCGGCTCCAGGCTGCTGCCGCCCATCAGGAGGCCCAGCTTCTCGCGGCTTGCTTCGCTTGCCGAGAGCGGGGCCGACAGTTTGCCGTGGAACATCACGGCGATGCGGTCGGCAATCTCGGCGAGCTCGTCGAGATCCTGGCTGGTCACGAGCACCGCGGCGCCTGCGGCGGCGAGATCAAGCAGCGCCTGACGGATGACGGCGGCGGCGCCGGCGTCGACGCCCCAGGTCGGCTGGCTCACCACCAGCACCGCGGGGTTGCGCAGGATCTCGCGTCCCACGATGAACTTCTGCAGATTGCCGCCGGACAGGCTCGCGGCCTCGGGATCGCGCTTGGCCTTGCGGACGTCGAAGGTCTCGGTCGTGCGGTCGACCGTTCTCAGCGTCGCCGCCGTATCGATGAAGCCGCGATGGACCATGCCGCTGGCGGCATGGCCGGTGAGCAGCGCGTTCTCCGACAGTCTCATCCGCGGTGCGGTGCCGTGGCCGAGCCGCTCCTCGGGAACGAAAGCCGCGCCCAGCTGGCGCCGCTGGGTGATCGAAAGATGACCGGCGGCGATGCCTTCGATTACCACCGTTCCGGGGGCCTTCGAGAGGCGCTCGCCGGACAGCGCGGCGAACAATTCGTCCTGGCCGTTGCCGGCGACGCCGGCGATGCCGAGGATCTCGCCGCCCTTCAGCTCGAATGAGATGTGCTCGAGCCGCACGCCATGCGCCTCGGCGGGGACGAGCGAGAGATCGTTGACGACGAGCCGCGGCACGGTGGTCTTGCGGCCGGATGCGGCCTTCACTTCCTTGACCTCGCTGCCGACCATCATCCGCGCGAGTGAGGCGGCGGTTTCAAGCCGAGGGTTGCAGGTCTCGACCTTCCTGCCGCCGCGCAGGATCGTCGCGGTGTCGCAGAGCCGCTTCACCTCCTCCAGCTTGTGGCTGATGTAGAGGATGGCGCGGCCTTCGGCCTTGAGGCGCTCGAGCACGATGAAGAGCTGGTCGGCTTCCTGCGGTGTCAGCACCGCGGTGGGCTCGTCCAGGATCAGGAATTTCGGGTCCTGCATCAAGGCGCGGACGATCTCGATGCGCTGACGCTCGCCGACGGAGAGTTGCCACACCTCGCGCCTGGGATCGAGCGGCAGACCGTAAGTCTTCGACACTTGTTCCAGCCGGGCGGACATGTCCTTGAAGGATTCCTTGCCGTCGAGGCCGAGCGCGACGTTCTCGGCAACCGTGAGATTGTCGAACAGCGAGAAGTGCTGGAACACCATGCCGATGCCGCGGCTGCGCGCTTCGGACGGACCGGACAGCAGGATTCGCTCGCCCCGCCAGTGAATCTCGCCGGCGCTGGGCTGGATCAGTCCGTAGATCGCCTTGACCAGCGTCGACTTACCGGCGCCGTTCTCGCCCAGCAGGGCGTGGATTTCCCTCGGCCAGATGTCGATATCGATGCAATCGTTGGCGAGGAAATCGCCATAACGTTTGGTGAGGCCGATGGTCCTCAGGAGCGGGGACTTGCCGGAATGCTGGCCGTTGGGCGTCGGATCTAACATTCGCTGATGCGCTTGCATGGGTGAAGTGCCTCAATACTGGGCCAGTTTGAACCGCGGCGTAAGATGTGAAAAAGCATCATCCCTTGCCCAACGCTTCGGCAAGCGCTCGGCCCAGCGCTCGACATCGATTCCGAGCCATCAACCCCTGCGAACAGCACCTGCACGGCGGGGGCGATCGCGTCTGCGAGTGGGTCCCTGTTGCAATTTTGTGACGGTTCAAGGCAAATCGGAACCCGCTGTGCAGACCTGACGCCATGTTGAGCAATGGACGCGTCGGTTGCCCATCGGGTGAAGTGCAGCGGTGGCAACAGCTGCGTCAGTGCGGCGCTGCGTTCGGGCGCGATCAGAAAATCCGAATAAAAACAATCGCGAATGTTCGGCAGCGGTGCTCCCTTTCTCTGAGCGTTCGCTCCACCTCGGGGCGTCGCAATTCTTTCGTCGTCCTGCGCGTGCTGCTGCAACATGCGCCACGCCATGTGAAAAGTTGAGGCTTCTCGGTCCGGGAGATCGGCGCAAATGTCGCACCCAGGGGCGCGCATTTTTGCTTGCCCAAACGAGGGGGTATTCAGGATGTCGTTTCGTTATGCGGCAGTGGCAGCAGCGGCGCTGTCACTTGCTACGCTGGCCACCGGTGGCCTGGCTCAAGCGGCGGATCTGCCGGTCAAGGCGGCCAAGAAGGCTGCAGACCTTCCGTTCTTCCTGGTGATCGATAACCGCGTCACGTTCTCGTACATCTTCAACGCTGCGCAACCGGGCGCGTGGTCGTTCCGGCCAGATGGATCGATCGACAGCAAGACCACCAAGCAGGTCTATTCGTTCACCCATTTCGACCTCTGGGCGTATGGCACAAACTTCTTCACCATCTCCATGTTCAAGTCGGATCACAATGATCCGGCCGGGCCGTGCACCAATGCGGGGACGATCTTCGGTGCGCCGGCGACGTGCGCGGGTGCGACCGAAATCTACGGCCTGTTCCGCTCGACCTTTGGCTGGAACGAGCTCTTCAACACCAAGGCTTTCAGCGCGGGCCCGCTGCACAACATCTCGTTCGAAGTCGGTATGGATGCCAACACCGAGAACCGGTATTTCGGCGCTGCCAAGCGCGACGTCGTCGGCGGTCTGCAGTTTGCATTCGACCTGCCCTACAAGGGGTACATCAACGTCGCGCCGCTGGTCTATTGGGAGTTCGCCAACCACAATTCCTTCAGCCAATGCGGGCTGTTCGGTCCGGGCGTTCCCGGCGTCACCTGTCTTGCGGACGGCAACACGTCGTTCAAGCCAACCTGGGCTGTCGAGATCAATTACTACATGGACCTCGGCTTCCTGCCGCCGAACATGCAGTATTTCTCGATCAGCGGCCGTGCCGGCTGGTACGGCAAGAAGGGCACGGACACCGAGCCGCTTCCCTACAGCCCGGCGAACGGCGTCTACAACACCGCGGTCGAGTTGAATTCGGAGCCCATCCGTCTGACCTTCGATGCGTCGAAGGCGGCCTGGGGCGACAAGTACTCGCACTTCGTGGACGTCTGGGTGGCTTACCGCTACTGGCAGAACAAGTTCGGCCTCGATCACAACCTCGCGGTCGGCTGTACCACGCCCGTCGGTGGCGCGAGGGTGAGCACCGGAGCGTGCACCGAGTCCTCGCTCTACTCCGGTATCACCGTGAAGTTCTGATCGCCTGATGCTCTGCAGGTGAAAGACGATGGCGCCGCGTCAAACCTCCGCGGCGTCATCTTCTTTGGCCCTTTGGGGATGTGCTGCTACTTGGTCCAAACGCCGTCGTGCAACGCTTCGGCTTCCTCTTCGAGCAGCGGCCCGACGACCTCCGTGGGCCGCTGGCCGCTGGCAAAGACCTCGCGGCACGGCAGATTGAGGGTCGGATTCTCCGGATGGTTGCCGGTGATGCCGCGCAGGCGATGCTCGCTGAGGCCATAGACGACGCGGCCGATGCCGGCCCAGTAGATCGCGCCGGCGCACATCGCACAGGGCTCAGCCGAGGAATAGAGCGTGGCTTTCGCCAGCACCTCGCGATCGAGCGTGCGGCAGGCCTGGGTGGCTGCGAGGCGCTCGGCATGCGCGGTGGCGTCGTGATCCGGCATGTAACCGTTCTCGCACTCGATCAGCACCTTGCCGTCCACATCGACGACGATGCAGCCGAAGGGGTGGTTGCCATGGGTGAGGGAACGGCGGGCGACCGCGAAGGACAGGCGCAGGAAGTGCTCGTCGCGCCCTGATGCGTCGTCCATCGATCCTCCGTTCAGTGTCCCGCCATGTGCCGGCCGACCACGGTGAGATCGGCTTCGCTGGTCCGTGCTTCATACACGAATTCGCCGTGGAACATCACCACCAGCCTATCGGACAATTCGAGCAGCTCGTCGAGGTCCTCGCTGACCAGCAGGACGGCGGCGCCGCGGTTGCGCGCCGCCATGATCTCAGCGTGGATCTGCGCCACCGCCGCGAAATCGAGGCCGAAGCAGGGGTTGGCGGCGATCAGCACCTCGACGTCGCCGCCGAGCTCGCGGGCCAGCACGGCGCGCTGCACGTTGCCGCCCGACAGCGACGAGATCGGCGTGTCAGGCGTGCGGGTCTTGATCTTGTACTGGCCGATCTTCTTCCTGGCGTCGCTGCGGAAGGCGCCGCGATTGAGCCACCAGCCGCCGCTGGCAAAGGGTGCGCGGTCGAATTCGCGGAAGGCGATGTTGTCGGCGACGCTCATGCCGCCGACGCAGGCATTCTTCAGCGGCTCCTCGGGCAGCAGCGACATCCTGTGGCGCCGCATTTCCTCGCGGCTCGCGTGATAGGGATCGTCGGCGACGCGCACTTCGCCGCTCTCGGCCTCGCGCTGGCCGGCCAGAACCTCGACGAGCTGGCGCTGGCCGTTCCCGGAAACGCCGGCGATGCCGACGATCTCCCCGGCGCGCACCGTGAGTGAGACATCGTGCACGGCAACGGCGCCCGCATCGTCCAGGGCGCGGAGCTTTTGCAGCTCCAGCCTGGCCTGACCGGCTTCGCCGGTGCGCGGCGGCTGCACAGTCAGCTCCTCGGCGCCGATCATGGTGCGCGCCATCTCATCCGGCGTCAGCTCGGAAACCTTGCCGGCTCCAGCGAGCTTGCCGCGGCGCAGGATGGTGACTTCGTCGGCGAACGCCATGACCTCGCGGAACTTGTGCGTGATCATCAGGATGGTCAGCTCGCCCTTCACGACCATGTCGCGAAGCATGCCGAGCACCTCGTCGGCTTCCGCCGGGGTCAGCACCGAGGTCGGCTCGTCCAGGATCAGGAAGCGGCGCTTCAGATAGAGCTGCTTGAGGATCTCGCACTTTTGGCGCTCGCCGGCGGAGATGTCGGAGACCTTTGCGCCGAGCGGCACCTTGAAAGGCATGCGGCCCAAAAACGCCTCCAACTCCCTCATCTCGTTCGGCCAGTTCACCACGGCCGGCACGTCGTCGCGCGCCAGCACGAGGTTTTCGGCGACCGTCATGGCGGGCACCAGCGTAAAATGCTGATAGACCATGCCGAGGCCGAGGGCATGGGCATCCTTCGGATTGGCGATCGCCTGCTCGCGGCCGCCGACGATGATGTCGCCTTCTGTCGCGTGGTAATAGCCCATGATGCATTTGACGAGGGTGGATTTGCCGGCGCCATTCTCGCCGAGCAGGGCGTGGAACGAGCTCGGCCGCACCTTCAGCTCGACATTGTCCAGCGCCAGGAAGTCGCCGAAGCGCATGGTCATGGCGATGGCATCGACGCCGAAGGCGCCCGAGGGCGGAGGCGTTTCGCCGATGATCACGAAATCGCTCCGATGAAGGCGTCCGACGTCGAGACCGCGCCGAACACGCCGCCCTGCATCTTGATCATCTTCAGCGCGTGGTCGTGGTTGCTCTTGTCGGTCGCGCCGCAACAATCGTGCAGCAGGACGCATTCGAAGCCGCGGTCGTTGGCCTCGCGCATGGTGGTGTGGACGCAGACGTCGGTCGTGATCCCGGTCAGCACGATGTTCTCGATGCCGCGCACGCGCAGGATCAGCTCCAGATCGGTGGCGCAGAACGAGCCCTTGCCTGGTTTGTCGATGATCGGCTCGCCCGGCAGTGGCGCCAGCTCCTCGATGATGTCCCAGCCCGGCTCGCCGCGCACCAGGATGCGTCCGCACGGACCGGGATCGCCGATGCCGGCGCCGATCTGGCGCGAGCGCCAGCGCTTGTTGGCGGGCAGGTCGGAGAGATCGGGGCGGTGGCCTTCACGGGTATGGATGATGTGGAAGCCTTGGCTGCGCATCGCCGCGAGCAGCCGCTTGATCGGCTCGATCGGCGCCCGTGTCAGCGAGAGGTCATAGCCCATCTTGTCGACATAGCCGCCGACGCCGCAGAAGTCGGTCTGCATGTCGATGATGATCAGCGCCGTATTCTCCGGGCGCAGATCACCATTGTAGGGCCAGGCATAGGGCTCGGAATTGATGTAGCGCTCGGGCATGGACGACCTCGTGCGTGTTACCGTGTGATCGAGAGTTCGGCGGGTGCGCCGGTCAGCGTCCGCTTCGGCGAGCAGGTGACGATCATGATCGCCAGCGTCAGGATGTAGGGCGCAGCGTTGAACAGGTGATAGCCGGAGGTGACGCCGACCGATTGCAGCGCCGGACCCAGCGCCGCTGCGCCCCCGAAGGCGAGCGAAGCCCACAGGCAGAGCAGGGGATCCCAGCGCGCGAAGATTACGAGCGCAACGGCGGTGATGCCCTGACCCGAGGAAAGGCCCTCGTTCCAGCTTCCTGGATAGAACAGTGACAGGAACGAGCCGCCGATGCCGGCGAGGAAGCCGCCGACCATGGTGGCGCGCAGGCGGATCAGCAGAACGGAATGGCCCATCGCGCGTGCGGCATCCGAGCTCTCGCCGGCGGTGCGGATGAGAAGGCCCCAGCGGGTGGTGCGGAAGGCCCAATACAGGATTGGCGCAAGCACCACGCCGATCAGGAACAGCACGTTGATGCGCAGCGCGGCGCGGACTTGCGGGATGTCGCTCCACCAGCCGAAGTCGATGGCGGGCAGTCGTGGCGCTGTCGGCTCGATCAGCGGCTTGCCGAGATAGAAGGCAAGGCCGGTGCCGAACAGCATCAAGGCAATGCCGACGGCAACGTCGTTGACGCGCGGCAGCGAGCAGATGCCGGCATGCAGCGCACCCAGCAACGCGCCGGTGATGCCGGCGGCAAGCACGCCGAGCCACGGCGATCCCGTGAGATAGGAAATGCCATAGGCGCTCATCGCGCCCATCACCAGCGTGCCCTCGAGGCCGAGATTGATACGGCCCGAGCGCTCGGTGATGCATTCGCCCAGACTCACGAACAGGAATGGGGTGGAGACGCGAATGGCGCCGCCAAGCACGGCGAGCGGGACGGTCCAGAGGCCGATCGATCCGTCTGCCATCTCAGGATTTTCCCTTCAGAAATCCGATGCGGCCGTAGAGCGCATCGCTGGCGAGCACGAAAACGAAGATAATGCCCTGCAGCACCAGCACGGACGCATCGGGTAGGCCCAAGCGGCGTTGCAGCAGGCCGCCGCTGGCGCTGATGCCGCCGAGCAGGATCGCGACGGGGATGATGGCGAGCGGATTTTGCCGCGCCAGAAAGGCGACGAGAATGCCGGTGAAGCCGTAGCCCGCGGCGAGGTTGGCGTTGGTGCGTCCCTGCACGGCGGCGACCTCGACCATGCCGGCGAGGCCAGCCGCGCCGCCGGCAAGGAAGCAGACGGTCAGGATCAGCTTGTCGACGCCGAGGCCGACGATCTTCGCAGCACGGATGTTGCCGCCGGCCACGCGCGCGGCGAAGCCGAACACGGTGTGATAGATCAGGATGTAAGAGGCGATCGCGGCGATCAGGCCGAACACGAGGCCCCAATGCACGTCGGTGCCTGGAATGGAGCCGATCATGTTGGCGGCGCCGATCTCGCGGGTGGACGGCTTGTTGAGGCTGGCGGGATCACGCATCAGCCCTTCGACGAGATGGTTGAGGATCGCGAGCGCGATGTAGACCAGCAGCAGGCTCGAGATGGTCTCGTTGACGCCGCGATATTGCCGCAAGCCGCCTGAGAGCATGATCCACAGTCCGCCGCCGGTCGCGCCGGCGCAGACCATGGCGATCTGGACGACGAAAGGCGGCATGCCCTGAAGCGCGAGTGCGGCGCTGGTTGCCGACAATGCGCCGATCAGCAGCGCGCCTTCGCCACCGATGATGACCATGCCGAGCTGCGCCGGCAGCGCGGTACAGAGTGCGGTGAGGATCAGGGGCGCTGCGCGCGTCAGCGTGTTCTGCCAGGAAAACCAGGTGCCGAACGCGCCGTAATACATGTAGAAATAGAGATCGAGCGGGTTCTTGCCGAACATCGCGACGAAGATGCCGAACACCGCGAGCGCGCCGACAAGCGCCGCGCCGGGGATCAGGACATATTCGATCGTGCCGCCGTGACGCTGGAGGAAACCGGGATCGGCGGCCGGGGCGACTGTCCCGACCGCATCCGTGGAATCCGCCGCTTCCGTGGTCACGAAGTGGCTCCGAGCACACCCTCGACGAGGTAGTCCATCTTCTCCAGTTCAGGATCCTTCTGGCCGCGATCGGTACCGGCAGGGATCACCGTCTTGCCCTTGTTGTCGACCAGCCCACCCTTGAAGATGGCGTAGCCTTCTGCCGACAGGAATTTTGCCTTGGCCTCGTCGGCAGCCTTGCGCGCTTCAGCCGAGACCGCTTCGCCATAGGGCGAGGTCTTGACGATCTCTTCCTTCAGGCCGCCGCGGTAGAAATTCGGGATGCCTTCGCCGGAGGCGATCATCTTGACGAACTTCGGATAGAGCGCTTCCCAGTTCCACTCCGCGCCGGTGAGATAGGCCTTGGGTGCCAGCGCCGACTGGTTGGTGTGATAGCCGCAGACGAAAGCGCCGCGCCGCGCGGCATTCTCGACCATGGTCTTGGGCCCATCGACGTGACAGGTGAGCACGTCCACGCCCTGATCGATCAGGCTGTTGGTGGCTTCGGCCTCCTTGACCGGCATCGACCAGTCGCCGGTGAAGATCACCTGCGTGGTGGCCTTCGGATTGACGGACTTGGCGCCAAGCGTGAAGGCATTGATGTTGCGCAGCACTTGAGGGATCGGTTTGGCCGCGACGAAGCCCAGCTTGCCGCTCTTCGACGTCAGGCCGGCGACGATGCCGGAGATGTATTGAGCCTCGTCGATGTAGCCGAAATAGCTGCCGGCGTTCTTGGGGTCCTTGTCGCTCCAGAGGCCGCCGCAGTGCTCGAAGCGCAGCTTCGGGTACTTGTTGGCCATCTTGATCATGTGCGGATTGTAGTAACCGAACGAGGTCGGGAAGAGCAGGGTGGCGCCGTCGAGATTGATCATCGACTCGATCGTCTTCTCGACCGCGTCGGTCTCCGGCACCTTTTCCTCCTCGACCACCTTGAGCCCGGGAATCTTCTTCAGCGCCGCCGCGCCCTGCGCATGCGCCTGGTTGTAGCCGTAGTCGTCGCGCGAGCCGACATAGATGAAGCCGATGGTGGTCTCGGCCGCGAAGGCCGGGCGGAGACCCGCTGCCGCGCCGAGGGTGAGGGCCGCGCCGCCCTGCAACAAATGACGTCGTGAAATCCTGCCAGAATCCATTGCTCGCTCCCCTTGGCGGATGCCCCGCCTTGATCTCGCGGCTGCGCCGGCTTGGCGGAGCCGGGATCGGATGTCGCAAGCTTCATGCCAGAGGCTATGAAGAGTGCAATCCGTCGTAAGCAATTGAAACATATAAGAGATAAAGAGTGAGATGGACTTGGTGAAGAAAGCAGCAGATTATTTTATAGGCAATATCCAAACATTGTATGCAGTGGAGTTGAGCAGCCCGAACCAGCTCGCGCATGTGTATGACCGGCGTTGGACGGTCGGCCGGCGAGGCGCATTCATGCTAACCACGCGCTGACTGGGACGGCGCCGGTGATGTTCGCTGGCACCGAACTTGTATCGATTGTCGTCAGGACCGCCGTGTCCTCAGAAGATGGAAAGCTCGCCGAGATGGGCGCTGGTACCGTTCACGATGCATCGCTCGGCAATGAGATCGTTCGCCGGATCAACGAGCTCGGCGCGATTTCGGAAGAGCCCGAAAAACTCACCCGCATCTTCCTCAGCAAGGAGCTGCGCAAGGCCGCGGACCTCATCATGGGGTGGATGCGCGAGGCCGGCATGAGCGCGCATCTGGATGCGATCGGCAATGTCTGCGGACGGTACGAAGGCGAGCGGCCGGGCGCGCCCTGCCTGATGCTCGGCTCGCATTACGACACCGTGCGCGATGCCGGCAAATGGGATGGACCGCTGGGTGTGATCACGGCGATCTCTTGCGTCGCCGATCTGAACCGCCGCGGCAAGCGCCTGCCGTTTGCGATCGAGGTGATCGGTTTTGCCGACGAGGAGGGGGTGCGGTTTGCTTCGACCTTGCTCGGCAGCCGTGCGGTGGCCGGCACTTTTGACGAGAGCGCGCTGAATACGCGCGACAGCAATGGCGTGTCGATGCGCGAGGCGCTCGCGCAGTTCGGCCTCGATCCCGATCATATCGGCGCGGCCACGCGGACGCGGCGCGAGCTGCTTGCCTATCTCGAATTGCACATCGAGCAGGGCCCGGTGCTGGAAGCGCAGAACCTGCCCGTGGGCGTCGTCACCGCGATTGCCGGTGCCACGCGCCTTGCGGCGCGGCTCACCGGTATGGCCGGGCATGCCGGCACCGTGCCGATGGCGCTGCGACGTGACGCCCTCGCCGGCGCGGCCGAATGCGTCGGTGCGATCGAGCAATTTTGCTGCACCGACGAGGCCGGCCTCGTCGGCACCGTCGGCTACATCCAGGCGAGGCCCGGCGCGACCAACGTCATTCCGGGCGAAGTATCCTTCACCATCGACATGCGCGCGCCGACCGACATGCACCGCAAGCGCGCGGTGGCCGATGTCGTCCGCCAGATCGAGGCGATCGCCAAGCGGCGGCAGCTGGCGCTTCAGCTCGACGTCACCCACGAGAACCGCACCGCGCCCTGCGCACCCTGGCTTAGGCAGCAGATCGCGCACGCGATCGAAGCCGAAGGCCTTGCCGTGTTCGAGCTGCCGAGCGGGGCAGGGCACGACGGCATGGCGATGATCGACATCGCCGATGTCGGCATGATCTTCGTCCGCTGCCGCGGCGGTATCAGCCATCACCCGGACGAGCATGTCGAACTCGCCGATGCCGACGCCGGCGCGCGTGTGCTGCTCAGGGTGATCGAGAATTTCCGGCCGCGTAAGGCCTAGGCGAGCGTCACAAACCCGCAAGTCACCGGGGAGAGATACGAATCAGTCATGCTTAAAATGGTGGCCATCATCGCGAGGGTCACGAGACAATCAGCCGATTGACCGACATGAACAGCGACATCTCCTTTCCATCACATCGTGAAAACCGGTTTTATCAGGGGATGGCTGCGACCTTCGTCGCCAACGCCCTTCAGGCGGTCAATTTTCTCGGTGATCGATTCCTGAGACAATCGCATCATTCGTTGTCGGCCATCGAGGATCTTTACCGGCACTCGATGGACAGCGCCTTTTCGGTGACCGAGGCCTTCCTCGTCACCGGCGCACCGCACGCGTCGGCCTATTACCCCCGCGACTTTGCCTGGTTCTACCCTGATGTCCTCGACCCCGAGACCATCATGGACTCGCAGGACGCGGTGCGGCGGGTGCGCCTGCTGGAGAAGAGCGTGCGCCTGCTGCTGGAGGCGGTTCGCGCCGACGTGGTCACCACGACCATCGTCCCGGCGGGACGCGGCCGGTACCTCGGCGTGAACTACTTCTCGCGGCCCTCGGATACGCTGCTCGGGATTCTCGCCGGTCTGCAGCAGATGCTCTCTGCCGAGGAGAGGGCCTCGTCCTATCTGGCGATGTCACAATGCGCGCATGCCGGCCGCTTGCTGCTGGCCGAATATGGCGGAGACCTGAAGCGCGCGATCCTGAAGCTTGCGAGCGAGCTGGAGTCATTCGACGCTGACGGCACCAGATATTTGCTGTGCGACGCCAGCGGCCCGCGCTCCGCGGCGACGGATACCCGCGCCGAGCGCCGGCGTTTCGTCACCAATGCCTGCGTCTACACGACGTTCGTGTGGGGCGTGCAGCTCGGGATCGTCGGCGAGAACGAGTTGAAGCGGCTGCTCGGGGGCGACCTCGCGCAGTACAAGAGGGATCTGCTCCGCCTGTTCGGGAAGGACGGCTATATCAGGTATTCTCTGGACGGCATGGCGAGCTCACCGGCATCGTCGGTTGCGTTGGATTTCGTCAGCGTGCATCGCGGCTTCTGGGATATGAGCGAGGCGAGCGAGCGCGCGCTGTTCGCGGCCACGACAGATCTGATCATCGCCGAACCGCGGTTTCGCATCCCCAGCACGTTCCACTTCTTGGTGTCGGCGGATAATCCTCGCAACAAGATCATCCACAAGATTGCAGCTCCCGCCTATCAGGGGCGCTCCTCCTGGCCGACGTTCAATGTCGAGTTTGCGGATCGTATGCTGGACTTTGATGAGGCCTCAGGGAGCGAGATCTATCGGGCCTGCGCGCAAGGGATCCTGAAGGACATTCGCACCGCGACCGAGGTCCACGGCGGCTATCAGGAGCTGATCTCGGAGCAGGGTCTGAAGTATCGCACCTGGGCCTATAAGGGCGCCGTGGCCCACTCGTGGTTTCCGCGTTTCCTGTCGGTCTGGAGGCGGGCGTACGGCACGCCACTCCTCCAGTGGAACGATTGATCCGCGAACCGCTATCCCGCCGTCACATCGACCACCTCGCCGCCCTCGAGCACCTTGGCCGCCTTGGCGCGGTCGAGATCGCCTTCCCAGGCCGCGACCACGACGGTTGCGACGCAATTGCCGACGAGGTTGCCGAGCGCGCGGGCCATGCCGATGAACCAGTCGACCGACAGCACCAGAACAAGGCCGATCGCAGGGATGCTCGGCACCGCGTTCAAGGTCGCCGCCAGGATCACGATCGCCGAGCCCGGCACGCCATGTGCGCCCTTCGACGTGATCAGGGATACGCCGAGCACCAGCAGCAGGTCGCCGAACGACAACGGCGTGTTGGTGGCCTGCGCAATGAAGACGACGGCCAGTGTGAGGTAGATCGAGAAGGCGTCGAGGTTGAAGGAATAGCCGGTCGGAATGACGAGACCGACGACGGAATCCTTCACGCCCATGCGCTCCAGCTTCTTCATAATCTGGGGCAGCACCGCGTCCGAGGACGCCGTCGCGAGCACTATGGTCAACTCCTCGCGCAGGTAGGCGAGAAATTTGAGGATGTTGATGCCGGCGAGCGCCATCACGCCGCCGAGCACGCCGAGCACGAAGATGCCGACCGAGACGTAGAACAGCATCACTAACGACACGAGCTGCTTCAGCGAGCCGACGCCATATTTGCCGACCGTGTAGGCGACCGCGCCGAGCACGCCGAGTGGCGCGACTCGCACGATCAGCCCCATCACGCGGAACAGCACGGTAGAGGCCGCATCGATGATGGAGGTGACGAGCGCGCCCTTCTCGCCACCGACGAGCGCGAGACCGATGCCGAACAGCACCGCGAAGAACAGCACCTGAAGCACATCATTACGCGATAGCGCATCGAAGGAGGTGGTCGGGATCACGTTCATCAGGAAGGCACCGATGCCGCCGCCGGAGAGCTTGTGGGCGTTGTCGGCATAAGTGTTGAGCGCCTTGGCATCCAGCGTCGAGGGATCGATGTTCATGCCGTGGCCGGGACCGAAGATGTAGGCGAGCAGCAGGCCGACCACGAGGGCGACCGTCGTCATGATCTCGAAATAGATCAACGCCTTGACGCCGACGCGGCCGACCTTCTTGAGGTCGCCGGCGCCGGCAATGCCATGCACGACGACGCAGAACACGATCGGTGCCACGATCATCGAGATCAGCTTCAGGAAGGCGTCGCTGAGGATTTTGAGGCTGATGGCGAAGTCCGGAACGGCCATCCCCAGGATGACGCCAAGCACCAGCGCAGCCAAGACCTGGACGAACAGCGAGGTGTAAAGCGGCTTCGGCTCGGCGGCGGGTGCCGCGGCGATGGTCGACATGATGCACTCCCCTTTGACGCGTCCTGGACGTCACAAAGGAGCAACAACCGTGCCAGATTGTCGCGGTTTCGCCCGAGAAAACCGGGTTATTCCGCCGCCTTCGCCATCTTGCCGAACATCCGCGTCGGGGCCGGGAAGCCGCACGAGGTGCCGTCGGTGACCTTGACCTGGTCCTCCCAAGGGAGTCGGAAGGTGCCGGCGACCATGTCCTGCATGAAGGTGTAAGGGCAGTCCATCGCGCCGCCCTTCACGGCGACATAGCCGCGGTGCCAGAGCTGATAGATGTTGTTTTCGACGCCCCAATTGATGCGGGCCTCGCGCACGAGATCGGGCCGCACCTCGGCGGTGATGATCTCGTCGGCACGGCCGGTGGTGCCGTGCGCCAACACGGTGCCGTCGAAATTGACGATCATGCCTTCGCCCATGGAATCGAACGAGCCGTCCGAGCCGCACATGCAGACATTCGCGGTGACCATCAGGTTTTGGAACGAGTTGGCCTGGTTGGTGAAGCGCCAGGCTTCACGGATCGGCGCGGTGTAGCCGGCGGTGCGGATCATGATCTCAGCGCCTTTGTAGGCGCATTCCCGTGCCATCTCCGGGAACATGCCGTCGTGACAGATGATCAGCGCGATCTTTGCGCCGTTTGGACCCTCGATCACGGGAATGCCGACATCGCCGGGCTCCCAGGGCTCGACCGGAATCCAGGGATGAAGTTTTCGATAGTAGAGCTTGATCTCGCCGTTGTCGTCGATGATCAGGCCCGAGTTGTAGGGATTGCCGTGCGGGTTGAACTCCATGATGGAGAAGCAGCCCCAGATCTTGTTGTCGACACAGGCCTGCTTGAAGGCCGCGACCTCCGGTCCGTCAAGCCGACACATGATCTCCGGATTGGTGTCCATCGAGAGGCCGTGCAGCGAGTATTCGGGGAAAACCACCATGTCCATGGTGGAGAGATTGCGGCGGGCCTTGCCGACCATCCAGACGATGCGCTCGGTCTGCCTGGCGAGATCGGCCGGGCTCACCACCTTAGGCAGTTGAAGCTGCACAAGTCCGACAACCACACCGTTGGGAGATTTGTTCAGCCCGCCAAGCCCGTTCATAATCAGCTCCCTTGCCTGTCCGGCGCTGCGTCGTTGCGCGCCGGATCTTGTCGCAAGAAGCAAATCCGATTTCGATGAAGAGCTAAAGATTATTTTTCAGGCGATGGCGCAGTTACGCGGCAGCAGGCGATCTCGTCACGCCGCGAGATCCAGCAGCCGGCATGAGCCGCGCACCAGCACCTTGCGTCCTGCGGATGTTATCGCAGGCACGCCGTCATTCATGACAACGAGGCCGAGCTTGGCGAGGCTTTCGACGAGATAGGCCTTCGCGAGGCGACCGTTCGACACCGGGTTGCGAAGCGCCTTCAGTGCTTCCCACTGGTCGGATGAAAGATCGAAGTCGAAATCGTTGCTCATGTTGCCTCAGGCGATCGTCCCGTTCGCGTGCCTCTGTTAGCGGCGCCGCATGAAGACCGTGCGACGACAATGAGTCGGGAATTCGGTCAGCTGTTTAGAACATCTCTTCACAAATTGCGGCACTTCGTTGCATCACAAAAGTTAAGATCGTTCGCGCACGAACATCGTCCTGATTTCCGATCACTAATTGATGATCCGTGTTGATGCTGCGATGCGAACTGCCGCAGTGCACGGGAAGTAACGCTGTCCCATTCTGCGTCGCGATGTGCACAGAAATCATGAGACGACAGGTTCAGGACTCTGTTACGTTGATTTGCGGGCAATGGCTTCACGCGGCAGGAGTGGAGTGCATGAACAGGCTGGTTGAGATACGCAGTCAGGAATTTTTGTGCCGCGAGCGCGCTGCGCTCGATTCGAAGCGCCGGCTGTTCTGGCTGGCGCAGGCAGAAGAATGGGAGCAGCGCGCGCTCGCCGAAATCGCGTATCACTTTCGGGAGTGCAATCAGGCCGAGCTGAACGCCGCCTGACGCTGGCGTCTGTTATTGTTACTGATAGGTCGCCACAATGTCGGATACAGCGCGCTCGAGCTGTTGCGCGGTGGCGCATTGGCGCACGACGCTGCAAAAAGTTGCGTAGCGCGGCATCTCGGAATCGCCAAAGCCCCAGGCGAGCCGACCCTCGGGATTGAGCCAGACCAGCCGCTTCGAGCGCTCGGATATCCGGCGCAGAATGTCGGCGCGTGGGTCGAGATTGTTGCTGCGGGCATCGCCGAGCACGATCACGGTGGTCTGCGGCGTCAGCGTGCTCATGAACTCCTTCTCGAAATCGACCAGCGAGGAGCCGTAGTCCGACGAGCCGAAACCGACCTTGGACATGATCTCAGACATCGCTTCCTCCGGCGACTTCGACTCCAGGATCTCGCTGACCTCGATCAGGTGCGAAGAGAAGGCGAAGGAGTGGACGTCGTCGACCACCTCGTGCAGCGAATGGATCAGCAGTAGGAAGAAGTCGGAGACTCGCGCAACGGAGCCCGAGACGTCGCACAGCGCGACGATCTTCGGCCGGTCGCGATGCTTGCGCTTCCACGCCGTGAGGAACGGCACGCCGCCCCAGGCCGCATTGCGGCGCAGCGTGCGGCGGACGTCGAGATGGCCACGGCGCTGGCGCTTGCGCGGCTTGGAATAGCGCTCGCGCAGCCGGCGCGCGATCTGGCGGATGAGGGCGCGCATCTCGGCGACCTGGCGCCGCTCGATGCGGGCGAGCGGCGCGTTGCGCAGGATCTCGTTGCGGAGGTTTTCGGCCTCCTCGCGGGCATAGAGTGCGAGCCCCTGAGAGACCGTATCGCGCACGGCTTCGCGCAAGGCATCAAGCGCGGCGCGCAGGCGCTCGGTCAGCGACGGGTTGGTCGCGGTCAGCTGGTCGAGATCGTCGCGCAAGCGCTGGAGGCCCATGGCGTCGAGGATGCGGCTGGAAAAGATGCCGCGCTGGGTGGAGTAGCGGATGTCGGACAGGGAGGCGGCGCCAGCTGCGCTGGCAATCGCGGCCGCGATCGCGTTGCGATCTTGTGATAGTAGCATCTGCGCGAGCGGGCCCAGGCCTTGCAGAGGCTGACCTTCGCCCGCCTCGCTCGCCGAGCCAGACGACGGCGGCTGATCTTCGCCTCGCGCCGCATCGTCCTCGCCGGCAGCTTCAGGCTGATCCTGCCGTGGTTCCGGCTGGCTGAAGAACAGATCAAAGCAGTCGCCGAGCGCGAGCTTCTCGTCCTGCGACTTCGCGAGCGTCAGCAGCAGCGCGTCGCGCAGGATGGTCCGGTCGGAAAAGCCGACCTGCGAGACGGCGCGCATCGCATCGATGCTTTCGGCAGGCGAGACGTGAACGCCGGCGCCGCGCGCCGCCCGAAAGAAGCGATGGAGATTCTCGCGCATCGGCGTCAACCGAAGACGTTGGACCGGGCCACCTTGGCGATGAAGGTCGTCACCTGCGGCGTCGCGGCCTCGATGTCGGCTTCGTATTTCAAGAGCACGTTGAGCGTGTCCTTGACGATCTCAGTATCGAGTTCGGAAGCCTGGAGCAGCACCAGCACGCGCGCCCAGTCGATGGTCTCACTGACGGACGGCAGCTTCTTCAGATCCAGCGAGCGGATCTCGTGGATGAAGCCGACCATCTGCCGGCGCAGCGTCTGCGAGATGCCGGGCACGCGGCTTTCGACGATGCGCTCCTCGAGCCGCTGCTCGGGGAAGCCGATATGCAGATGCAGGCAGCGTCGCTTCAGCGCATCGCCCAGGTCGCGTTCGCTGTTGGAGGTGAGGATCACCGTCGGCGGCGTGATCGCCGACACGGTTCCGAGCTCGGGGATCGTGACCTGGAAATCGGAGAGGATTTCCAGCAGCAGCGATTCGAATTCAGCGTCCGACTTGTCGATCTCGTCGATCAGGAGCACGCAGCCGCCCGGCTGCTCGAGCGCCTGGAGCAGCGGCCGCGGCTCGACGAACTCCTTGGAGAAGAACACGTCGCCGAAATCGTGGAGCTGGTCGAGCGCGGCATGCAGCGTCTGCGCGCCGCCGAGGACTTCGCCGAGCTTGTCCTTGAGGATCTGCGTATAAAGAAGCTGCTTGGCGTATTTCCACTCGTAGAGCGCCTTGGCCTCGTCGAGGCCCTCATAGCATTGCAGGCGGATCATCTTCATGCCGCGCCAGGCGGCAATCGCCTTGGCGAGCTCGGTCTTGCCGACGCCTGCGGGGCCTTCGACCAGGATCGGCTTCTCGATCTGCTGCGACAAATAGACGGCGGTCGCGATCTGTCGGCTCGCGATATAGCCCTGCGCGGCGAGGCCGCTCTCCACTGCCTCGATCGAGGTCGAGGCCTTCTGATCAGCCACGAAATGGCGCTCCCAAAAGTCTTGCTTTGAGGCTTGTTCTGCCTGCGTTCTCGGCAAAGAACAAGCCTCGTTTGGGAGACATCAGACCCGCGTGAACGGCGTTTTTTCCGCTTAGCGCAAATAGTTGAGCGGTTCGCCGCTGGCGCGATCAGTGCCGCAGCAACTCCGGCTTGCGGATCGTCTGTCTGACCTCGGCGCCGCAATCGGCGCATTCATAGACGAAGTCGATCTTGGCCAGGCTCCAATGCGGCTCGACCTCGCGCACATACATCGGCAGGAACCCCATACAGGTTGGGCAATTCACTGGCGCGATTTCGACGTCCTGATGATGCTGAACGTAAGCTGGCATCTCGGCTCTCCTTCGCAGGCGACCATCAAACCCCGCGCAAAGGCTACCGCCGGTTGCCTCGGAGCCCTCATCAACTCTTTCGAACGGAGGCGGAACGGCGGGCGTTTGTCGTTCGCTGTGACATTCTTGTTACGGCTCTGTACTGTAACGGGCGGACCAAATGCCTATTTCACAGGCCGATCCGGTATTCGGACTTCATCTCAACGACAAGGGAGCACGCCCATGACGCATGCCATTCGCTTTCACAAAACCGGCGGCCCGGAAGTCCTGGTCTGGGAGGAGGTCAGCGTCGGCAAGCCTGGGCCCGGCGAGGCGCGCATCCGCCACACCGCAGTCGGCCTCAATTTCGTCGACATCTATAACCGTTCCGGCCTTTATCCGGCGCAACTGCCGAGCGGGCTCGGCAGCGAGGCGGCCGGCGTCGTCGAGGAGGTCGGGCCCGGCGTTTCCGATCTGAAGCCGGGCGATCGCGTCGCTTATGGCGCCTCGCCACTCGGGGCCTATTCGGAGGCGCGGCTGATCCCCGCCGACCGGCTGCTGAAACTGCCTGACGGCGTCGACGACAGGACCGCGGCGGCGATGATGCTCAAGGGGCTCACCACGCAATATCTGATCCGCCAGACCTATCGGGTGAAGGCTGGCGATACCATCCTCCTGCATGCGGCGGCCGGCGGTGTCGGCCTGATCTTGAGCCAGTGGGCCAAGCATCTCGGCGCGACCGTGATCGGCACCGTCAGCAACGACGAGAAGGCGAAGCTCGCCAAGGCGCATGGCTGCGACCACGTGATCATCTATACAAGGGAAGATTTCGTGAAGCGGGTCGACGAGATCACCGGCGGCAAGAAGGTGCCGGTGGTGTACGATTCCGTCGGCAAGGACACGTTCCTGAAATCGCTGGATTGCCTCGCGCCGCTCGGTGTCGCTGCGCTGTTCGGTCAGTCCTCCGGTGCGGTCGAGCCGCTCAATCTCGGACTGCTCGCCCAGAAGGGCTCGCTCTACGTCACGCGTCCGACGCTGTTCACCTACGCCGCCAAGCGCGGAAGTCTGGTGGCGATGGCGGGCGAGTTGTTCGACGTCGTCAAGTCCGGTGCGGTCAAGATCGAGGTGCACCAGACCTATCCGCTGAAGGACGCCGCCAAGGCGCATGCCGACCTTGCGGCCCGCAAGACCACAGGATCGACCGTTCTCCTGGTGTAATGCCCGACTGGGCGGCGGCGCGGGCTCTAAAGCGCGATGCGATCAGGATGAATCGTCATCGCGCTTTAGGCTCTTGATTGAGCATGATCTTTTCGGAAAACCGCTGCACACTTTGCGCTAACGCGGCCCTTCGGGTCCGGATCACGCTCTAAGCCTGCGTCACGTCCGTTCGTGCTTGCGCAGATCGCGGCTGTGATCGGAGCGGATTGCCTGGATGTCGACGTCCTCGGGCTCGATCTGTGGGAGGGCCGCCTCGGCCAGGATGGCCTCGGTGACATCCTCGATCGAGTTCTCCACGATCTCGTGGATGAATGAGACGTTCCGATACTCACCCGAGGCGAGTCGGGAGATGACCTCGCGCCTGGTGATTTCGGGATCGACGACCGCCTCGCGGCCCCGCCGCCCATAATCGATCATCACGACGAAATATTGCATCAATCGATCCTGCCGCGCCCCGTGGTCGGGACGCGGCAGATTATTTCAGAAAATCGGAATTATGTCAACCGCGATTTCTATAAATCAGAAATAGCGAACCCTTTCATTTGCCCTTCTTGCGGGGACGCGCCGATTTCGCGCGCAGCCGCTCAAGCTGCCCCTTGGGCATGGACAGGCAGATTTCCCCGACCCAGTCGAGCTTGACGCCGACGATCGGCTTGGCATTGAAGCTGGTGAGGTTGACCACCGAGGGGGATTTGCCCCGCTCGATGGTCTTCAGATAGCGCTCGCCGGTCTTGAGCCGGACCACCGCCTCTTCGCCATAGAAGCTCGACAGCGGATGACGCTGGTCCTTGTAGACGACGATCACGTCGCCGCTTTCGTATTTTGGCAGCATCGAATCGCCCACGATCTCGAATGCGATCGTCTCTTCCATGATCGGGAAGGGCAACGTGACGTCGCCGAGACCTTCGGGCGGAACCTGTTCGTAGTCGGGCTCGATCACCGCGCCGGCTCCGACGCGGCCCATGATCGGCGCGAGATTGAGCTCGAGATATTCCATGATCGGAATGATCTCCGAAGCCTTTACCAGGCGCTCGCCGCCGAGAATCTCCGAGACCGCGCCGGGGCGCACGCCCATGGCCGCAGCCAGGCCGCCCTTGCTCTTGCCCGTCTTCTCCAGGCCCCGCTCGATCATTGCTACGTCCAACATGGTGATTCCCTCGATTGCGCACCGTCTCGCCTCTTATAATCCGAAATTCGGAATTGATGCAATTATGAATATCAGAAATATGGCTCGACTCTGTGTTCGGAATAACGGAATGTGCGTCCCGCCTCCCGGGTGGAGGCGCATCACAGGACAGCAGCATGGAACCGGGCCATTGGCCGTCGGAGCATTCCGACGCGCTTCGCGACTATTTTCACAAAGGCATGTCTTATGCGGAGATCGGAAGGCAGATAAACGCAAGGTTTGGAACGGCTTATACGCGTAGCGCGGTGGTCGGCCGCGCCAAGCGGCTCGGGCTCATCGTGCCGCAATGGATGACGAGCCCGGCGCTCGCGCCGCCCTTGCCGGGTGAACCCAGCCTGCTTTCGCCGCGCCGGACGGTGTGGCCGAGCCTGAATCTGCCGCCGAAGTCCGCCAGGAAGCCTGTGGCGCGGGCGAAGTTGCGCTGTGTCGGCATCCAGCCGCGCCTGATCCAATTGGTCGAGATCGAGCCGGCCGACTGCCGCTATCCCTATGGCGGCGACAAGGACGGTGAGGAGATCACCTTCTGCGGCCACCCGCGCCAGCCGGGCTCGAGCTATTGCGCGCCGCATGCTCGCCTGACGCGCCGTTCCGAGGCCGCGTCGGCCGCCCGCGCCGCAGGCCCCGTCGTGCTGAAGCTGGTCTCGGCGCTCTGACGGCGCCGGCCTCCGTTCAACCTTCAGTCTTGCAAGGAGTATCCGCGTGGCTCGTGCCCGGCGCAACAAGTCCTATAAATTGGCGCAGATCTATGACCGGCGGTCGCGGGAGATGCCGTTCAACGCCGAGATCGCGGAGGTGGAGGTCGACAATCCGCTCGGGCTCGATTCCGGCGAGAAGATCCTGGCCATCCGGTCCGTCCGCGGCGATCCGCTCGGCCGGCTGCAGGCGCACCACCAGATCGACGAGGCGCAATACCGCGGCGGGCGCGCCTTCCAGAACGATTGGGAGCGGGCGGAGCGGGGCCCGCAGACGGTCGATACGACGCGCGAATATGTCGATGGGACGGGCACGCGCGAGCCCGTCACCGAGAGCCAGCGCCAGGCGGTGCTGCGGCTCAACCGGATCGAGCGAGAGCTCGGCACCGACGGCGCCGCGCTGGTGCACGACGTGCTGATACTGGGTCTGACCATGGATCAGGTTGGGCAGCGTCGTGCGGTCCGCACGCAACGCTGGAACGATTACTTCGCGCGGCGTTTTCGCGAATGTTTGGACCGGCTGGCGCTGATCTACGGCTTCGCGACGGAGACGGGAACGGCGCCCGGAGACCGGCGTGGATGATTGCGTGGCGCCGGCGGCTCGGCCGCCGGCGTCCCGCCTATTGCTTACGGATGAGGGACGATCTGGTAGGGCGTGGTGTAGGGCTCGACGCGCAGCGAGGCATTGGCCAGCAGTCCGATCTTGGCTGTCGGCGCCTGCTGCAATTCGCCGTTGGGTCCACGATGCACGTTGTATTGCCAGACGGTGAGATCGCCCTTCTGTGCCAGCGCATGTGCAACGGCGCTCGCATCATTGCCGCCGAGCGCCTGAAGCTCCTCCGCCGACAATCCGACGATGATTTCGTCCTTGATGGTGACGATCTTGAACAGGTTCATCTTGGTCTCCTGCGCCCATGCGCCTTGTGTCGAGAGGGTGAGCAGAGCGACTGCGGCGCCCTTGATGAGATCGCAGCGAGAAAGCATGCCGTCGTCCTTTTGGTGCTGACGCGCGCCCAAATCGAAGAGTTTTCAGCCATGGCGCCCGTGTCTGCGTGGCCGTGCCGCAACGGCTTGGTCGCTCGCGCGTGGACGGCGGTTCACGCTGGACCGGCCGCGAGACCGACTTTCATGCGGTTCATGCAACCGCCGCGACCGGACTCAACAAATGCGTGTATCTTGCCGAAGAATCGCCAATTCTTGCGCGCTAGCGCGCATTCACATCCGAAACACGACGAAATCCTGTGCCGATTGATAGCAACGAGGGGCTGTGTGCGTGATTGATGCCGCTTCTTGACGCAGGTGGGTGACGGCGATCGATATTCCTGTTATCCGGAATCGCCGTGGCGCGATGCAGACCAAGCATCGCTATATCCACGGTTGGACTTGCCGGAAGGGTTGTTACTTGTCATAGTTGCAACCGGATGGTTGAGGCCGTCGTTTGGATGCGGTTCAGCGTGCAACCCGGCCGGTCCCCTCGGCCGAACTTTCGTCGCGATGGGTTCTGTTGCGGTTCTCGAGCGGATCACGAAGGCCGATGCTTGTCATAGGTGCGAGATGAAAAACCTCAATTTCGCGGCTGAGCTGCATCTCAGGCTCGGAGTGCCTACAAGCAGCACTGTCGAAAGTCTGCGCCTGCTCCGCGCCTTCCTGAAGCTTGCGCCCCGACAGCGTTTCGAGGTGATCAAGCTGGTCGAAGATCTCGCAACCGAAGAAGCTCTTCCCGAGCACCCCTTATCCTAAAGTCCGGCCGCGCGCCGGTCCTGGGCCGTTTCCCAACCCCTTTTCCTGCCAGAGCAGGACTCCCCGGCGTCGTTCCCCGGAGGGCTGGCGGCTGGATGGCGGTCAGGCAAATGTGGTATTCAGACGGAAAAAGGGAGGAGCGAGACCATGATCGAACCGAAACTCGAAGTTCCGGCCGAGCTGCGTGACTTGGCCGAGAAGACGATCGACCAGGCCGAAAAGGCCTTCGGCATGTTCTTTGAAGCGGCGACCAAATCGATGTCGTCCGTTCCCGGCGCGGGGACGGAGGTGTCGAAGCAGGCGCTGGCCTTCACGGAGCAGAACATGAAGTCGGCCTTCGAGCATGCGCGCAAGCTGGTGCATGCCACCGACCTTCAGGAGGCGATGCGAATCCAATCCGATTTCCTGCGCAGTCAGTTCACCAGCGCCGGAGATCACATGCGTCAGATGACCGGCAGTCTCATGCAACCCGGCAAGGGCAAGTCCTGACTTTCGGTGTGTGTACAGCGTGCCCACAAATTGATCTTGTGTGGCGTGAGTATCCGCGCTTCGATATTGGCGCAGGTCCATGACGGGCCACCGAATGGTCTCATTCGCCGTCCGTCATCCTTTCTGCTGATCCCTGCCGGTTCACCGGCAGGGATTTGCATTTTGTAGCCCTTCGTGTAGCCCGGCGTGATCGTCCGGGACGAATCTCAGACTAATTGCTGAGGCATGATCTTGGGAAAGCGCTGCACAGCTTGCGCGAGCCCGGCCTTCCGGCCCGATCATGCATCTAACGCAGCGATGCGATGTAGGCCGCGATATCGCCGGCTTCGGTCCGGCTCAGGGGAAAATTCGGCATCTTCGGGTGCGGATCGAGCAGGAAGAAGGCGAGCCTTTCCGCGCTGAAATCCGGCCTGCGCGCAACCGATGCAAAGGAGGGGACGTCCACGCTCGCCTGGGTCTGCCCGTTCGCCACGACATGGCAGCTCGCGCACCAGCGCTTGGCGAGGTCGGCGCCATGATCGGCATCAGCGCCGAGAGCGGACGACGTGCCGACGCCAGAGACCAGGCCAAGCAGCAGGAAAATTCGTCTCACATGCCGGAGCATAGGGCAATCTTTCTGCATTCGCTTGCGGCCGCCGCGCTCATCCGCAGCAGGATCCTGGAAACTGCGAGAGATCAATGCGGGCGACGATCGACCGCAGCAGCCTGCGGGTCGAACGATAGAGATGCCGCATAAATGCCGGCACTCTTGCCGCGGGCAGACCAAGACCCTTCGGAACAAGGCCCTTCGGAACAAGGCTCTTCGCATCAAGACTTTCGGTATAGTGCGACACGTGTCTCTCCGACGCTATGTGGCTTTCTACCGTGCCGTCTTGGAGCCGCCTTGATCTGCCGCAAAGCGGACCCGCTAATAGTCAGTCGGGTTCATGATCATCGGGCTCTTCGTATCCGCCGGTGCGAGTGCGCTGCTGGCGCTGTCACGCAGGAAGCGGTCGAGCGTCTCCTGGATCTTCTCCTTGACCGAGTTGGGACCGCGGTCGCTCATCTCCGTGTGTTGTGCGCCGGTGTGGATGATATCGATGCCGCGCGCCTTGGCCTCTTCCGGCGTCGGAAGCACGCCGGGGTCTGTCACGAAGTGTGGGTCCTTCGAGCGGAACGACAGGATCTTCATGTGGTCGCTGACCACGAAAGGTACCCGCAGATTATCGAGCGTGATCACCTTCGACACCAGCTCCGGGTGCTGGTGGGCGACGTACATGGAGACATCGCCGCCATTGGAGTGGCCGACGAGGGTGATGTGGTCGTATTCGACGTTCTCCTGCTGTTTCTTCAGCTCTCCCAGCACAAAGAGAATGTTGGCTTCGCAGCGGATGTAGACGTCGCGCCGGCCGACATATTGCTGACCGACTTGGGTCATCAGCGGCGGATCGCTCGGCAAGTCCTGCTGGATGCTGGCAACCAGATAGCCTCGCGCGGCGAGCACGTTGGCGAGGAAGGAATATTCGGTCGCCTTGACGGTGTTGCCATTGCTGATGACAGCGAGGGGGAGCTTCCAGAGGCCGAGATTGGCCTTGGTCTCATGGTCGCGCCGCACGGCGATTTCGACCGAGATCGGGCGCTGGCGCGAGGCGTCGAAGAGGGCCAAGGTCTCATGGCGGATCGCGAACTGGCTGACGACGAAATACTGCCCGAGGCCGAGGACGCAGAGAAACGCCAGAATGGCAAACACCTTCTTCATGGTCCGTCTCAAATCACCTTTTGCCTGAAATGGTCATCGGGAACCCCCGGAGCGATCGT
Source organism: Bradyrhizobium sp. CB1015 (assembly GCF_025200925.1). Lineage (GTDB taxonomy): Bacteria > Pseudomonadota > Alphaproteobacteria > Rhizobiales > Xanthobacteraceae > Bradyrhizobium. Next base: position 6,535,128 of record NZ_CP104174.1, on the reverse strand, counting down.
GAGCAGGTTAGAGGATTAAATTCAGGCAAGTCTGCGGGCAAGACCGGGAAAAGCCGGCAAGCCGGGCCGATCGCCGGAAGAACGGGGCAGCTAGAGACAGCCGGCCTTGCCGCGTTCGGGGCAGAGCCGGAACGCGCTCGACAGCGTGAAGAGGAAGCGTGGGCTGCGACGCACGTTGTCCGGCGCCCGGTAGCTCAGGGGGGCGGCCACGCCGAAATCGGCCTGGAGGTCGTCCGGCAGGAAGAAACGCACACCGGCTCCGGCCGATGTCAGCGACAGCCCGTCGCTCAGGCGGTAACCGTGGTTCCAGACGGCGCCGGCGTCGCCAAAGGCATAGAGCTGATAGCCGGTCCAGTAGCGGAAATTGAGCTTCTGGTCGAAGCGCAGCTCGAGCGAGCCGGCCAGGCCGTTGTCGCCGCTGATCTCGGCTGCGCCATAGCCACGGCCGAAGGCCGCGCCGCCGAGATAGAATTGCTGCGAGGTGAACAGCGGACGCGACGCCGTCTGGCTCGCCGCAGCGAGCTTGAGCGACCAGACATCGTTGAGTGTCTGGTAGCGCGTGAACCAGAGGTTCAGCACCGAGAAGTTCGAGGAGGCTCCGTCGCGCGACAACAGATCGTCGTCGAAATGCGAGGCGCCAAAAATGTCCAGGCCCTGACGGTAGGTCAGCGTCGTGAAATTGGTGCCGCCAAAAGGATCCTGCAGCCGGTAGTCGGCGGTCAGGCTCGCCGTTCTGATGTGGTCGTTGTACCAGGGGCCGTAGATGTCGTGCTCGGACACGTTGCTGAAGGTGCCGGCGACCGTAAGCGTCAGCCCGGAGGATTGCGACATGAAGGGCACGGTGCTTGCCCGCACCTCGAAAGCTTCGGTCGTGGTGATGTCGCGGTCGAGCCGGCGCATATCCCCCGGCCGTACCGCGCTGTACAGGACGGAAGCGCCGAGGCGGACACCGTCGACGCCGACGGGCGCGTCGTACGACAGGCGTGCGAAACCGAGCTGGCCCGGATCGTTGGCAATGGTCGAGAGGTTGACCGCCAGAGTATCGCCGGGCGTGAGGTAGGAGTTGAACGCGCCGGTGGCGTAGGTTTGCCAGGGACCAACCGAGGAGGATCCGAGATTGTCGAGGCCGAACGAGGAGAAGACGTGCCAGGTCTTCAAGGAGATGGTCACGCGGAAGCGGCCCGTCGTACCGCCGATCTCCTCGAGCGCAGTGTCGGTGATCCGGACGCCCGGCCTGCCATTGATCAGGAAGAGCTGGCGTTCGAGCGTTGCCAGCCGCGACGGTTGTTCGGCCAGAACCGGCGCCAGCATCGGCCTGACGCCGAACTGCTCGGCACCGTCGCCTTTCAGCTCGGCCTGCACGATGACGCCTTCGAGGACCTGAATCCGGACTCGGCCGTCGGCGATGTCCTGCGGTGGCACGATGGCGCGGCTCAGATGAAAGCCGGCTTCGCGGTAGAGATTGCTGATGGCGCCTGCGATCGCGGCCAAGTCCGCCTGCGAGACCTTCCGGCCGAGATAAGATTGGTAGACTGCGGCGATGCGATCGGGGGAAACGGCATGGGCGCGGCTGACGCTGACGCCGCGCAGCACGAATTGCGGCTTGGTATCGCCGCTAGTCGTGGGCTGTCCGACGCTCGGCAACCGGACCGGTGGCCGGCCGAGCGATTCCTGCTCGGTCTGGTTATCGAAATATTTCTCGGGCTGGCGCGGATCGAAACCCGGCTGGTTCGCCTGTTGCGCGAATGCCGTTGGAGTTGCCGCGAAAATTGCTGCCAGCGACACCAGTACGGTAAGGAGATGCCGTCTCTCACCGCGCGCAGCGACCCCGTCTCCGTACTTCAACGGAGGATCTGCCACGGGGCGGTAAGGTCTCGTTAGAGGCATGATTTTTCTTAGTTTTTTATGGTCAACGATTGGTTAATCCGGCCGCGCCGCTGGCCGCTTTCCGATAATCCTATCTTGAGTGATTTCGGATACGCCTCAGGCCTGGCTTTGAAACGCGGGGCTGAGGACCATCATGTTCGGCAAAGTTGGAATGCGGCGCGCCTTGGCGGCGGCGCTGATCCTGGGAACGGCCTCCAGTGCATTCGCGGCGGACGACGGTGTGTGGTCCGTCAGCAAGTCCTCGGGCGAGGTCTGGCTTGCAACGAGCGGCGCCCAGCAGGTGTCGTTGACCGCGGAAGGAACGTTGAAACCTGGCGATACCATCCGCACCGGTCGCAACGGCCGTGTACTCCTCGTCCGCGGCGAGGAAACTATACTGATCTCTCCCAATTCGGTGGTGGGCTTGCCGGCCGAGAAGAAGGACGGCTTGTCGACCACCATCATCCAGCAGGCAGGTTCGATCCTGCTCGAGGTCGAGAAGCGCAACGTCAAGCATTTCGAGGTCGAGACGCCCTATCTCGCCGCCGTGGTCAAGGGAACGCAGTTCAGCGTCAGCGTCGGTGCCGGTAGCACCAGGGTCGGCGTGCTCCGCGGCCAGGTCGAAGTCTCCGATTTCAAGACGGGGCAGATTGCACAAGTGATGCCCGGACAAGCGGCCACCGTCTTCGAACACGGCAAGCCCGGTCTCAGCCTGAGCGGTGCGGGGACGTTCAATCCGATCGAGCAGGGCAAGCCACGGGCGCCCACGATCGAGCGTGTCCCAGTGCCGAAATCGGGCCTGTCGGCGCCGCGCCATGCGGCCAATGGCCATGCCATCCATGTGCTCGGTCCGATCGACAAGGGCAACAAGACGGCCGGTGCGCCGAAGCCGTCGCAGCAGGCGGCCGGTGGTCACGTCTCCAAGCCCGGCGTCGTGCGCATCTCGAGCGCACTCGGCGAGGTCAAGCTGAATGTCCACAAGGCCACGCACGGGCTCGCCCATGGCGGCGACGCACCCGGTCAGGTGCGCAGGGCGAACGCAAGCTCCGGAAGCGAGACGGTTTGGAGCGACAACAAGACCAGCACGATCGCGTCCAACAGCGCGATTGAGACTGCCGCAACGACGAGCGGTGCCGCAACGCCTGGCGCCGGCAGCTCGTCGAGCCCGGGCCCTGCGACAGCTGCAGCGGCAGCCAATAACGGAAACGCCGGTGGCAACGGAAACGGCAACTCCGGCAATGGCAATAATAATGGCAATAATGGCAATAGCGGTAACGGCAACAGCGGCAACAATGGAGCCACCGGCAACGGCCGGGGCAACAGCGGCAATGGTAGCAACGGCCATGGCAACGGGTACGGCCATAACCGACACTGAGGCGATTTCCTAAGGGGACGAGGGGGCGCACCCGCGGGTAGCGGGCGCGCGGGAGGATCGGGTGAAACGCTACAGGCCGCATATTCTCGTCGTGATCGCGCTCGCCGTGGTGCTGTCCACGGGCTGGCACGGTGCGCTTCGCAATGCGCTCACCGATCTCCGATTCAAGTGGCAAACGCGTGAGGCCACCGGCGACATCGTCGTGGTCGGCATCGATACGCCGTCGATCGACCAGATCGGGGTGTGGCCCTGGCCGCGGCATCTCCATGCCGAGCTGCTGCAAAGGCTGGAAGCGGCGGGTGCGCAGGATGTTGCCTTCGATGTCGATTTCAGCACGCCGTCGGATCCGGCTTCCGACGAGGCCTTCGCCAGAGCGTTGCGGGACGCCGGCGGCTCGACGATCCTGCCATCTTTCAAGCAGCCGACGCCGAAAGGCGGCCCGGCCCACGTCAACCGGCCGCTGAAGGCGTTCAGCAACCAGTCGTGGCCGGCCGTCGTCAATGTCGCGATCGAATCCGATGGGCTGGTTCGCCGCTATCCGTTCGGCGAGAAGCTCGGCGACGCTTTCATGCCTTCGATGGCCGTCGTGCTGGCGGGACAGGACGCCAATCGGCGGCCGCCCTTTCTGATCGACTTCAGTATTCGTGCGCCCTCCATTCCCGCTGTCTCCTATGTCGACGTGCTGCGCGGCGATAGCGCTACGCTCGACAGACTGAAAGGCAAGAAGGTCATCATCGGGGCCACGGCGCTCGAGCTCGGCGACCGCTTCAGCGTTCCCAATGGCAGGATCATCTCGGGGCCGGTCCTCCAGGCCCTCGCCGCTGAATCGATCCTTCAGAACCGGACGCTGCGCTGGACCTCCGATATCGGCATGGTGCTCGGGCTCGGCGCGATCTGCCTGCTGATGATGTATTCGTGGCGCCGCGTCGCACCAGGACTTCGCGTCGCAATTCTGATCGCAGCCGGGGCAGCGGTCGAACTGGCCGCAATCCTTGTGCAGGCGAGATGGCCCCTCGTCATCGATACGTCGTTGTTCCACATCGCCATCATCGCTTACCTGACGGCGATTGCGCTCGACGAAATCGACTTCCGCAGGCTGCTCGGACGCATCGCCGAGAGCCGCTTTCATCGCATCGCGATGTCGCTCGGCGACGGGCTGGTCTGCACCGACGAGGATCACCGGATCACGGTCTGGAATCCCGGCGCCAGCGCGATCTTCGGCTACATGCCGGCCGAGATTATCGGTCGCCCGTTCGAAACGCTGTGCGCCCCGCCGGCGGACCGCGGTGCAAGGCCGTCCATGCACGACGCCGCGCGACAGGCGCTTCTGGTTCCGGGCGGCGCCGTCGTCGTCGAGTTCGAAGGCCGGCGCAAGACCGGGGAAATCTTCCCGGTCGAGGCGAGCTTCTCGGGCTGGCAGGGAACGGACGGCTTTCAATACGGAGCGATCCTGCGCGATATTTCGGTCCGCAAACGTGAAGCCGAGCGTATTCGATATCTCGCCGAACATGACGCGCTGACGGGGCTTGCCAACCGGAACATGCTGCATGTGGGCCTGACCGATCTGATCGCCGCGGCGGAGCGGCGGTCTTCCGGCGTCGCGTTGCTCGTGCTCGGGCTCGACGGCTTCCAGGAGATCAACGACATGCTCGGACACTCCGCCGGCGATCTCGTGCTGCGCGCGGTCGCTGAGCGGCTCCGGAGCGAAGTCGATGGCAGGGCGATCATCGCCCGCCTCAGCGGCGACGAATTTGCCATCGCGATCGATTGCGCCGACCTCGGCGCGCCGGTCCCGGCCTTCGCCGAGCGGATCGCGCGCGCGTTCGAGACCCCGCTCGGAGCTGGCGCCCGGCAGCACCGCGTCAGGATCAGCGTCGGCGTCGCCGTTTATCCCGAGGGCGGACAAAAGGCCGACGATCTCCTGAGCAATGGCCATCTGGCGCTGAGCCGCGCGAAGACGACGCGGCGCGGCGGCCATGTGGTGTTCGAAGCCGCGATTCGGCAGGAGCTCGAGAACCGGCTGACGCTGGAGGGCGAGCTGGCGCTTGCCGCCGATCGCTGCGAATTCGAGCTGTTCTACCAGCCCCAGGTTCGCCTGATCGATGGCAGCCTGGTCGGAGCCGAAGCGCTCATCCGCTGGCGGCATCCCGTGCGCGGCTACGTCTCGCCAGCCGAATTCATGCCGGTGGTCAACACCTCAGCGCTATCGGAGCGGATCGCGAACTGGGTGATGGAGACCGCCTGCCGTCAGGCGCGAGCCTGGGAATTATCCGGCAACGATGTGCGTGTCGCGATCAACCTGTCACCCTCGCAGCTTCAGTCCGGCGATCTCGCGCATTCGGTCGCAGCACTGCTCGAAGCGACGGGGCTGACGCCGTCGTTGCTCGAGATCGAAGTCACCGAAGACATCCTGCTGCATGACGAACGCCGCGTGCTTGAAATGTTCAAGAGAATTCAGGAGCTCGGCGTCCGGATCCTGTTCGATGATTTCGGCACCGGTTATGCGAGCCTCAGCTATCTCAAGAAGTTTCCGCTCGACGGCCTCAAGATCGACCGGTCGTTCGTCTTTGGTCTTCTTTCGAATTCCGACGACGCTGCCATCGTCGGATCGACTATCGGCCTCAGCAAGCAGCTCGGTCTTACGATTGTGGCTGAAGGCATCGAGAACCGCGCAACGGCCGACTTCCTGGTCAGCATGGGATGCGAGGAAGGGCAGGGATATTTCTTCGGCCGTCCGATGCCGGCCGAGGCATTTGAGAAACAGTTCCTGGCGGCTGAGCTCCAGACTGTCAGCGCCGCCTGAGCGAGCGGCTTTCGCCTGCGCGTTGATACCAGCACTCCGAATGCAGGCTTGCTGTTTTGGCGAGCGGCGTCCCGTCGGGTCAACATCAATCTGGTATTCGGCGTCCAGTGACGGCTGCGAGGTCGCAGCGCAATCTGAGCGCGGAAATGCGCCACGGGGATTGTCTGTTTCGAAAGCTGAGGGGAAAGGCCTCTTGAAGCTGCTCAGGGCAGCTTTTGAGGTCGTGTCCCCGGTGATGGTGTAGCTCGGTAGAGCAAAGCCGTCCGCACGCGCGCCCTCCCATGGCGCCGTAGCGGGCGGGCGGCTTTGCGGTGGTCACCGGCAGTTCGCCGGTAGGGTCGGGTTGCTGACACCAACCTGATTCGAGGAACCACCGATGACCGATGAGATGATGAACCTCCGCACGCTCGTGGAGAAGACCCCTGATGCGGATCTGCTGCGCGAGATGATCGGCTTTGCTGCCCAGCGCCTGATGGAGCTGGAAGTGGAAGGCCAGACCGGGGCCGCCTACGGCGAGAAGAACCCCGAGCGTCTGGCGCAGCGCAACGGCTACCGCGACCGGACCTGGGAGACCCGCGCCGGCACGGTCGAGCTGCGCATTCCCAAGCTGCGCAAAGGCTCCTACTTCCCCGGCTTTCTGGAGCCGCGCCGGATGGCCGAGAAGGCGCTCACCGCCGTGGTGCAGGAAGCTTATGTGCAGGGCGTCTCGACCCGCTCCGTCGACGATCTGGTGCAGGCGATGGGCATGAGCGGCATCTCCAAGAGCCAGGTCTCGCGGCTGTGCGCGGAGATCGATGACAAGGTGAAGGCGTTCCTCGCTCGCCCGATCGAGGGCGATTGGCCCTATCTGTGGATCGACGCCACCTACGTGAAGGTGCGCCAGCAGGGGCGCATCGTGTCGGTCGCGGTGATCGTCGCGGTCGGCGTCAACAGCGATGGCCGGCGCGAAGTTCTCGGCATGGACATTGGTCCCTCGGAGGCCGAGACATTCTGGACGGCGTTCCTGCGCAAGCTCGCCCGCCGCGGCCTGCGCGGCGTCAAGCTGGTCGTCTCCGACGCCCACGAGGGCATCAAGGCGACCGTCGCCAAGGTGCTCAACGCCAGTTGGCAGCGTTGCCGCGTGCACTTCATGCGCAACGCGCTGGCCCATGCCGGCAAAAGTGGACGGCGTGTCGTCTCCGCCTTCATCGCCACTGCGTTTGCCCAGGACGATGCCGAGGCCGCACGAGCGCAATGGCGGAAGGTCGCCGATCAGCTCCGCCCCAAGCTACCCAAGCTCGCCGGCTTCCTCGACGAGGCCGAGACCGATGTGCTGGCCTACATGACGTTCCCGCCGCAGCACCGCACCAAGCTGCACTCGACCAACCCGATCGAGCGCCTCAACGGCGAGATCAAGCGCCGGACCGAGGTCGTCGGCATCTTCCCCAATGAGGACGCTATCGTCCGCCTCATCGGCGCGATCCTGCTCGAACAGAATGATGAATGGGCCGTCCAGCGCGCCCGTTACATGACCCTGGAAACCATCGCGCCGTTGAGCGATGATCCAACCGTCAGCCTCCCGGCTATCGCCAGCTGACCAGTCCGGCTCTTGCCGGCGAACGCGGTGTCCCACCGCCAGTTACACCACGCTCAGGGACACGATCGCTTTTGACCCTGGCTGTGTAAAAACGCGAACAGTCGAAAGCCAGCTAGAACCACGTTCTTTTGTTCGCCATTTCGCTTGAAATTGCTTGCGAGCATGAGCGCTACATCGGCCTTCGACGAAAAACTTGTGCTATCGCACTCGACCGTCGGGGCGTTTTCACACAGCCAAGACCCTGAGCCGACGTCGACCAGCCGTCAGCTGCGCAATCCCTCGCGAGGCGATCCTGGGGAGCGGTGTGACGTTTTGTGCACCCCCTGCGTGTATTTGAACTGGTAGTATAGCCAGCGGCGGGCCACCTCATTGCCCCTCGCCGATGCGGCGCCCTGCCCACCAGACCCGCCGGATCGACCGCTCGGGCCGCGTCGCGCGTATAGGACACGGGGACTCGAACCCCGCCGAGAATCGCGGACTAGACTACGGCTTAGTAAGCGAAACCGAAGCAGAAAGGTCTCACAACACCAGGAGAGTCATATGCAACCGAGAACGCTCCTCTTGAAACACATCGTCGTCATATCGGTAGCAGCCATGTTCTTCGTGGCGTGTCCGTCGTTCGCGCAGCAGAAAGGCGCGTCCTCTTCGGAGATGAGAACAAAAGAGGTGGGAGTTGATGGCCTCACACTCCATTACATTGAGCTCGGGCAAGGAACTCCAGTGGTGTTGGTGCACGGCACACTGGAGGATTACCGCACGTGGGATGGACAGCTCGAGGCGTTCTCGAAGGGATATCGACTGATCTCGTACAGTCGTCGGTACCACTATCCAAATGAATGGCCCAAAGATGCGACGGATTTTTCCGTCACTCTACATGCAAGAGACCTGGCTGCATTCATCAAGGCACTTAATCTACCCCCGGTTCATCTCGTTGGTCATTCGTATGGGGCGTTCATTGCGTTCCTGGTCGCACGAGATCACCCGGAGGTCATTCGCAGTCTGACGCTGGGCGAACCGCCCGTATGGCCGTTACTGAAAACGACTCCTGAAGGGGATGCTCTTCTTAGCGCCCTTATCACGAGGTCAATCGCTACGAGCGAAGCATTCAAGCAGGGGAATGACGAAGAAGGAGTGCGTCGATTTGTGAACGGCGTACTGGGCGATGGTTCGTACGAGAAAATCCCACCTGCCGTTCTGAAGCGCGCCATGGACAATGTTCAAGAACTGAAAGGCGAAGCCTCATCGCGAGACCTTTTCCCGCCCACCACATGCGCGGATGTGCAGAAGGTGAAGGCGCCAACATTGCTCGTCGACGGGGAGCTCAGCCCTAAGATGTTCCATCTCGTCGACGACATGCTGGAGCACTGCCTGCCGAGCGTCGAACGTGCAACGATTCCGGCGGCATCTCATCAGATGGAGGTTGAGAACCCCCAAGCCTTCAATGATATGGTGCTTGCATTCATTGCAAAGCACTGAACTGTTGTATCTCGTTCAGGATCGTTGATGCCGTTTTCCGGGAGCTCGGGCGGGCGGTTGACCGCTTCCGGGCGGGCCGCGGCCCGGTGCGCCGCCTCGCACTGATAGTCCCGCAGGTTGGGCCCTTGCCAGGCCCGATTGGGTCACGATGCATCCAATGTCGCCTTTGGCCCATGGCTGACGTTAGCCAAGAACGCGAGAGTGTCCGCTTCCGACGGTTGACCCGACCAAGTTCATGCTGGCCAGCGAGGGCAGCCTTTGACCCTGGCTGTGTAAAAACGCGAACAGTCGAAAGCCAGCTAGAACCACGTTCTTTTGTTCGCCATTTCGCTTGAAATTGCTTGCGAGCATGAGCGCTACATCGGCCTTCGACGAAAAACTTGTGCTATCGCACTCGACCGTCGGGGCGTTTTCACACAGCCAAGACCCGTGGCTGACCTATGCGCTTGTGCTCGCACTCTCCGCTTCCGAAGGCTAGGCGGAATAGCGTCAAAGAGGTGCGAAGAGCGGCTGTTAGCTACAGCAGACGCTGAGCCGAATAGATTTGTTGAAAAACGGTGAGTCCCACATGGGACCAAGGGAAGACCGGGATGACGCCTGCGACTTGAAGAAGCCGCAGGAGCTTTGAAGCGCGAATCGTAAAACAGAAGAAAGCCCGCCGGTCTCCGCGGGCTTTAGGCTGACTACCACTTCTGACGACCAAACCAGTCGCTGAGTTCCTTTTTGGCTTGATCCTTCTGGTAACCGTAACGCTGCTGGAGCTTACCTTCGAGCTGGTCTTGCTTGCCATCAATGGTGTCTAGGTCGTCATCCGTGAGTTTGCCCCACTGCTCCTTCACTTTTCCTTTAATCTGCTTCCAATTTCCTTCGACGCGGTTCCAGTCCATGGTGGCTGCCTCCTCCGTTTAGAATTTCATTTCAGATGCCGAGACCGCCGCTTTGGCTATCAATGGCAGCGCTTCGTAAAAGAGGGCATCTTGGCTATCCGCGATCGGCGCCGCACAGAACGGGGGGCGACGGTCTCCCGCAACCAACAGCGTCGAGGGACATTGGTTCGCGTCAGCTTTGGCTCCGGAGTGATTTTCACGATGCACCAACGCACAGCGGCGCCGAATGCCGCTATCACAGCTGATGGGCTTTGCCGTTGGTGCTGAGGCAACCCCGGTCCGCCATTACCTCTACACCGCAGCGCTCGACGAGAGACAAAGGGGAAATATTCCGAGGGTGGCGGTGGGTGGCGGTTCAAAATCATACCGCTCGCGGGCGACACCCGTTCAAGGCTGTAACAGCAAGAGGAGGCGTTGTCGGTCCTGATCAAGAACACGCTGGGCTCTGCGCAATCTGTCCAGCTCTGTTTCAGCGGTTGCGGTATCCTTTCCTTCGCGCTTCAACTGAAGGATCGCTCTCTCTTGATCTGCAAGGCGTCGTTCTCCCTCAACTACATCGCGCTCGACCTGCCTCAACGCATCATAGACGAAGGTCTTGTCCATCAGTGTGCTCAGCTGGCGGCGCCAATCTCTCCTTTCTCGATCAACCTCAGCGGCGTCTCAACGTTCCCGCTCGCCGCCGCTTTCGCCGAAGCCAGCTTTTGACATTCCGGCCGTCGGCGGAGACGATCTGCGCAACCTGTCCTTGCACATGCGCAAAGATAAATTCGAGCAGCTGCTAGCTCGCCGACGGAGATGCCACGGTGCCGAGCACCACGGCCTCGCCGTCTATGACGAAACGCTTCTGGCGATTCTTCAAAGCCACCCAGCGATCCAGGGATACTGGGTCCAGTCGATACCAATTGCGAGAGAGCAGCCGCACGCGCTCGTTGTCACGGATGCCAGCATTCGGTAGCCGACTTGGATCCGGTCAGGCCCTGAGGGGCTTGCTTGCCTGCTGTCGCCAGGCACAGCTCGTATGTCCTAAGCATGCTCGAGCAGATAGATAGCTCACCGCAAAAAAAACCGATCCCTGGGTTCGCTCCACGCGGGATCAACGGCCTGCATCCTCCAAATGCAGCTCTATTAAATATTAATATAATAAGCCGAATAAATGAATTAAATGTTGAAGGTGATTTAAATTTGGATTAGAATGATAACCGCTTGGCGCCGGATGAACGCGTCAAGGACCTCCTAGAAGCGGTCCCATCATCCCGCCCTGCCGCCCTGTTCCAAGGATGTAAGGGCCGCTTCTAGGGCAAATTGCGAGGCAAATCATGCACCTGTCACTCGGTGATTTGTTTCTCATCTCAGCAGCAACGGGTACGCTCCTACTGATTGAGATCGGAGTCTTGATCATCGTGGGTTTGATCTGAAGAGAGCGTAGGGACGTTCTGAGGGGCAGCTACATATCAGGTCTCTTTGTAAGCGTGTTCGGCCCTGACGGCGCGGAGCAGGGCGGCAAGGCTCCAGTGAAGAGGCCCTAACCGCGCTCATTTTGGCACTCTCGGCGGATTGACTGCCAACCCGCTGAGCGCCCGGCCAGTCCTGATGGCGGACGGTCTCACCGGAGGGGCGATCGCAGCAAAGCTACCGCCGGCGCGCGACCGCGACGCCAACGAGGAAGGCGACGAACAGGCTCGCAAGCGGTGCTTCGCGCGTGATCGCGGCGACCGTCGCGAGTGCCCCGCCGGGTTTGCGCGATTCCTCGACTGCGGAGGTCAGACGGTCGACCGCTGCGTGCAGGCCTCCGGCGACTTCACCGATGGTACGGGAGACGTCCGCGGCCGTGTCGATGGCACGCTCGGCCATGCCGGGTTGGGACGTGGATTCCGGTATCTCCGTGCTCAAGGGCGCGACCTCCAGGGCGTGTTGATGGAAGCCGGCACCTTTGGCTATCCGCGCGAGCGCTCGTTCTGAACAGCGGGTCTGATGACCTTTGGCTATCCGCGACAGGCGCCGTGATTGACGGCGGGTGCCGGCCTTGGATGGGCAATTCAGCGCAGGGAATTTTGTTCCGGATGATATGCCGGGCGCTGCGAGCTCCCCGGGAAACGACGGGTGCGAATCTCTGTTAGGCTGGGTCAACCTTGCAGATGTCAGGAGGCAGCCGTGACCGACCGGACCATGACGGATCGAGCCCGGCGCATCGCCTTGCTCGGTGCTCCCATCGACATGGGGGCTTCGCAACGCGGCACCTTGATGGGGCCCGCGGCGCTGCGCACTGCCGGCCTTGCGACGTTGCTGGAAAGCCTTGATTTCGAGGTCCTCGACTATGGCGATCTGTCTGTAGCCGAAGTCCGGGACCTCACCGACAGGCCGCCCGAAAAGGCCAATCATTACCGCGAAATCCAGCGCTGGACCCGCGTCCTGAGCCGCAGAGGCTATGAGATCGCGACGACCGGTGCACTACCGATCTTTCTCGGCGGCGATCACACGCTGTCGATGGGGTCGGTCAATGCAATGGCGCGTCATTGGCAGGAGTGCGGGCGCGAACTTTTCGTGCTGTGGCTCGATGCCCATGCCGACTACAACACGCCGGAGACGACGATCACCGCGAACATGCACGGCATGTCGGCCGCGTTCCTGTGCGGCGAGCCCGGGCTCGATGGTCTGCTCGGCGACGATCCGCGCGCTTCGATTCTCCCGGACAAACTCGATCTGTTCGGCGCGCGTTCGATCGACAAGCTCGAAAAGGAGCTGATGCGCTCGCGCCGGATCAGGATTGTCGACATGCGCCAGATCGACGAGTTCGGCGTCGCCGTCCTGATCCGCCGCGTCATCGAACGTGTCAAGGCGAGCAATGGCGTGCTGCATGTCAGCTTCGATGTCGATTTCCTCGATCCCTGCGTGGCGCCGGGTGTCGGCACCACCGTGCCGGGCGGTGCCACCTATCGCGAGGCGCACCTGATCATGGAGCTGCTGCACGATTCCGGCGTCGTCGGATCGGTCGACATCGTCGAGCTCAATCCGTTCCTGGACGAACGCGGTCGGACCGCGCGCACGGCGGTCGAGCTGATCGGCAGCCTGTTCGGCCAGCAGATCACCGACCGGCCGACGCCGAGCAACGCCATCGCGCCGGGCGAGTGAAGCGGCGAAGGCGTTCAACTCTGAAGCGCGGTGGCCGAACCATCGCGCGATGGAACTCGACTGAAGCCATGGGGGCGGGTCCCGTGGGCTCCGAACCTCGCGTGGGAAGCGCGGAACCGGGGTGGCCTCGAATGGGTTAACCTGCGATAGGAAAAATGCGGATCCCTCGATGACAAATGCTCGCTTCGCGGATTCCATCTCCAACGCGCTCCGCCATCCCGGCGTGATCGCGATGATCGTGGCGGGCGTGACGATTGCGGCCATGCTGGTCGTCGACCACGGTCCGTGGAGCCGGGCCAAAACACAGCCGGCCCATGTCGCCATGTTTGCGACCACGGGCGAAGCGGCACGGGCCGCTGGCGCCCTGGTGCTCCCGACCAATCCGAAATCGCCGATCGAGCCGCAGCGGCCGAAGACCTCTCCGACCGTCAATCCCGTGACGCCCTGAAGCGCGATACGACTAAAGCGGGATGGGTTTAGACTGAATCGATTTGGGATTCCCAAATCAGTCGGTTTCTGATTCACCATGCTGGCTGGACGGAGGCCAGCATGGATGGGCAAGCCGTACTCTCTTGATCTTCGCAAACGTGTTGTGGCCGCGATCGAGGGCGGGATGTCCCGCAATCAGGCCGCCAAGCAGTTTGGGGTGGCAATCAGCACGGCCATCGGCTGGATGAAGCGGGTTGATGAGACCGGCAGTGTCGAGCCTAGCCAGATCGGCGGCTACAAGCCGAAGGCAATTTCGGGTGAGCACGCGGTCTGGCTGTCGCAGCGGATCAAGGACGGCGATTTCACCATCCGCGGTCTCGTTGCTGAGCTCGCCGGGCGCGGCCTGAAAGTCGATTATCACTCGGTATGGGACTTCGTACATGCCGAGAAGCTCAGCTTCAAAAAAAAGCGTGGCGGCTGGCGAACGCGATCGTCCCGACGTCGCGCGGCGGCGAGCCCAGTGGGCAAAGTATCAAAGTCGCGTCGAAGCTGAACGGCTGGTCTTCATCGACGAGACCTGGACCCGGACCGATATGGCCCCCTTGCGAGGATGGGCGCCGCGCGGGCACAGACTTCACGCCAAGGTTCCCCACGGCCGCTGGAAGACCATGACCTTCCTGGCGGCCCTGCGACCGGATCGATGCGCCATGGTTCATCGAGGGGCCGATCGATGGCGTGAGCTTCCGCACCTATGTCGAGAAGGTCCTCCTGCCGACCCTTCAGCCCGGTGACATCGTCGTCTTGGATAATCTCGGTAGCCACAGGAGCAAAGCGGTTCGCCAGCTCATCCGTTCGGTCGGCGCCAAACTCTTCTTCCTGCCAAAATACTCGCCAGACCTGAACCCCATCGAACAAGTCTTTGCCAAGCTTAAGCACTTGGTCCGCAAAGCTGCCGCGCGAACCGTTGACTCCGTCTGCGCTGCAATCGGCCACGCACTCGATGCCTTTACCTCAGAGGAATGCGCCAACTACCTCAAAAATTCAGGCTATCGAACCTAATGCCATCGCGCTTTAGAATGAATCGTCATCGCGCTTCAGGTTATCGTTTGAGCATGATCTGTTCGGAAAACCGCGACACACTTTTCCGGATCATGGTCTGGCTTCTCAGCTCTTGCGACCGTAGTTGAGGAGCCCACCACTCGTCTTCGGCGGATGGGCCCGCAAGGCTTCCTCGTTGGGCTCGGTGCCCCAGCCGGGCCGATTCGGGATGATGAGATGCCCGTTCTCAATCTCCGGCTCGTGTGTGAACAGCTCGCGGTCCCAGGACAGACGATCGATGTCGATCTCCATGATGCGCAGGTTCGGCACTGCGGCGCAGAAATGCGCGTTCATCATCGAGCAGAGATGGCCGTAGAAATTGTGCGGGGCCACGTTGACCTCGAAGGCTTCGGCCGCCGCAGCGATCTTCATCGACTGCCAGACCCCGTTCCAGGGCGTGTCGATGATCGCGACATCCATGGCCTGCGCGTCGAAATAGGGCAGGAATTCACGCAAGGAGAGCAGCGTCTCGCAGGATGAGATCGGGTGCGGGCTTTGCCGGCGGATATAGCCGAGGGCTTCCGGATTGAAGCTGTCGATCTCGACCCAGAACATGTCGAGGTCGGCAATGGTGCGCAGGATCTTTAAGTAGCCTTCGGTCTTGGCGTTGAAGTTGCAGTCGAGCAGGATGTCGACGTCGGGGCCGGCACCGTCGCGGATCGCTTCCAGTTGCATGTGCAGGTCACGCAGGATCTTGCGGTCGACGTTGATCTCGGGTGCGAAAGGTGAGCCGAAGCCGGGGCGCCAGCCGGTCGGTTTGCCCTCGTCATAGGAAAAGATGTTGGTCTTGAGCGCGGTGAACTTCCTCTCGCGCACCTCGCGCCCCATCGCCTTGACGCCGTCGAGGTTTTCGATCGGCGGCTTGTACCAGGACGGGTGATTGATGCGCCAGGTGGCGCAATGCGACCAGTAGACCCTGACACGATCGCGGATCTTGCCGCCGAGCAGCTCATAGCAGGGAACGCCGAGAGCTTTCGCCTTGGCATCGAGCAGCGCATTCTCGATCGCACCGAGCGCTTGCGCCACCACGCCGCCGGCTGCTGGACGCGTTGCCGCGAACAATTCGGCAAAGATGCGCTCGTGATGAAAGACGTTCTGTCCGATAACCCGGGCGGAGAGGCGCTGGATCGCCGCGCCGACGCCGGGCGAGCCAAAACCCTCATCGAATTCGCTCCAGCCGACGATGCCGTCCTCGGTCGTTAGCTTGACGAAATGATAGTTTCTCCAGCCGGCATCGCAGGCGAGGATCTCGAGGCTTGTTGCTTTTGATGATTTGGTCATGTCGCTCCCTACTCGCCCGGCCGGGCTTGTTTTTTGCGGCCCGATCTCAGGGCCGGGCCCGGACCGCATTGTTAAGCCAAGCGCGGGGCGGCGGGAAGGGCGCAGCGATGCAACGCGGGAGCGCGTCCAGGTCGTCTCTTCAGCCAATCAGGGACGAGCCGAGCAGGGCGAGGACGGCGAGCGCCATCAGTGCGGTGCCGAGCCAGCCCAGCCCGATCAGCCAGGAGCGGGCCCTGAAGCGGCCCATGATGGCGCGGCTGGAGACGATGAGCATCATCATCGCCATGATGGGGACGGCGACGATGCCGTTGAGCACCGCGCTCCACACCAGCATGTGGATCGAGTCGATGCCGGTGAAGCCGAGGCCGAAGCCGATGAGGGTCGCCGCGGCGATGATGGTGTAGAACCCGGCCGCTTCGTCCGGCTTGGCTTCCAGCGTGGCGCGCCAGCCGAAGATCTCGGCAACGCCGTAGGCGGCCGAGCCCGCCAGCACCGGAATGGCGAGCAGGCCCGTGCCGATGATGCCGGTCGCAAACAGGGCGAAGGTGAAATCGCCGGCGAGCGGCCGCAGCGCTTCGGCCGCTTCCGTTGCCGAGCCGATATTGGTGACGCCGTTGGCGTGCAGGACCGATGCGGTGGTCAGGATGATGAAGAAGGCGATGCCGTTCGAGAGCAGCATGCCGGAGATGGTGTCCGTCTTGATGCGGTCGAGCTCGTGACCGCCGCCGCGCTTGAGCTCGCGAAGCGGCTTGTCGCGCTTGCCCTGGTTCATCTCCTCGATCTCCTGCGAGGCCTGCCAGAAGAACAGATAGGGGCTGATAGTGGTGCCGAGCACGGCGACCACCATGAGGAGATAGTCGCTGCTGACGTTTGCCTTCGGCCACACCGCGGCGAGCAGCGCCGTGCTCCAGGGAATCTGCACCGTGAAGGCGGTCGCGACATAGGCGAACAGCGCCAGCGTGAGGAATTTCAGCACCGGCGAATAGCGGCGATAGGGCAGGAACACCTGCAGCAGGGTCGAGCCGGCCGCGAAGATGAGCGCGTGCTCGTGCTTGAGGCCGCCGATGACGAGCGAGAGCGCCTCGGCCATCGCGGCGATGTCGGCGGCGATGTTGAACGTGTTCGCGGCGACCAGCATTGACACCAGCGTCAGCACCGCCCAGCGCGGCGCGACCCGCATGACGTTGGCGGCGAGCCCCTTGCCGGTGACGCGGCCGATCTGCGCGCTGACGAGCTGGATCGCGATCATGAACGGCGTGGTCAGAAACGCCGTCCACAACAGACCGTAGCCGAATTGCGCGCCGGCCTGCGAATAGGTGGCGATGCCCGACGGATCGTCGTCGGCAGCTCCGGTGATGAGACCGGGCCCCAGCCGTTGCAGCAGCGTCGGCGCGGCTTTCGTCGGGGTGAGGGCGCTGTCGCTCATGAACGGCCTCGAACGGGTGCGGACATCGTCCTAGCAAATGCGAATCAAGGAACATAAGTTCCCGCTGCCGGCGCGGGCGGCTGATTTTCGAAAATGCTAAGTGAGTTTGCTCCGTCGGGCAAAACAGGGCTAGATTGCCATCATCGGCCTACTTGATGCTGACGAACATGCCCCAGGCGGCGGCCAGCGCCGCGCCGGTGAAGAGCACCACCGGGTTGTCGCAGAACGTGCTGCCATAGCTGCACACGTTCGCGCCGAATTGGCCGAGCTCATGACGGCTTGCGGAATAGAATAGTCCCGACAGCACCAGCAATGCAGCAGCGACGTAGTACATGGAGATCTCTCCGGCTTGCCCCGTCCAGGCGACATGTCCCAGCATGAGGCGAAGAGATTTCACTTCGCCCAATCCGCTTTGCGGCATTTGAAATAAAGTCTGACCTGTCGGGCAAAACACCGGCAAGATGACACCATCAACGCGTGCCGGCGTCGCGATGACCAGCAACGGTCGCCAGCAAAAAGGCCCCGCATCGCGGGGCCTTTGTCGCGTCGGAGCTTTGCTGCGCTATCGCCGCGAGCCCACGCCGTAGAGTTCGCGCTCGCGGCCGATATCCTCCGGCGACAAAGGCGGGCTGGCGGCGTCGAAGTCGGTCCAGCCGGACTTCTGCCAGGCGGCGCTGCGCTCTTGCAGGTTGACCGATCGCTCGTGCAGAAGCGCATCGAGGCGCGCGCGGTCCTGGTCCGGCACCTTCGCGGACACCAGCGTGCCGCCGCGGCGGACGCCCTCGGCATAACGCGATGCGTCTTCCCTGGATACGCCGGCCTCGGTCAGGGCGCCGATGATTCCGCCCGTGGCCGCGCCGGCAGCCGCGCCTGCCGCGGTCGAGGCGAGCCATCCGGCCGCGACCACCGGGCCGAGGCCGGGGATGGCGAGGAGGCCGAGACCTGCGAGCAGGCCGGCGGCGCCGCCGAGCCCGGCGCCGATGCCGGCACCCGTGCCGGCGCCTTCGGCGCGATCGTCGACGCCGTCGCGATCACGATCGACCTTGCCGCGCGAGGTGCCGTACCAATTGTCCGAATTGTTGGCGACGAGGCTGATGTCGGAGTGCGGCACACCGGCGCCCTCGAGCCGGGTCACGGCCCGCTCGGCATCGGCGTAATTGTCGTACAGGCGTGAGATGGTGGTCGTCATGTCTGGATCTCCTTAACTACGCGGATTACTTGGCGGGGTTGACGTTGCCCTGGAAGTCGACGCTGACGTCGGTCTTGGTGCCGGCCTTGTCGGCCTTGCCGCGCCAGACGCCCTCGTTGTCCTTCTGCAGGCCCGAGACGTTGGAATATCCCGCATTCTCGATCCGCGATTTCGCCTGTCCTTCGGTGAAGCTGTTGCGGCCCGCGACCGGTGCGTTGGAGTTGTTTTGGTCGGAGCTGTTGATCGCGTTGTTTCCCGGCCCGCTTTGCGCCGGCTGCGACTGGGCGCCTGCGGGCACCGAACCGAGCAGCAACAAGGTTGCAGCCAGCACTGTCAGACGTTTCATGTTGTTGTCTCCAGCAAGTGATTGTGCCGGCGACAACATGTGAGATCGGAATTGGTTGCTTTCGTTTTGGGGAGTTCGCTGCGGCTCTTTGGTCGCGGCAATTTGGTCGTGACAATGTCAAGCGAGCTGCGGCCGTCGCTCATCCGCCGCGGAGGCGTGCGTCCGCCACCTGCTACTTTGAAGATTGCACAGACTCGGCCTGGCTCTTGGTGGGCTCCCATGGCGCCGGAAGGATCACGCGGATAGTGCGGGCTTCGGGGGCGCTTTGAACCACAGGTGCGGCCTGATCCTTGACGGGCTCAGCCAGTGCCACGCTGATTAGTGCAACCAGCACCGCCAGAGAAGTTGTCACGAGCCGCACGTCCAGCATCGAAGCCTCCTGTTTGCGCACCAACGCAATCGGGCGGAATTGGTTCGGGAATGGCCGGGAACAAGTGGCAATTTGTCGGGTTTGTAGAAGACACGCCTGGATGACCGGGCTGCTGGAGGAGGACACAGTGAATATCAAAGCAATCATTGCTGCCGCCGTGCTGACGTCAGTTGCGGCTCCCGCGTTTGCGCAATCGTTCTACGTGGTGTAGGACGTCAAGACCAAGAAGTGCACCATCACCGAGTCGAAGCCGACGACCACGGATACGACCGTCGTCAGCGGCGACACCGTGTACAAGACCAGGTCGGAAGCCGAGGCCGGCATGAAGACCGTCAAGGTCTGCACCTCGAACTGATCAGCGGAAGCAATGCTCGTACTGCTGCTTTGGCCATTCCAGCCGTGATCGTTCTCGGTGGCGGCGTTCATCTGATCGGCCACATGCACTGAGCGTAGATCTTCGAGCCTGCGCTCGAAACGAACCCGCGCGGAGCGATCCGTCGCGGGCTTTGCTTTTGGAAACTCATGTCGCGAAGCTCGAGCGGTGCTCTGTCCGCGACGCGAGGCCAGGATAGGAACTTCGTCATTCTCGGCCGATTATCGTCGCACTTGAATCACGGGCGAGCCAGCTCCAACCATGCAATCACGCCATCCCTTGCCGAAGAGGTGGACAGCGGACGAGCATGAGCGGCTGAAAGCGCTTGCCGAAGCCGGACGCCGGCCCGAACGAGATTGCCGCAGAGCTCAACCGGAGCGAAGCGGCGGTGCGAGTGCGCGCCGGGGCGCATGCTTATGAGCGTCGGTGGCAGCGTGTCTATGTCTGCTTCACCGAATAGGTAACATCCCGGGGCGTCCCCAACCGCCACAAGTCGACGGTTGCAAGAGCGCCGCCCAAAGGCGGCCTTCTCGCAGATGCAACATCACTCAACTTGTACGTACCGGTCTGGTGATTGCAGTCTTGAAACGTGCCCCCTTTGATGGCCGGCCCAAATTGAAGACGTCCGTCGCGAAGCGTTGCATATTTGCAACCCGCGCCGCCGTGCAAGCTAGTAAGCTTGTCGACCGGGATGACGAAAACATATTTCGCTTTGATATCGTCGCGGGGACGAAAAATGTTTGATGTTTATCGCAATGCGAAACGTGACGTGCTCGTTCTAAGCACAGGCTCCTCGATACCCGGCGCTTGCTCTACAAACAGGTGGCGCAAGAGCAGAAGAAGAATTCTCAAAGTAAGCGAGGAGATTAGGTCAGCCGTTCAACGCCAAGGATATTACGTCCGTAGCTTCCGGGCGACGAAAAAAGGACCGATTTAAATCGGGCGCACGGGACCGGCGTGGTTTTTGCAATCTCGCGGCATCACTTCCACCCAGCCGCTATGCTCTCGCTTTTCCGGGGGTGAACGCTACTTGCCCGATTGCAGCCGGCGCCCGCCCATTCCGAGCCGACGTTCGCCGAATTTCGATAGCGTTTTCGAAGAACTTCAATATTTCGATATCATCTGCTCGCAACCTCATAACTGTTCGTCAATCGCTTTGGTGCAAGGTCTCGAACAAGGGCATTCTACGGTGTGGCCGCGGCCGCGATGGCCCAGGCTGGTCCGAGTTAGCCTGACCGGATGTTTCTCGCGTATAGCTGTACTATTCGCCTTTTTTTCTTCGATTACTTTCCGCGCAGAACGTCATGATGGTCGACGCGCAACAGAGATTTGCGACAATGTCGTCAGTGCTCATATTTCGACAGCACAACAACAAGAAGTCTCAGACAAGATCCCCGGGTCAGAGACTATCTGACATTTTGGCGAACATCGGCGCTCTGTTGTCGCAAGTTCAAGCGCTGGACATTCAAACAACAGACGACATCCGTCAGGCCGTCTTCCTTCTTGAGCTCGCGAATGGTTGCATCCGATTGATTGTCGGGCAGACAACACTGAATGAAACAACCAGGACGACTTTGCTGGCTCAGTCGGCGAGGATCGATTTCCTCATTGCAGAGACGCGCCGGGAGGCGTCGCATTTATCTGGAGACACTGATGAGACAAGGCGTAAGGCGAACGCCGAGAAACGGCTCGGCGGTTCGCAATGAAACGGGATCGCGCGGTCGCTCAGACTGGCAAGCTTGTTGTCGGAACCCGTTTCAAGATGAGCGAGCTTGGGACCATTCAGTTCCCAGAGTTGGCCAGTAAGACAGGAAAGGTCATCGAAATCAGCATTCGCACGGCTGGCATAACGGTGCTGTTCGATGGTGCCGCCAGACCGACCGTCTTGGACCGAAGTTACATAGCCCCTTTGTCGGAGCGTTCGTTACCGACGGAGAACCCTCGCTGACTTGTCCTGATCACGCGTCCACCATGAAGGCATCAAAACCAAAGCAATGGGCCGACCAGGAGCTTCGACGACTGGTCAAGCTCTCTCAGCGGGGAGTCGGCGTATCGAAAATCGCCACGGAACTCGGCCGCCACGCGGGGTCGGTCAGGCGCATGGCGCGAGCAATGGGAGTATTGGTCAGGAAGTAGTGAGCAGCGACCGTTCTTGCCACGGATTGCACATGCGAGATGTTCGGCGTCTACCTCGGATGCGGTTTTGTAACGATCTGATTTCAAGACGCAAGCGAATGAGCATTGAGGCCATCGTGGCGAGGTCCTCAAAAGCAACTGACGTTGCGAGGCGTGCACGCAAGCTCAAAACGGCCCCAGCCGCAGGATGGGGTAAGCAGCCGGGGCCGGCATTCCCATTCCATGTGCCGCATCGGCGGTAAGGCGGCACGTGTTAAGACTA
This sequence comes from Bradyrhizobium sp. CB1015, assembly GCF_025200925.1. Taxonomy (GTDB): domain Bacteria; phylum Pseudomonadota; class Alphaproteobacteria; order Rhizobiales; family Xanthobacteraceae; genus Bradyrhizobium. The sequence continues at coordinate 6,513,106 of NZ_CP104174.1, read as the reverse complement.
AGCACGCAGAAGCTAACGAACCATTTCGAAAGACCCTGCTCACTCGTTCGTCTCGATGCGAGGTGCAGCCCGACGACGAAACACGCCTGAAACAGTGCTGAAACCAGATCGTCCTGAACTCGGTGCCCGTCGGCCCCGACCAACGAAACGGAGAGACAATCATGATCCAGATCGGTTCGAAGGAAGAAGTCGCGCTGCTGCTGGCGCTGTTCGGCACCCATACCCAGAAGGTAGAGCGGCCGAAGCCGAAATCGCAGCAAAGGTGAGAAGCCATGCCCGGTTTGGCCGAATGCCAGAGCCTGCTCAGGCTCCTGATCGCCAGGGGCGATCCCAAGGCCATCCCGCTTGCCAAGGGCGCCATCGACCAGTTCCTGAACACGGCACCAGTGAGCATGCGCGGGCGCGGCCTGCGCGTGCTGCAGCGCGACGCGCTCGACCAGCACGATGTCGCGGTCGGCGTGCAGCGTTCGTTCGCCGAGACGGTGGACGCCTATATCGAGCGCAAGCTCGCAGAGGAGTGAGGAGACCAGGCGGTCGCAGTCACGCGCTCATTGACGCGTCAGTACCGGTCGGGACGGCTCGGGCGACGGCGGCCGAGACTGCTCGGAGTCCAGCACGGCGATCTTTCGGCCGAGCTGCCAGACCTCGACCTTGCCGAGCCGCGTGAACTTCTGCGCAAAGCTGAGGGCGGAGGAATCCGAGGGAGCTTCGAAGGCTTCGGCGGAGCGGAAGACGCCATCCTCGCCGACGAGGTAAGCGCGATATTGCATCATGTCGGCGCCCTCAGGCCGGGCGAGCGCAGCCAGGCGTCGATCTGCATGGCGGTCTCGTCCTGCCGCGCCTGGCGCAGCAGCATGTCGCGGCGGCGGCCGGGCGCAAGCGTGCGCGCTTCGTCGCGGCAGCGCGCGGCTTCGTCCGCCAGTCTTTCGATCAGGGTTCTGGTCTGTTTAAAACGACGTCGTGTCAGCATGGCGCTGCTCCCTCGTTTGAGGTCGGGCGGGAGCGCAATCGGCGTTCTCATCACCGATCGATGCCACGGGCCTTGCGGTGATGGATTGAGCTTACGCCTCTGGCAGAGGCGAGTCACATCATTTGATATGTCGTGCGGATTTATTTTCGCGAGAAGCTTGAGCATCTTGAGCGGCTTACTCATTTTATGCCCCGCGAGTCCTAAAGTTCAATATTGAACCAAGGCGACCTGTGGTAGTTGATATTGCATCACCGGCCAAGGCTCTGTCCGTAGGCGTCGGTGGCTGAGAGACCGAGCGCGCTCCCGCCTGCAAAGCAAGGGGAGCACCACGATGCTGGTCTTTGCCTGTCGACCATGAACAGGCTGAATACATGCTGCAGATCGTGCGCGAATGCCGCGAGCTGTTGAAGCAGCCGCCACCCGATACGTTTCTGGGACGCAAGACGCACGAGCCTTTCGGCCCGGGGCCCGACGCTACGCCGAACGAGGAGCGTTGACCGTCAGCGCAATCGCGATCGCTGGCAGCAGGCCAGCCTGCAGCGTGCGGGTTTGCGCGGCGTCGTCACAGATGGCTTGTGCAATCGAGCGCTCGCGTATCAGGGCGAGGCGAAGCCGCTCGGCTTCGCGGAGGGCGGCATCGGCGCGCGCCAACAAGGGATCGTCTGTTGATCCGTGCATGGCGAGGGAACGCGGTGTGGGGCCGCTTGTTCCTGGTCAGGTGCCCGGCTGTATGGCGAGCGTCGCGGCGACCATAGCGACAGCCCGCAGTATTCGATTTGATCAGCACACATATCGTGCGGTGAACTTTATGAAAACCGGTAGAGTGGCGGAGCTTCCACAAAGGAAGGCCTAAATCTACGAAGTTTATAAGACCGAAGATGTGCCGTTCGTTAGGCTCTTAAACTCCGACCTGAGAAAGATCGCGCGGACCTTTTTCTCGTTTGGCAAGTTCTTGAAATTGGCTGAAAGCCAAGTATTTTCATGCCACGAACACTATGCTTGACGCGGCGGCATCGGCCAGCGGCCGACTTCCTCCACTACATCTCATATCCGAATCGACCTGCTCGCCGTGGCGGTGGCGATCAGGCCCGTCGAGGTGGCGTTCACACGAAATCACCTGCGTCGAAATCATCTTCGATGCAGGTGATCACGTTCAATCGCCGTCGATGCGTCCTCGCTGACAAGGCAGTTTTCCAAGATCTGCCTGGCTGGCGCCTCGAAACACGATCTCCCCGCGTGGATCGTCGAGCTTGAGGTCACGGAAGGGAATTGCGACGAGATGACCACCGGGGCTAACGAGATCGCTGACCGTCAGGATGGCGTAGATGTTGCCATCTTGCCAAAGATGAGTCGCGGATCCTTCGATCATCTCGCCCTTGTCGGCTTGAGGGCTTCAGCCCGATAGCCTCTCGCGACTCCTTTATGCCATGGGAGTCAGGGCGATTTCCTGACCTGCGGCTCGGCCGAGTCCCTGGAATAGGCTTGTCGGAAATCAGGACGCTCGATCCGCGTTCTGCCAGGACGTGCTGCGGCCGGACCTTGGCCATAGGCAAGCGGCCCGGCCGCTCCCTGTTACCGTGGAGATCCGAAGTCAAACCGAACAGCCCGCAAAAGATTGATGTTCCAAGGACGCCGTTCTTCTGAGTCGCCTATCCTCGTGAACGAAAGAGTAGCCCACTGCTTTCAAGCGGATCATCTGAGGAGCGAGCCATGGCCACAACCGTGCTTTTCTGGCGCCTACAAACTAGAGGTCCAGGACAGAGGATATCCGAACCTCGCGGATCCCCGGAGGGAGGAAGATCGAACATGGCGATGCGTCTGTCCTGCGAATTGAGGGCTGCTCTTAGCGCAAGGAGGCCTGGTTAACCCTTGTCGCCCCAGATTGCCAAGTCATGCACGTCAAAAAAGTATCAATTGCACACTGAAATCGTGGTGGCATGCCCGGATACCGGTCGCTACGATCCTGGGAAGAGGAAACGCTGAGCAATTTTAACCGGAACAGGAGCGGTCATTGCAAGCCGCGCCGGCCGGAAGGAGCGGACATGGAACCGGACCTGGAAGTTGTCCAGATACGGCGCGGCGAGTCGTTCAAGGCGTGGTCGCACGGCTACCCATTCCACACTGTTCGCTGGCATTTCCATCCTGAGTACGAACTCCACCAGGTTGTGGCAACCAGCGGTCGCTATTTCGTCGGCGACTTTATCGGCGAGTTTGAGCCTGGCAATCTAGTGCTCACCGGCCCCAACCTGCCGCACAATTGGGTGAGCGATCTCCCGGCAGGGGAAACTATCCCGCTCCGCGGACGCATCCTTCAGTTCAGTGAAGAATTTATCGGTGACTTGATGAAGGTCGTGCCCGAGCTTTCCGGTCTTTCCTCGCTGCTGGAATTTTCGCGGCGCGGCGCGCTCTTCACTCGCAGTACAAGCGACCAAGTCGCGCCACTGATGGAGGAGATCGTTGGCGCGAATGGGGTGCGTCGGATCGAGCTGTTCCTGATGATCTTGGGAATGCTGTGCCGCGCCCGAAAGGCGCGCCCGCTCTCCAGCCCCAACTATCTCCCCGACCCGTCCGGTTATATGTCGGCGGGCATGAACAAGGCGCTCGCCTTCATTCGTACGAACCTGACACAGTCATTCGGCGAAGCTGAGCTTGCAGCAATCGCGGGCCAGTCGCAAAGCGCGTTTTCGCGCTCCTTCCGGCGGCACACCGGCATGTCACTGGTCCAATACGTCAAACGTCTCCGCATCAATCTCGCCTGCCAGATATTGATGAGCGACGAGCAAGCGTCGATCACCGACATCTGCTTTGAGGTCGGTTTCAACAACGTCTCGAATTTCAACCGTCAGTTTTTGGCCGAGAAGGGCATGCCGCCTTCGCGCTTTAGGCGATTGTTGGCGCAAAACATCAACGCGGCACGTGCTGCATAGCGGATAAAGGAGAAAAAGGGGAGGAGGTCACTACGGCAAGAAGGACGCGGGCCCGCTGATAGCGGCCTGCGACTGGAAATGTTTGTCCAGATTTTGGGTGGCTTCAGTGCATCGGCGTCCATCGCCGGTCATGGAAGCAGCGAAGGCGCGTGTCTTTGATGAATGAACGAGAGCACTCTAGCATTCAGTTCCGGAAAGGAAAGTCCGAATGAAAAAGTTGTCGCCGAAATATTGCACGATCGCCTTGGCCGTGTCGCTTCTGGGCACGACAGCCACGTTCGCTCAGGCCGCGGAGGTGAAGGACGCGACGGTGGCCTTCCTTATGCCCGACCAGGCCTCCACCCGCTACGAACAGCACGATTATCCGGGCTTTGCGGCCGAGATGAAGAAACTCTGCGCCAGCTGCAAGGTGATCTACCAGAACGCCGGCGCGGATGCGGCGCGGCAGCAGCAGCAGTTCAACTCGGCAATCTCGCAGGGCGCCAAGGTGATCGTGCTGGACCCCGTCGACTCGACGGCCGCAGCCTCCCTGGTCAAGATGGCACAATCGCAGGGCATCAAAGTCATCGCTTATGACCGGCCGGTCCCCGATGCGAAAGTCGATTTCTACGTGTCCTTCGACAATGAAGCCATTGGCAAGGCTATCTCCGAATCCCTCGTCAAGCATCTCAAGGCTGCCAATGTCACAGCCAAGGAAGGTGAAGGCGTGCTTGAAATCAATGGGTCGCCGACCGATGCCGCTGCGGGGCTCATCAAGAAAGGCATCCACGCCGGTCTCGACAAGAGCGGTTATCCCATTCTTGCCGAATACGACACGCCGGACTGGGCGCCGCCGAAGGCGCAGCAATGGGCGAGCGGCCAAGTCACCCGCTTCGGCAAGAAGATCCTCGGCGTAGTGGCCGCCAATGACGGGACGGGCGGTGGTGCAATTGCCGCTTTCAAGGCCGCCGGCATCGATCCGGTGCCGCCGGTGACCGGCAACGACGCGACTATCGCCGCGCTTCAGCTGATCATCGCCGGCGATCAGTACAACACGATTTCCAAACCCAGCGAGATCGTGGCCGCTGCGGCGGCCCAATCGGCGGTGAAATTCCTCTCGGGCGAGACCCCCAACGCGGAAACCACGCTCTTCAATGCGCCGTCGAAGCTGTTCGTGCCGGCGGTCGTCACGCAGGAAAACCTGAAGGCGGAGATCATCGACAAGAAAATCCAGACGGCCGATCAGCTCTGCACGGGCCGATATGCCGCCGGCTGCAAGAAGCTCGGCATTACGCCGTAACTGCGTTCGTCCCGGCCGCTTGACGGCGGCCGGGACGAACGACGAGAGCAGGGACCCGGAAATGACCGTGATCTCGGATGTCGATCACCCGCAGGGCGGACCGCGCAAGCCGGTTCTGAGCCTTCGCGGAATTTCCAAGCATTTCGGCGCCGTGTCCGCTCTCACCAATGTCGATCTCGACGTGCATGCCGGCGAGGTCGTCGCGCTTGTAGGCGATAACGGCGCTGGAAAGTCCACGCTCGTGAAGATCCTTGCCGGCGTGCATCAGCCCACCTCCGGAACCATCGCCTTCGATGGCGAACATGTCGGCCTGGCCGATCCGGCCGCGGCGCTCCGCCTCGGCATAGCCACCGTTTTCCAGGACTTGGCGCTCTGCGAGAACCTAGATGTGGTCGCCAACATCTTTCTCGGCCGCGAGCTCAATCCATTTCGACTCGACGAGGTCTCCATGGAGCTCCGCGCCTGGACGTTGCTCAACGAATTGTCGGCACGGATCCTGAGCGTGCGCGAGCCGGTTGCCTCGCTCTCCGGCGGACAGCGCCAGACCGTGGCGATCGCGCGCTCACTCCTGACCGAGCCGAAGCTCATCCTCCTCGACGAGCCGACCGCGGCGCTCGGCGTTGCGCAGACCGCCGAGGTGCTCGACCTCGTCGAGCGCGTGCGCGCCCGCGGCCTCGGCGTCATCATGATCAGCCACAACATGGAGGACGTACGCGCGGTGGCCGACCGGATCGTGGTCCTGCGCCTTGGCCGCAACAACGGCGAATTCGGACCGGACGCCTCCAACCAGGATCTCGTCACTGCCATTACCGGTGCGGATGAGAACTCCGTCTCGCGGCGCGCCGGCCGGCGTCGCGCCCATCAGGCGGCGGAGCAGCACCGATGACCAGTGACATGCAGCAGGTCTCGACGGCGCGCCCGCTCGACCGCAGCGACGAGCGGCTCAAGCACGCGGACACGCTCGGGAGCGTCGTCAACTCTTTCGTGGACCGCGTTCGATCAGGCGATCTCGGTTCGTTGCCCGTGGTCGTCGGTCTTATCCTCATCTGCACCGTCTTCGAGAGCCTCAACCCGGTTTTTCTGGCGCCGAACAATCTGGTCAATTTGCTGTTCGATTGCTCGACGGTGGGCGTCATCTCGCTCGGCATCGTCTGCATCCTGATGGTCGGCGAGATCGACCTTTCGGTCGGCTCGGTCAGCGGGTTCGCTTCGGCGCTTATTGGCGTGCTCTGGGTCGGTCAGGATTGGCCGGTTGCCCTCGCCATCGGCACGGCGCTGGTGCTGGGCGCGGCCATCGGCGCGCTCTACGCATTTCTGTTCAATCGCCTGGGAATGCCGAGCTTCGTCTCGACGCTGGCCGGCCTGCTGGCCTGGCTCGGGCTGCAGCTGTATCTGCTCGGTTCTTCGGGCTCGATCAATCTTCCTTACGGATCGCCGCTGGTCGACTTCGGGCAGATGCTCGTTATGCCGCCGATCGTGTCCTACGCGCTGGCGGCGGTCGCGAGTCTGATCATGTTCGTGACTGGCTATCGCACGGCCGTGCGCCGTCGCCAGGCGGGACTGTCAGCCACTTCGCCTGGCCGCATGATGCTGAAGGCGCTGCTTGTTACCGTCTTGCTCGAATTCGTCGTCTATTATCTCAATCTCGGGCGGGGCGTGCCGTGGATGTTCGGTCTGTTCGTCGGCTTGTGCGTGGTCATGAACTACGCGTTGACGCGGACTAGATGGGGTCGCTCGATGTCTGCAGTCGGCGGCAATCGCGAGGCAGCCCGACGGGCCGGCATCAACGTTCGCCGGGTCTATTTGAGCGCCTTCATGCTGTGCTCGACGTTGGCAGCCGCTGGTGGCATTCTTGCCGCGGCGCGACTGGCATCTTCCAGCCAACAGGCTGGCTCCGGAGATGTCAACCTCAACGCGATCGCAGCCGCAGTCATCGGCGGTACGAGCCTTTTTGGCGGCCGTGGCAGTGCCTATTCTGCGCTCCTCGGCATCATCGTCATCCAGTCCATCGCGAGTGGCCTCACGCTGCTCGATCTCTCCTCGTCGCTCCGGTACATGATCACGGGCGGAGTCCTTGCTGTCGCGGTCATTGTCGATTCGCTGGCACGTCGCTCGCGCCTGTCCCATGGCCGGGCTTGAAGAACTCAAACAAGAAAAGGACAAGCCTTGGCCCAGGAACTTGCAGGAAAAGTTGCCGCGATCACCGGCGCCGCATCGGGCATCGGTCTCGAATGCGCCAGAACTTTGATCGGCGCGGGCGCGCGGGTGGTGCTGATCGATCGGGCGGAGGAGGCGCTGAGCAACGCCAGCATAGAGCTGGGCGACCAGGCGATTCCGTTACGCATAGACCTCACCGATCCTGTGAGCATGCAAGCCATGATGCCGCAGGTGCTGGAGAAGGCGGGCCAGCTGGACATCTTCCATGCCAACGCAGGCGCCTATGTCGGCGGCGAGGTGCTTGGCGGCGATCCTGACGCCTGGGACCACATGCTCAATCTGAACATCAATGCGCTGTTCCGGTCGGTCCATGCGGTGCTGCCGCATATGGTCGAGCGCAAGAGCGGCGACATCATCGTCACCAGTTCGATCGCAGGTCTCGTCCCCGTGGTCTGGGAGCCGATCTATACCGCCTCTAAGCACGCCGTACAGGCTTTCGTGCATACGCTGCGCCGCCAGGTCGCCAAACACGGCTTGCGCGTCGGCGCCGTTGCGCCCGGTCCGGTCGTGACCGCGCTGATTAAGGACTGGCCTAAGGCGAAGATCGAGGAGGAGATGGCGGCCGGCGGCTTGATGCCGCCGGTTGAAGTTGCGCAAGCGGTGCTTTTCATGTTGACCCGTCCGAGAAACGTCACCATCCGCGACCTCGTCATTCTGCCGCAGAGCAACGATCTGTAGCCTTCTCTGATCGACATCCAAATGAGCAAGCCATTCGCTAACCGCCATTTTCTCGGCATCGATGTCGGCACCGGCAGCGCACGGGCCGGCGTGTTCGATCGCTTCGGCGCGCTCCTTGCGAGCGACAGCGCCCCCATCGCACTTTGGCGGGAGGCCGGCGACGTCGTCGAGCACTCGAGCGAGGATATCTGGCGTGCCGTGTGCCGCAGCGTGCGCAGCACGGTGGCGCAGTCCGGCATCGCGCCGAACAGCATCGCCGGAATCGGCTTCGATGCAACCTGCTCGCTGGTGGTGCTGGGCGAGGGTGGCGCGCCGCTGCCCGTCGGGCCGTCCGGCGATCCCTCCCGCAACGTCATCGTATGGATGGATCACCGCGCCGCCGATCAGGCGCGCCGGATCAATCAGACGCGCGAAAAAGTTCTCGACTATGTCGGCGGGACGATCTCACCCGAGATGGAGACGCCGAAACTGTTGTGGCTCGCCGAAAACATGCCCGACACGTTTTCCCGGGCGTGGCAGTTCATGGACTTGACCGACTTTCTCACCTGGCGTGCGACAGGCAGCCTGTCCCGCTCCATCTGTACCGTGACGTGCAAATGGACCTATCTGGGCCACGAGAACCGTTGGGACGATCAATTCTTCCGCAAGGTCGGCCTCGGCGTGCTCGCGGACGAGCAATTCCGCAGAATCGGCACCGAGATCGTGCCCGGCGGAACGAGTCTGGCGGTTGGTCTGACGGGGGAGGCCGCGGCCGATCTCGGCCTCACCGCGGGTACGGCGGTCGCTGCCGGCCTCATCGACGCGCATGCCGGCGGCGTCGGTACCGTGGGCGCGCGCGGCACCGCGGGCACGGTGCTGACGCGCATGGCCTATGTGTTCGGAACGTCCGCATGTACCATGACGACCACGCCGAATCCGTCCTTCGTCCCCGGCGTGTGGGGACCCTATTTCTCCGCTATGGTACCCGGCCTTTGGCTCAATGAAGGCGGGCAGTCGGCCGCCGGCGCTGCCATCGAGCATCTGTTGCAGATGCATCCGCATTCCACGCAAGCGACAGAGGCTGCACGCCAGAAGCAGCAGACGCTCGCCGATTGGCTTGCCTCGGAAACCGAATCTCGCGGCGGTGCCGGAATGATCCCGCAATTGGTCGGCGAGGTTCATGTCGTCCCCGAATTCCTCGGCAATCGCGCGCCCTTCGCCGATCCTGACGCGCGTGCGCTGATTGCCGGGCTCGATATGCGCTCGGATGTGGAGAGCCTGCTGGCGCTCTATCTTGCCGGGCTGTGCGGTCTCGGCAGCGGGGCGAGGCAGATCGTTCGCGCCCAGCAGGACAGGGGCATTGCGGTCGACACGATCGTGGTCAGCGGTGGTGCCGCAAAGAGTCCCCTCGTGCGGCAAGTCCTCGCCGATATGACGGGCCTGACGGTCGCTGCGTCGGCATCTCCGGAGGCCGTCCTGCTCGGCTCCGCGATGCTTGGATCGGTCGCCTCCGGCGACCATGCTAATCTCGGCGAAGCGATGCAGGCAATGTCGGTTTTGGGAGACATTTCTCGACCCCAGGCCGCTCTCGCAGGCTGGGCCGAGCGGCGCTTCGGAGCCTTCGAAGCCCTGCAGAAGGTCGGCCGGGCAATTCGAAGCGCTTCGTAGCCCCTTTGTCGGCGGATCCGGGCGCCCTAGGCGCGGCCTGCCTCCGACGCCGGCACGACCCGAAGGAGAGGCGTTCGAACCTCTTTCATCATCTCGACACATATGTCATGATGTAAATACAAATGTATAGGCCGAGCATTTTGCCCGGCTCGGGAGGGCTGCCTATGGGTAGGAAAGTCGCATTCATTGCGGCCTTGTTCGGCGCGCTGGCATTGGTTAGTCAGGCGCAGGCGCGGGTTGAGGTTCAATGGTGGCACGCAATGAGCGGCGTCCTCGGCGACCGGCTCAATGAGCTGGTCGAGAAGTTCAACACGTCGCAAGACAAGTACACGGTCGTCGCGGTCGCAAAGGGGAATTATGACGAGGTGACCAACGGGGTGATCGCCGCCTATCGCGCCAAGCGGCCGCCGGAGATGGTGCAGATCGCCGAGCGCGGTTACATGACGATGCTGCTTTCAGGAGCCATTGTCCCCGTGCAAGACTTGGTGGAGCAGAAGGGTTACAAGATCGACTTCTCGGACTTCATCAAACCCGTGGCAAGCTTCTGGAGCTACAAGGGCCGGATGTCGGCGATGCCCTTCAACTCGTCGACGCCGATCTTCTGGTACAACAAGGATCACTTCCAGAAGGCCGGCTTCGACAAGCCGGCCGACACCTGGCAAGAGTTGGAGAAGCAGCTCTACACCATCAAATCCAAGGGGATCAGCGAGTGCGGCACGGTGCTGCCCGGCGATTTCTACTGGAGCCTCCTCGAGAACTACAGCGCCATCAACAATCAGCCCTACGGCACGCTCGCAAACGGCTTCGACGGGCTCGGCACCGAGTTCGTCTACAACAAGACGAAGGTGGTGTCGCAAGTCGCGCGGCTCAAGAAATGGCTCGATGACGGCGTGATGCAGATCGCAGGCCAGGGCTTCAGTCCCGAGCAATTGTTCACGTCGGGCCGGTGTTCGACCTTCGTCAACTCGACCGCATCGCACGGCAACATCGAGCGCAATGCAACGATCAACTGGAGCGCCACCTTCCTGCCGCACGAGAGCGACATCAATCCGCCTCTCAACAGCACCATCGGGGGCGGGGCGATCTGGGTCATGAAGGGACACACACCGGAACGATACGAAGCCGTCGCAGCCTTTCTGGATTTCGTCGCGCAGCCGGAAACCCAGGTCTGGTGGCATGGCGCGACCGGCTATGTTCCCGCCACCAACCGTGCCTACGGGCTCGCGCGGGAGAGGGGCTACTACAAGGATCATCCGACCAGGGAGATCGCGGTGCTGCAGCTCTCGCGCGGCACGCCGAACGAGTACTCGCGTGGCTTCCGCTTCGGCAACTTCGTGCAGACGATGCTGGCCCAGCGCCAGGAGGTCGAGGCCGTGTTCGCCGGCCAGAAGCAGCCGCAGCAGGCCATGGATGATGCAGTCAAGCGGGGTAACGAGATCCTGCGGCAGTTCGAGAAGCTTAGTGCCGGGAAGACTCCGGAAACCGAGCGTCCATGACGCTGCGCCTGTCCATCCCCTGGCGCGGTGCGCGTTCCCCCGTGCTTCAGCGAAGAAACGAGGGCGCCGGGTCCAAGGCCGTGCCGGCGGTAGCCGCCCGTGGCTCGCGCAGGTCGGCAAAGACGCGGCGGCGTGAGGAAGCCGGACTGAAGCGAGCCAATTTCGGCGACGGTCCCGGCTTGCCGACGCTGCTGTTGCTCCCGCAATTGCTGACCCTGCTGTTCTTCTTCTTCATTCCATCGCTGCGGGCGCTGATGCAGTCCGTTCTGCTCAGCGATCCCTTCGGGACCAGCGTACAGTTCGTGTGGTTCGACAATTTCAGGACGCTACTTGCGAGTAGCGATTACCGCCAGTCGATCGCGGTGACGTTCTGGTTCACGGTGGCGCAGAACGTGCTCACATTGGGCAGCGCGCTCATACTGGCCTTTGCCACCGACAGGATCGTGCGCGGCCGTTCGGCTCATCGCACTATCATCCTGCTGCCCTACGCCATTGCGCCCGCGATCGCCGGCATCCTTTGGGCCTTCTTGTTCAATCCGGCGGTTGGCCCACTCGCGCAGGTGCTGCATAGCTTCGGTATTGCATGGGACCCTAACCTCAATCCGACGGATGCGCTGATTCTGGTGACGCTGGCCGCGTCCTGGAAGCACATCTGCTACGACTATATCTTTCTGGTCGTGGGCTTGCTCGCAGTGCCGGTGTCGCTGATGGAAGCTGCCGCCGTGGACGGCGCAGGACCGATCCGCCGCTTCGTCTCGATCGCGCTGCCGATGCTCGGGCCCACCATCTTCTTTCTTACACTGATGAACTTCATCTATGGCTTCTTCGAAACCTTCGCCATCATCGACGCCGTGACAAAGGGCGGCCCGGCCGGCGCGACCAACATTCTAGTCTACAAGGTCTTCGTCGACGGCTTCGTCAACCTCGATCTCGGCTCGTCGGCGGCGCAGTCGGTTCTCTTGATGAGCTTTGCGCTGATCTGCACGCTGCTGCAATTCCGCTACTTCGACCGGAAAGTCAATTACGGGGTCTAGCCGCATGGTGGAACGCTCACCGGTCCTCAACGTGCTCTGCCACGCGATCCTGATCGCGGGCGCGCTCACGGTCTGCATACCGCTGTATTTCGCGTTCGTGGCCGGCTCGCTCACAGTGGCCGAGGTGCAGAAGGTGCCGCTGCCATGGCTGCCGGGAGGCCAGTTCTTCGACAATCTTCAGCTGGCCTGGAGCAAGGGCAATTTCAGCCGCACCTTCGTCAATTCGACTATCGTGGCGCTCGGCATCACTGCCGGCAAGATCGCGGTATCGCTGCTCTCGGCCTTCGCCATCACCTACTTCCGGTTTCGCTACAGGATGCTGGCATTCTGGCTCATTTTCATGTCGCTGATGCTGCCGATCGAGGTCCGGATCGTGCCGACCTTCGAAGCTGTGGCAAATGCGGCGCTGCCGCTGCAATGGCTCCTGGACACGCTGCATGTCGCCGATCTCTGGCGCTGGATCAGCGGGCACGAGGTCGCGATCGCGCTGGAATGGAACATGGTCAATACCTATCCCGGGTTGATCCTGCCGCTGATCGCCTCCGCCACCGCCACCTTCCTTTTCCGCCAGTTCTTCCTGACGCTCCCGGAGGAGCTGTGCGAGGCGGCGAGGCTCGACGGCGCCTCGCCGCTGCACTTCTTCTGGAGCATCCTGCTGCCGCTGTCCGTCCCGAACATGGTGGCGCTCGCCATCATCCTGTTCCTATTCGGCTGGAATCAGTATCTCTGGCCGTTGCTGTTCACGACCGACAAGGACATGGCAACGGCGGTCATTGCGTTGAAGGGCCTGATCCCGCGTTCCGACAGCGAGCCGGCCTGGAACATCGCCATGAGCGGTGCGCTGCTCACGATGCTGCCGCCGGTGTTAGTCGTCCTATTGTTGCAGCGCTGGTTCATCAAGGGTCTTGTCGACAGCAGCAAATAGGGACTGATCATGGTTTTTATCGCCGGGCATCGCGGCGCGCGCAATCTTTGGCCGGAGAACAGCCTGACGGGCTTCCGCAACCTGTGCAAGGAGGGCGTCGATGCGGTCGAGTTCGACGTCCATCAGAGCACGGACGGCGGTGTCGTCGTGATCCACGATCCGCTGCTCGACCGCACCACATTCGAGAGCGGGCCGGTCGGCGAGCGCAGCCTGCGACAACTGACGGCAACGCGTCTTCGCGATGCCGGCGATGATTGCATTCCGACCCTGGACGAGGTGCTCGATGTGTTCAGCGAAACCACGCTCGAGCTCCATATCGAGATTAAGACGGATGCGCTTGGCAATTCCTATTCGGGCCTCGAGTCGCGGCTGATTGATCAGATCAAGCGCCGGGGGCTGGAACGGCGCACCGTCTTCACCTGCTTTGTGCCCGGCGTGATCGAGACTGTGCGCCGCTTGTGGCCGGAGGCGCGGGTGCTCGTTTCGCTCGACCGTCGTTCGGCAGAGATGATGGGCGGAATCGAGCCCGCGTTGGCGCAATTGGCCGCCATTCCCCGCTGCATCGTCGCGGTCGAAAAATCGCTCCTGGGGCTCGCGTTGCCGCTTGCCCTCAGTCTGCTCGGTTCCGAGCGGCTCGGTGCATGGGTGACCAACGAGCCGGAGGATATCGCTTACTGGCTTGCCCAACCGGTGCGGCAGATCACGACCGATCGGCCGGACCTCGCCGTCAGCATTCGCCGCCAGGTCGAAACGATGCCGGCCCGCCCATGATTCCCCGCCGTCGCTTTCTCGTGGGATCTCTGGCGAGCGCTGCGCTCGCCGCGCCCGCCGGGTTCGTGCGGGGAGCTCCGGTGTCGTTCAGCGCGGATCCATTCACGCTCGGCGTCGCCTCCGGATGCCCGCGCGAGGATCGCGTCATCCTGTGGACCCGCCTTGCGCCGCAACCGCTCGACGGCGGTGGCATGAAGGATGCACCGGTAGAGGTCGAATGGCAGGTTGCGGAGGATGAGGCCTTCTCGCGCATCGCCTCCCACGGCGTTGTGCGGACGACCGCGGAGCTTGCGCATTCCGTGCATGCCGAGGCGACGGGCTTGCTGCCGGACCGCGTCTACTGGTACCGCTTCCGCGCCGGTCCGGCGCTCAGCCCGGTTGGACGCACGCGCACAGCGCCGGCCGGATCGGCACGGCCTTTCCGTTTTGCTTTCGCATCCTGCCAGCAATATGAGCAGGGCTACTTCACCGCCTATCGCGACATGGCCGCGCGCGATCTCGACCTCGTCGTGCATCTCGGCGACTACATCTATGAGAAATCCTGGGGATCGCGCCACGTCCGCCAGCATGGCGTCGGAATTCCGACGACACTCGAGGAATTCCGCAACCGCTACGCGCTCTACAAGAGCGATCCCGACCTGCAGGCGGCGCACGCCGCCTTTCCCTGGCTTTCGGTCTGGGACGACCACGAGGTGATGGACGATTATGCCAATGATCGCTCCTACACCGTTCGCGATTCCGCCCAGTTCTTGAAGATCCGCGCGGCAGCCTATCAGGCCTATTACGAGCACATGCCGCTGCCGCCCTCGGCGCGCCCACGCGGCGCGGATGCCACCATCTACGCACACTACCGCTTCGGCGACATGCTCGACGTCCTGCTGCTCGACGACCGGCAATATCGCTCGGCATCGGCCTGCGTCGGAAGCGGGCGTCCGACCTGGGTCGCTGGATGTTCAGGCCGGGTGGACGAAGTCCGGACCATGCTTGGCGAACAACAGGAGCAATGGCTCGATGCGCGTCTGCGCGACTGTCGCGGCCGCTGGACGATCATCGCGCAGCAGACGTTGATGGCGCAAAACAAGCGGAAAGGGGATGACGGCGCGCATTTTTGGATGGACGGCTGGGACGGCTATCCCAACGCCCGCCGCCGGCTCCTTGATTCGCTCGTGGCACACCGCCGGCGCAATCCGATCGTGATCGGCGGCGACCGTCACGCCTTCTTTACCGCCGATCTGAAACATGATTTCGCCCGTCCGGATGGCCCGACCATTGCGACTGAGTTCGTCGGCACGTCGATCACCTCAGACGGACCGAGCGAAGCCAGCGTGCGCAAGGCGCTGGTGGAGAATCCGCATCTCGTCTATGCGCGTGGCGACAAGCGCGGCTATGCGACCGTCGAGCTCGACCTCCGGCATTGCATTGTGGGATTCGAAGCAGTTGACGACGTCAAGAACGTTGCGAGCGCCGTGCGCCGGCTGACGAGCTTTGTGGTCGAGGATGGCGTGCCGGGCGCGAAGGCGGCATGATGAGATCCGTCAGCCAGAGATTTGACGACAAATGAAAGATCGCCTCAAATGCTTCGACGTCTAAATATGAGGCCGCTGCTGGGGCTGAGCCGTGACTGACCAAACCATCCTGCGTGTCGCTTGGCTCTACTATATGGAGAACCTGACCCAGGCCGAGATCGGTGAGCGGCTGGGGCTGACCCGCGCCCGCGTCAACCGCATGCTGTCTGACGCCCGGCAGACCGGCATCGTCAACATCCGCCTCAACTCCGCCTTTGCGAGTTGCACGGAGCTGGAGCATCGATTGCGCCGGGAATGCGGGCTTGAGGACGCCGTCGTCATCCCGAGTCCGGAAAATCCCGAGCAGGTCGGCACCCTGATCGGGATGGCGGCGGGCGCGTATCTGTCCAAATTCCTCGAACAGAAGCGGCCGCGCATCATCGGAATCGGCTGGGGCGCGACCTTGCGCGAGACCATCCGTTACGTCACACCGGCGGACTATCCGGAATTGTCCATCGTCTCCATGATGGGCGGCCTGTCGCGCGGCCTTGAGCTCAACACCTTCGAGATTGCCGGTGAGCTCGCGCACCGGCTGCACGCCCAGTGCAGCTATCTGGCCGCGCCGATCTTTGTCAGTAGCCGGCGCTCGCGCGATACCTTTCTGGCCCAGGAGGTCTATCAGGAGGTGCTGGACAGCGTCGAGAAGATCGATCTAGCGCTGTTGAGCATGGGAGATCTGACCCCGCGCTCGCTGCTGATGCGGCATGGGTTGCCGCCGGACGTCCGCGCCGAGCACCTGCGGGCGGCAGGCGCCGTTGGCGACGTCCTGGCGCAGTTTCTCGACAAAGCCGGCCGGCCTATCGATCATAACATCAACAGCCGGGCCATTGCGCTGCCGCTCGAGAAGCTGGCGCGCGTACCGACGTCGATGCTGATCGCCGGGGGACTCAACAAGGCGCCAATCATCGCCGCAGTGCTGCGCGGCCGGATCGGCAAGGTGCTGGTGACGGACGAGAACACCGCGGTCGCCGCGGTGAAACTGATCGACAAGCAGAAATAGCCCAATCGCCGCGGGAGAAGTGCAGCCGCGCCTTCGAAACCGAGCGCGGGATAGCCGGCTGCGCGCTTAAAGGCGCTGTAAAAGCATTTGTCACTTCACGATTACATATGTAATATACCGGAGACTATTGCTCAGAAGGATGGCGTTGACATGCGCGCTGCGGTGCTACAGGACATTCGTGACATCCGCGTCCTCGATATCCCCGAGCCGAGGCCACTTGCGGAGGACGAGCTCATCGTCCGCGTCAAGGCTGTCGGCGTCTGCGGCAGCGACTTGCATTCCTATCTTGAAGGCGGAACGACCGGCCCGACGCAAGTCAGGCCATTCGTGCTAGGCCATGAGTTCTCGGGTGTTCTCACGCCGGACTCGGCGCGCAAAGCGGGGCTTTCGGCTGACGCGTTGGTGGCGGTCGATCCGTCCATTCCCTGCGGCCATTGCGAATGGTGCCACCGCGGTCACACCAATCTCTGCCCAAACGTGAAATTCCTGGGTTACGCGCCTCACAACGGCGCCATGGCCGAATTCGTCTGCGTGCCCCGATCTGCCGTGCATCTGGTGCCTGACAGCATCGATCCGGCTGGCGCTGCGATTCTGGAAACGCTTGGCGTCGCGATCCATGCCATGGATCTGGCCCGCCCGCGGCTTCTGGAAAGCGTGGCGGTGCTGGGCTGCGGGCCGGTGGGTTTGCTGCTCGTGCAATTGGCGCGGCTGTCGGGGACCGGAAAGATCATTGCGATAGACCCGGTCGAGCAGCGCACGGCACTCGCCTGCGACCTCGGGGCGGACGTGGCATGCCGCAGCTACGCCGAGGTTGGGGCGGCCACCGAAGGCCGCGGCGTCGATCTGGTGATCGAGGCAACCGACTCATCGCACGGCTTCGAGCATGCGGCGCGCTGCGCCCGCATCGGCGGCCGGATCGTCCTCGTCGGCATCCCCGAGAATAATCAGTACATCCTGAGCGGCGCCGAGTCGCGCCGGAAGGGCCTGTCGATC
Organism: Bradyrhizobium sp. CB1015; assembly: GCF_025200925.1. GTDB lineage: Bacteria > Pseudomonadota > Alphaproteobacteria > Rhizobiales > Xanthobacteraceae > Bradyrhizobium. Next base: position 6,495,604 of record NZ_CP104174.1, on the reverse strand, counting down.
AAGTTTTCACGTCGCATGCCGGAAGTCTATCCGCGGGCCATCGCGCTTGCGCAAGGTGGCCAGGTCAAGCTGGCGCCGCTCGCCACGCATCGCTTCTCGCTCGACCAGACGCCCGCGGCGTTCGAGCAGCAGGTCGCGCGGCGCGATGGGATTATCAAGGCGATCATTTGCCCCTAATCGAGCGGCATCTCGCCAAAGAGCCTGGGGTACCGGAAGCAGGCATAGAAGCAGGGCCGGTCGTGATGGCGAAATCCTCGAAGCTGGTCGTCGCCCGGAAGGGGCGCGTGCTGATGGTGAGACGCAGGCGCGACGGGCTTTGGATGTTTCCGGGCGGCCGGAGGCGGGCAGGCGAGAGCGACAGGAGCTGCCTGCGTCGCGAGATCAAGGAGGAGCTTCCCAAGCTCAAGCTCGGGCCGTTGAAACTGTGGAAGAAAGTGAGAGCGAAGAAGAGCCGAACCGGCCGCCGGATGAGTGATGCCATTTTCCTGGCCAAGAAGGTAACGGGACGGCTGAAGGTCGGGGACAAGAAGGAGATCGATCGCGCGGTCTGGCGCAAGCCGCGTGGCGCCAGATTGACGCCGACTTCGCGCTATATCCGCGACAAGCTGTTTCCCAGGCAAGGCCGGCGCTAGGTCGGCGATTCCTTCGAATTAAGGTCTGCCCGTCATGCGCGGGTAAAAATGCTCGTCATTGCAGCGCCTGGCGCAGGAGAGCGAGCAACTCCTCGTGGATCAATCCGTTGGAAGCGATCTTGTCGAGATCGTCGTTCCGGCACGGACGCCCCGTCAGCGTCGTGACCTGCCCGCCGCCGGCCCACACCATTGGCATCGCGGCCGCGTGCGAGACGATGTCGGCCTTCAGTGAAACGAAGCCGTCCAGATGTCCCGAGGCGACCATCGTCGTCTCGAGGGCGCCGGAGACGACGATACGCACGCCGCGCACCACTCTGCCAAGCAGTTCGATCACGCGCGTGGTCCGCCGGACTTCCTCGGGCGAGAAATGCGAGGTCAGAATCACCGAAACGACCGCGTCCGACAGTGAACGCGTCGTGGAAACGCATGCAGGAATGCCATCGATCGTCGCGCCTTCCCCGGCGAGATAGCGTGCCATCAGTCCGATCTTGGGCGCGTTGATCAGGCCAAGTTTTGTCTCGCCGCGGACCTCGTAGGCGACCGTCACGGAAAACCACGGCAGCCCTCGCGCGTAGTTGATGGTGCCGTCGAGCGGATCGATGATCCAGCGCGCGCCGCTGTCTCCTGGGCTCGCGCCGCTTTCCTCCGCCAGGATGCCGGCATCTGGCGTCAGCGCCTTCAAACCCGCGACCACGATTGCCTCTGAGGCGAGATCCGCCTCGGTGACGATATCGAGATGGTCCTTGCGCTCGGTGCGCAGCGGCGTGGCTTGCATCGCGACCAGCTTGGCCGCGGCCTGATTGACGACGGCACCGGTGCGAACGAGCAGGGTCCGAAGGCCGTTGTCCCGGTCCGTTCCCGGATGGTCCTGATCGGTCGCGATCTCGAACGGTGACCCGTAGTCTCCCACCGGAACGAGGTGACTGCTGATGCCCATGTCCGGCCGCCAAACGTGCAACGCAAATCCCGGCGGCTCCATGATAAAGCGGTTGCTGCGACCAGGCCGCAGGTCGAGCGCAACCTGATGCGCCGTGCTGGGGGCGACGTAGCCTACGGTGCCGACGTACCGCGCTGTGATCGAGCGGTGATAGTGGCCGCACAGCACGCATTCGATTTCGGGATGGTCTTTGACGATTGCGTCGAGCGCGTAGGCCCCGAGGAGGCGCAGATCATCCATCCCGTCGGCCCCGACCAGGAATGGCGGGTGATGAATGACGACGACGGTCGGCTTGCCACGCCCGGCCGCGAGCGCGTCGCGCAGCCATTGTTGCCGGGCCGCGCAGAAGGTTCCGTAGATACTTCCAGTCTCGACGCTGTCGAGGAAGACCAGACGCAGCGGAAAATCGTCCACGACGAAGTTGATGAATCCGTCGGGCGGAAGATAGCGGTGGCGCGGGCGGAGCGAAGATATCAGCTGCTCGCGCCGGTCGTGGTTGCCGGGAATGACGAACACCGGCATCGGCAACCTGGCCAGGCCGGCGGCGACGATTTCGTATTCTTCGTGGAGCCCGCCATCCGTCAGATCACCGCTGACCACGATGCAATCGGGCCGTGGATCGAGTCTCAGCACGGCGTCGATTGCATCGTGAAACATCGTGTTGGTATCGACGTCGCCGTAAGCGAGCTTGCCGGGCTGTCGGACGTGCAGATCGCTCAGCTGAGCAATGATGAACAAGAATTCTGGCTCCTAAAGAGAAGAGTTGCGCTTGCCTGCGGCCGCTTACCGCAATTGATCGCCTGCACCTACGAGCTCTTAATCAAGGCATTGCTTTCCTTGACCATGCGATCGAGTCCGGCCTCGACGGGCGTCTCGCCGCGCATGACGGCATGGATGATCTCGCGTTGGGTACGCCAGATCTTTACGGACTGTCCGCCAGGATAGCCCTGCCACGGCTTGGCGCGTTCGATCTGCTGCGAGACGATGCGAAAGTTTGGGTTCTTGTCATAAAACGGTGCCAGGAACTCGGGACCTGACGCGCGCAAATTGGTCGGCATGTAGCCCGTGGTCTCGACAACGATCTTCTGCGCTTCAGGACCGCTGACAAACTTCAAGAACTCCCAGGCGGCCCGCTGCTTCGCTGGATCCTTCGCCGTGATGATTGCAGCGTTGCCGCCGGTGGGCAGTCCCCCCTTCTGTTTGTCGTCGATCGGGAAGGTGCAGGTGCGCAAGGTGAACTTGTCGCCAATCAGGTCCGTGACTTGGCGCAACCGGGCCGGCGTGTCGGCGAAAATGCCAATCTTTCCGGCAATGAACTGCTGGCGCGAGGAATCCCAATCGATCAGCGGCATCTTGGCGTCGGCAACGAACTTCCGACAGTGGGCGAGTGCGTTGCGCCCGGCGTCAGCGCCGAACCCGGCAGCAGTCTCCGACGCATCGAGCATCTGACCGCCGCCCTGCAGGATTAGGGAACGGAACAGCCAATCGTCCGGCCAGTCATGAATATTATAGGCGATGCCGGCGACATCGGCGCCCTTGGTCTTGATGTTGACCGCGAGCGCGATCATGTCGGCCCAGTTATCGGGCATCTTGTCGGGATCGCCACCCGCATCCTTCACGAGTTGTGTGTTGAAATAGATGATCGGCAGGGACGCATTGAACGCAAGGCCGTAGATCTTGCCGTCGACCGCGCCGAGCGCCAGGATCCGGTCGGAATAATTGGCCTTGCGCCAGGCCGCGTCCTCCTTCTGTAACAATGGCGCCACTTCCGTGATCTGGTTGCGCTTCACCAAAGTGCGCACGAGCTCCGCGAGCAGGTGATAGCCCGAATAATAGACGTCCGGGAGCTGGTTGGTGACGGCCTGCCGAAGCATGGTCTGATGACCCTCGTCGTAGCTCGCCGCCGGCGCCCGGAACTGGATCTTGATGGCGGATTGTCGCTTCATGAACTCCTGAGCGATCGGCTCATGGAATTTCGCGAAGGCGGGAAAGGCATAGAGCACATCCAGCGTCACGTCCTGCGCCTGCGCCGGGCGCGTCGGAAACGGGCTTGAAAGCGCGGTCGTCCCGACCGCAGCGGCGCTCTTCAGGAGGTCTCGGCGATGCAGCATGACGGTGTCTCCCCTGGCAATGGTTGAAGTCATTTGATTCCGGTCATCGTGATGCCGGCGATGAAATGGCGCCGCGCGATCAGGAAGGCGATGACGAGCGGTGCTGTGATGATGGTGGCGCCGGCCGCGAGCGCGCCGTAATTCGAGCCCAACTCGGAATCGGCGAAATACATCATGCCGAGCGGCGGCGTGGCGAGCTTGGTGTCGGAGACGACGATGAGCGGCCAGTACAGGTCGTTCCAGTGCGCCACGACCGAGAAGACTGAAAACGCCGCGATGGCCGGCCAGACGCTCGGCACGACGATGCGCCACACGATCTCGAACTCGCCGACACCGTCGAGCCGCGCGGCCTGGATGATCTCGTCGGGATAGGATTTGAAGAACTGGCGGAACAGGAATATCGCAAACACCGACAGGAAGAACGGCATCATCATCGAGAGGTAGGTGTTGAGGATGCCGAGTTCGGCAAACGCGATGTAGAGCGGGAGCGAGGGCGCCTGGACCGGAATGCAGAGTCCGAGCAGGACCAGCGAAAACAGGATCGGCCGTCCCGGAAACCTCAGCTTGGCGAGCGCATAGGCGCAGGGAATCGCGACCAGCAGCTGGACCACGAGGATTCCGCCGCAGACGATGAGCCCGTTGAGCAGGAAGCGGAGCAGCGGCGCAGTGCTTAAGGCAGCTTCGAAGTTCTGCCATCCGTAGAATTGGCGAGGCCAGAGCCGGAACGTTGCCTCGAAGATCTCGCCTGGCGGCTTGATCGCACTGGTCAGCATGAAGACGAACGGCAGCAGCATGAAGACCGCGCCGGCGATCAGCACCGCATGGACGAGCGCAAGCGATACGAGGCGCCGCATCCGGATCGCGACCGGCGCGGAAGGGCGCGCGATCGTGGCCGATATGCCCATCAATAGTGCACCCGTCGGTCAATGACGAAGGTTTGCAGCACCGAGAAGACCAGGGTGAACGCGAGAAAGATCAGCGTCAGCGTCGCCGCATAGCTCATGTGGAAGTACTGAAATCCCTCCAGATAGATGGCATAGAGGAGCACTTCCGATGCGCCTCCGGGGCCGCCACGCGTCATCACCGCGACCGTGTCGAAGATCTTGAACGCCGAGACGAACGTCGTCACGGTCACGAACATCGTTGTCGGACCGAGCATTGGCCAGGTTACTTTCACGAAGCGGTCGATGGGATGGCTCGCGCCGTCGATATCGACGGCCTCATAGAGATCACGGGGGATCGCCGAGAGGCCGGCGAGGAACAGCACCATGTTGAATCCGACGAGCTGCCAGATGCCGATCGCTGCGAGCGTTGGAATGACGAGGCGCGGCTCGCTCAGAAATGCCGTCTCGACGAAGCCCAACCCCTTGAGCGCCTGATTGATCAGCCCGAGGGTGGGGTGCAGCACGAATTGCCACATGGTGGCCATCGCGATGAGCGTCGAGGTAACGGGAAGGAAATAGATGACCTCATAGACGCTGCGCGAGCGCTTGCGCTCGTGGATCAGGATTGCGACCAACAGAGAGATCAGGACGCCGCCGGGCACGACAATTGCCACATAGAGCAGGGTGTTGGTAATGGAGCGCCGGATCACGGGGTCCTGAAGTGCCGTGCCGAAGTTCTTGAGACCGACGAACGAGAAGCCGAGCGCGCCCAGCTCGTAATTGGTGAAGCTCAGGAACGCGAGCGCCCCCAGCGGCGCCAGATTCGTCAGGACCAGCAGGATGAAGGCCGGTGCCGCAAAACCCAGGCCTGTGAACAGCTCGATCCATCGCTGGCGGTTGGCCCGTGGCGCGGCGGCGAGCGGGGTGATCTCTGCGGTGATGGCGTTCATCGGACGTCGCTGGCGCGGCGTTGGTCGCGGCCGGCCGCATTGCGGCTTTGCACCTCGATGCGACGGCCGTTGTTATCGAACACGTGACAATCCCGTGGCTCGAAGGCGAGCGTGACCTCGCCTTCGGGAACGGGCACCCCGTTGTCAATCCGGCAGAGCACCGCGATCCCCGGAGAACCCACGAGGTCGAAGTGAAGGATGCTCTCCGAGCCGAGATTTTCGCGGCGCCGGAATCTGCACGTGACGGCGCACGGGCCACCCCCGATCCGTATTGCCTCCGGGCGCACGCCGATCGTCAGTTCCGGAGCCGGCACGTTGCGAACGTCGATCGGCAGCGTGCGGCCGAGCAGCTCGATCTGACCGCCAAGGCCCACGCGGGCTGGAAATAGATTGATCGCCGGACTGCCAATGAACTGCGCGACCGCGGTCGTGGCAGGTCGTTCATATACGTCGGCGGGTGTGCCGAGCTGGAGTATGTCGCCGTGATCCATCACGGCAAGGCGATCAGACATCGTCATCGCCTCGATTTGGTCGTGCGTCACGTAGATCATCGTGACGCCGAGACGCGCGTGCAGCTCGGTCAGCTCTCCGCGCATGTGCACACGCAGCTTCGCGTCGAGGTTCGACAATGGCTCATCCATCAGGAAAGCTTGCGGATGACGCACCATGGCGCGCCCGAGCGCGACGCGCTGCCGTTGCCCGCCCGAAAGCTGCCCGGGACGGCGATGAAAGAAGGTTTCGATGCGAAGCTGCTCCGCGACGGCTCGCACCTCGCGCGCGATCTCGTCCATGACGCGCCTGCGGCGGAGTGACAGATGACGCACCAGCGGCAACCGTTCGAACAGGTTGAGCCGCGTCATGGTGAGCGGCAGCGCGATATTGTCGAACACAGACATGTGGGGATAGAGCGCGTAATTCTGGAACACCATGGCGATCCTGCGCTCGTGAGGCCGCAGATGATCGACTGAAGTCTCCCCGATCGACACCGAGCCGCGGTCCTGCGATTCGAGGCCGGCGATGATGCGCAGGAGTGTCGACTTGCCGCATCCGGAGGGACCAACCAGCGTCAGAAACTCGCCGTCTGCAATATCGAGATCGATGTTGTTGAGGACGGCCGCGTCGCCGAAAGCCTTCTGGATGCCGCGCAACGTGAGGCCGGCCATCGCAGGTCACGCCTCAGCTTGGCGCGGCGGATAGACCTCGTGCACGACGTCGTCGATCCAGTAATCGGTGAGGCCCGGCACCGGGCGAATACTCACGTCGATGTGTTCGCCATCGATATCGTAGACCACTGCTCCGAGCCGCGCCGCGCCGCCCATCGGCGGCGCCAATTTCTCACCGACCAGAAAGCCGGCCGCCGGTCCCCAGACGTAGTGGGTGCCGTTCAGTCGAAGCTCATGCCAGCGATGCAGATGTCCGCTGGCTACGATCTCGACTCGATAGCGATGCAGCAAATCGAGGAGGGCGCGACGCGGCTCCGGTTTGACCGACCAGTAACCGGTGTCGGCCTCGGTCGGTATCTCGATGAACAGGGGCCGGTGCGTGAACCAGGCAATGCGACGCCCTGCGGCATCGGCCATGGCGGCCTCGAGCCATTGGGCCTGCCGCGCTTCTTCGGGTCCGCCGCCGAAGATCATCGAATTGAGCCCGATCAGGCGCCAGCCCTCTACATCGCGCAGCCAGCGGTCGTCACCGAAGTGGCGGCGAAAGCGATCGAGCCGCTCGTCATTCACCGGCTGGTACGGATTGCCGCCTTCGCCAACGTCGTGATTTCCCGGAACTACAGCGACGGGGATCCTGAGCGATGCCAGTTGGGTTGCACAATAGGCTGCATCGGTTTCCTGATCGGCCCCGTCGACCGTCACGTCTCCGGTATGTATGACGAGATCTGGTTCATGCTGCTCAATCCAACGCGCAAGCGGTGTCCAGTTTGCCGCGAAGTGCTGCTTCCTCGGGCTGAGATGCGTATCGGAAATCTGAATAATTCGGACCATGACGCCTCTGCTGGGTCCCTCTTCGCGGGGTGCATCGGTCGCGCCAGCGGGCTCTCGCTGGATCGACTGTGCCGCTCCTCTCTGCGCGTTGAACGATCTTGGAATACGCGATTGACGTCCTGACGTTATCCTCCTGTGACGCACTCTCGTATAGAGGCTTGCTTTGGGTGAGTATACATATGATCATAACGCGTGACAAATGTAATTTGCGAACTCGATGTGAGACCTTCGTAGCTCGGTCACCTACCGATGCAGGCCGCCACCTTTGGTTTGGACGCCGCGCTTTCAGACGCTCGTGAAACGTCGAGCTTCCGTTTAACCTCAAGCTTCCGTTCCATCACAGCTGCGATGTAGGGGTGAAACGTTAATTCCAGCCGACGTTTGTCAACTGTTCAAGAGAGGTGAGCCATAGGTCACGATGAATTTGTGATCGTCGTCAGAGTGATGGGTGCCCTCGTCATCGGCGCTATGATTGGATTCGAGCGTACGTTTCACGGTCGGCCGGCGGGTTTCAGAACCCATTCTCTGGTCTGCGTAGCGTCAGCGATTCTGATGATCGTCACCGTCTATCAGCACCAGTGGATGACCTTCCTTGAACATGATGCGATCCGAACTGACCCGACCCGCATGGCGCAGGGGATCATGACCGGCATCGGCTTTCTGGGCGCCGGAGTCATCTTCAAGGAAGGCCTTACCCTGCGCGGACTGACAACGGCGGCGTCCATTTGGGTTACCGCGGCCATCGGTATTCTGGTTGGAATTGGATTCTGGTTTGCTGCCGCTGTAGGTGCCCTCGCGACGCTGATCGTGCTCGCCTTGTTCAGGCATATCGAGGCTCGGTTGCCTACTGAGTTTTACGCACATCACATGCTTCGTTTTGCGCGAGATCGGGTCATGGGCGAAAGCGAAGTTCACAAGATGATCGGTGCTCACGGGTTTACCATCGCCAACCTGTCGTCCCGGTTAAGCGAGGCGGGCAGCAGTTTGAATACCGCATGACCATCAAGAGCCGCGACCGGTTTAATGCAGAAAGACTTGCTAGACATCTGCGCGGCTTGCCAGAGGTAATCGAGTTTCGCATTACGCCGACCGGTGACTAGGCCACGCACCGTAGTCGTCTCATTGCTGTTCTTCAGCCATCTTGTAAGCAGTCGCGGCGAGAGCGATTTTGTTCCCGACATCGAGGCGGTCGGCGAAGCCATGGGCCGCCATGTCGACCGCGAGTTCGCGCAGGCCTGGGTGCGCGGGCGCGCCCGAGACGGCGCTACGCCTCATCCGCGCGATAGTACAGAAAGCAATCGCATCATTCCGGCGGCGTAACGCGCTTCTTCAGAAACTGGTCAACTGCCTGCAGCAGTAGAACATGCATCTTGGTCCTCTCCCGATGCGCGATATCCCACAGCGCGTCGTAGGTCGCCGGCTCCAGATAGAGCGACATTTGGCGCGCTCGTTCCTTCAGCGTGCCCATGGTACGCGGCGACGAGGCCGGCGCCGTGCCCCTGGGAGGCGGCACCGCACCATCGAAGCTACGTCCGGACGCGGGACCAGGCGCAAGCGTCGGCGCGTCAGCAACGAGATCTCCAAGAAGGTTCTTCCGTGTGGCCACCTCACCGCTCCTTGTCCAGGGCTCTGGAGCCCGCCCTGCTGTGATCCTGTGATCGATTGATCCTGCGGTCACAGGAATATGGACGGCGAAGCTTAAGAAACGCTGTTGTGCGGGCGGCATCGGCGCCCAGCCACCCCGTTCGAGACGTCCCGGATCGCTCCGAAGTAGGCCGAGATTGACGCCCAAATCGCCGGACGGTGGTACACGCGGTGGTCACAAATCACGGCCGGGCTATTTGCGAATCCTTGTTTTACGGCGGATTTCTCGCAATCGCGACCTAGGGGGAGAGAGTCCCTTCCTTTCCGCCATCGATTTCGGACAGCGCAAAAGGGAGGCTTTGGACGACACCTCCCGTAACTAGCGGTCGCGCTTAGCAATTGGGAAGTCGACGGACAGATATTTCCGAGAAGCTTTGTCCGCCTGTTCCGAGCTAGGCTGCCCGAACCTCGTCCAAGAATTTCGCGACCTCGACTTGCAACCGATTGGATCGTGTCCCTGAGCGTGGTGTAACTGGCGGTGGGACACCGCGTTCGCCGGCAAGAGCCGGACTGGTCAGCTGGCGATAGCCGGGAGGCTGACGGTTGGATCATCGCTCAACGGCGCGATGGTTTCCAGCGTCATGTAACGGGCGCGCTGGACGGCCCATTCATCATTCTGTTCGAGCAGGATCGCGCCGATGAGGCGGACGATAGCGTCCTCATTGGGGAAGATGCCGACGACCTCGGTCCGGCGCTTGATCTCGCCGTTGAGGCGCCGCCTCGTCGAGGAAGCCGGCGAGCTTGGGTAGCTTGGGGCGGAGCTGATCGGCGACCTTCCGCCATTGCGCTCGTGCGGCCTCGGCATCGTCCTGGGCAAACGCAGTGGCGATGAAGGCGGAGACGACACGCCGTCCACTTTTGCCGGCATGGGCCAGCGCGTTGCGCATGAAGTGCACGCGGCAACGCTGCCAACTGGCGTTGAGCACCTTGGCGACGGTCGCCTTGATGCCCTCGTGGGCGTCGGAGACGACCAGCTTGACGCCGCGCAGGCCGCGGCGGGCGAGCTTGCGCAGGAACGCCGTCCAGAATGTCTCGGCCTCCGAGGGACCAATGTCCATGCCGAGAACTTCGCGCCGGCCATCGCTGTTGACGCCGACCGCGACGATCACCGCGACCGACACGATGCGCCCCTGCTGGCGCACCTTCACGTAGGTGGCGTCGATCCACAGATAGGGCCAATCGCCCTCGATCGGGCGAGCGAGGAACGCCTTCACCTTGTCATCGATCTCCGCGCACAGCCGCGAGACCTGGCTCTTGGAGATGCCGCTCATGCCCATCGCCTGCACCAGATCGTCGACGGAGCGGGTCGAGACGCCCTGCACATAAGCTTCCTGCACCACGGCGGTGAGCGCCTTCTCGGCCATCCGGCGCGGCTCCAGAAAGCCGGGGAAGTAGGAGCCTTTGCGCAGCTTGGGAATGCGCAGCTCGACCGTGCCGGCGCGGGTCTCCCAGGTCCGGTCGCGGTAGCCGTTGCGCTGCGCCAGACGCTCGGGGTTCTTCTCGCCGTAGGCGGCCCCGGTCTGGCCTTCCACTTCCAGCTCCATCAGGCGCTGGGCAGCAAAGCCGATCATCTCGCGCAGCAGATCCGCATCAGGGGTCTTCTCCACGAGCGTGCGGAGGTTCATCATCTCATCGGTCATCGGTGGTTCCTCGAATCAGGTTGGTGTCAGCAACCCGACCCTACCGGCGAACTGCCGGTGACCACCGCAAAGCCGCCCGCCCGCTACGGCGCCATGGGAGGGCGCGCGTGCGGACGGCTTTGCTCTACCGAGCTACACCATCACCGGGGACACGACCACCGATTGCTTTCCGCCGAGAGCGATGAGCGGAAATCAAGACCTGGCGGCAAGCTCTTTGAGCTACTGTGCGACCACCGCAAATCGCTGCCGGCTTCGCCGGCGCGGGCCGCCTCGTGTTGCATTGAGCGCCAGTAGATTCGTCTGTTCGGAAAGCCCCGATGGAACCTGGCTTGACCGTCTGTTTTGCGCGCCCGAACCGGGCGAGCGCTACACCCGGACCCGGCTTTCGATTTCGCCGCGCTCGATCGTCAGCGTCACGTCGGCAAAGGTCTCGAGCAGCTTCGGGTTCGACTCCGTGATCAGCAGGGTAATGTCCCGGTCCTGCGAACGAAGCCGACGCAGCGCCTCGGCGTACCTCTGCGCCAGCACAGGGGCGAGGCCCTGGAACGGCTCGTCCAGAATGACGAGGCGGGTGCCTAGCATCAGGGCGCGCCCGAGGGCGACCATCTTGCCTTGGCCGCCGGAGACGGAGCCCGCCGGGCGACTCGCCAGTTCCTTGAGCTCCGGCAGGACGGAGTAGGCTCGCTCCAGCCGCCGGCGCGCCTCGTCCGCGCCAAGTTTCGCGACGCGACCGGGCAAAAGAATGTTTTCTTCCACCGTAAAGGCCGAGAAGAGACGACGGTCCTCGGGGGCGTAGCCGATGCCTAAGAAGGGCCGGCGGTGCGGAGGAACATGTCCCAGGTCCTGACCGCCCAGGAGCACGGTGCCGCTCGCCTTCGTGAAGCCCATGATGGTCCGTACCGTCGTCGTCTTACCGGCGCCATTTCGCCCAATGAGTGCGGCGGTCGCACCCGGCGGCAGCGAGAAGCTGACGCTGCGCAGCACTGGCGCATCGGCGATCGCGACGTTGACGTTCTCGAAGTCCAGCATCGACGTCATATGCCGATCACCTGTTCGCGGACCTTGGGATCGGCCAGAACCTCCGCCGGCGTGCCGACCTTTTGGATCTTCCCGACGTTCCACACCGCGACCCGGTGGGCATAGCGCTCCACCATGTCCATGTCGTGCTCGACGAAGACCGAAGTCACATTCTCCTTGGCGAGCGCGGACGTCAGGATGTCCATGATCTCCAGCTTCTCGGCGGAGGCGACGCCCGAGGTGGGCTCGTCCATCAGCAGCAGTCTGGGCTTCAGCGCGAGCGCCAGAGCGATGTCGACCAGCTTGCGTTGTCCCTCGGGAAGCTCCCTCGCCTTGCGAGACGCGTACAACTTGACGCCGACGAGATCCAGAAGGCGCTCCATTTCAGGCAGCTCAGGCAGGGCGGAAAGAGCCGTGAAGCCGGAAGGGCTTCCCAGCCGCGAGGCCGCGGCGATCAGCATGTTCTCTATCACAGTCTGATCGAGAAAAAGCTGCGGTATCTGAAAGGCCCGCGCGATGCCGAGCTTGGTGATCGTGCGCGGGAGCTGCGCCGTGATTTCCTGGCCTAGAAAGGTGATGCTTCCGGCCTGCGGCCGCAAATAACCCGTCGAGATGTTGAGGAAGGTGGTCTTTCCGGCGCCGTTCGGTCCGATGATCGCGAGGTTCTCGCCTTGGAGCACGTCCAGATCGATACCGTCGGCGGCGACGACGCCACCGAACCGGATCTTGATGCCCTTCGCGGATAGGAGGACGTTGGCCATCAATGTCCTCCCTGCTTCGCCTGGCCGTAGCGCTGCCTGAGACCTATCAGTCCGTTAGGCGCATAGAGAATGATGACGATCAAGACCATGCCGAGGATCAGCTGCCAGGTGTCGGCCAGGTGGGCCGCCGCATAGAAGCGCACGCACTCGAACATCGCCGCGCCGGCGAACGCTCCGAAGGCGTGGGCGCTGCCGCCGAGGATCGCGATAAAGACGAACTCGCCCGACTTCGTCCAGAACCCGAACTCGGGCGTGGCGATCTGCTGGATGATCGCCACCAGCGTGCCGCCGATGCCGCCGAGAAAAGCCGATATCACGTAGCCTATCAGAAGCACGCGCCGTGCGGACGTCCCGAGGTACTCGAGCCGGGTCTCGTTCGATTTGACGGCACGCAGCATGTGTCCGAGCGGGCTATCGAGATAGCGTTGCACGCCGTAGAACGCGACGACCGCGATCAAGAGGCTCACGTAAAGAATGACGTACTGGAAGGTTTCGGGCGTAAACGACAGCCCTAACAGGGCCGGACGAGGGACCCGGATGCCGTCGGCGCCGTTGGTGTAATGAAACATCTTCTCCAGCAGCGACCACAGCACCATCGAAAACGCCAGATTCAGCATTCCAAAAAAGATTTCCCGGTAGCGCACGACGAAGAGCCCGACGATAAGGCCGAAGACGGCGGAGGTTATGCCGCCCAGCGCGATGAAGAGTACGATGTCGCCGCCACCGACGTACTTGCCCCAGAACGCCGCGGTATACGCCCCGGTAGCGAAGAACATTGCATGTCCGAACGACACCTGCCCCGCCTGCAGCAGAAGAATGATACCGAGAACGACGATGCCCTTCGCGAGAATCAACGCGAACAAGGTCGCCCAGCTCGATACCAAAAGGGGCGCGACGGCGCTAACCAGAAAGAAGACGATCGCGATCGTGGTGACCGGCTTGATGCGACCGCTCATCATATTTTCCTTACTTGCACGGCACCGAACAGGCCGAACGGACGCACCAGAAGCACCAGCACCATCAGCAGATAGGGAACGAGAACTTCGAATTCCGGCTGGAGATAGATCACGAAGGCACGGGTCAGGCCGATCATCAGCGCGGTGAGCGCGGTGCCCTCGATCTGGCCGAGACCCGCGGTCGCAGCGACGGCAAAGGAAAGCACGATCATATCGGCGCCCATACCGGGGACCAGCGAGGTGGTCGGCGAGGCCAGCGCTCCTCCCAACGCGGCCAGACTCGCACCGATGACAAAGGTGACGAAATATACGCGTTTTGCGTCAATCCCGATGGCCATCGAAGCTTCGCGGTCCTCCGTGACCGCAAGGATCACCGCTCCCGACAGCGTCCTGCGCAGAAAGTAGCGGAGCCCGAACAGCGTCGCCAATGCCACGCCGGGCAGCAGAATGACCTGGTACGACGTGTAGCTGACGCCGAACACGGCGAGGTTGGGAAGTAGTCTCAACGGCTCCGCGGCGAAGATGGGCTGCACGCCCCAGACCAAACGCTGCAGGTTGTCCATGATCATGAAGGCGGCGAACGTGATCAGAAGCTGGAGGGCGTCCTCCTGTCCGGAGAGCGGTCGCAGCAGAAACCGTTCGATGAAACCGCCGCACACGACGCCGATCACGATGGAGGCGGCCAGCAGCGCGGGATAGGTGAGCCAAGGCGAGATCGGCGCGATTGCAAGGCTGAACGTCGCAGCCAGGTAGGCGCCGAACGCGTACAGCGAACCGTGCGCGACGTTGACTACGCGTAGCACGCCGAAAATCAGGCTGAGCCCGACCGAGACCAAGAACACCAGTGCGGCATAGCTGATCCCATCGAGGATAGCCAAGATAGCGAGTGTCGAGTTCATGATGGCCTTCGGAAAAGGTCCGTCCTCCGGGACGCGGCTCGGAGGACGGGGATGAAAAGTCGAGCGTGCCGCTACTGAGCTTTGAAGGTCGGCACGTCCATCTTGGCGAAGTCCGGCTTGAGCGTCTTGAGCCACTCAACCGACCGTACGCCCGCCGGGTTGGTGATCAACTTCGGATCGAAGATCATCATGTTGTCGAGCAGCTTGAAGTCGTACCCCGGAACGGACTTGGTGACGCCGACCAGCTGAGCTTCGAGACCCTGGTTGTCCTCGGGCCGCAGCGTAATCGGACGGCCGAAGCCGGTGGCGAACTCGATGCCCGCCGTCGCGTCGACCACCTGTTCGCGCGTGGGCCAGTTGCCGCCATTGGACTTGATCGCCTTGTCGTACGCCGTCTGCAAGGCCTTGAACGCCTGCGCCATGTGATAGACCGGGTAGATCGGCCATGCACCGGTCTTCGCCTTGAAGGCTTCATTGAACGCCTTGAAGGCCGCGTCGTTCTTCTTCTCGGGATGCAGGAACCAGTGATCTCCGCGCGCGCCGACGATCAGGCCTTCAGGCAAGTCCTTGCCCAACCGCTGGACCGATGATTCGCCGATTCCGAGCACGAAGGTCGACTGCTGCAACAGGCCGCGCTGACCGGCCTGGCGGACCAGCGTGTCGAGATCTCCGCCCCAAGACGTGGTCAGCACCACATCGGGCCGCAGCGCCAACAGACGGGAAACTTCAGTGGAGTAGTCCGGTGCGCCGAACTTCGGGAAGAGCTCCGCGACGACTTGCACGTCCGGCTTCATCGCCTTGAGCGCGGTCGAAAAGATCTCCCAGCTCTCCCGACCCCATGCATAATCCTGATTGACCACCGCGATCGTCTTAAAGTCAGGCTTGGTCTTGAGCAGGTAAAGGAGCACGGCCAGCATTTCCGGCGTGCCGTTCGCCTGAGTCCGGAAATTGTAGCGGTACTTCTTGGTTTCGAGGATGGAGGCCGCACCGCAGTCCCACATGAAATTCATGACTTTTAGGTCTTCGGCGACCGGCACCAACTGGGTGCAGCTGCCGGACGAGATCGAAGCAAACGTGGCATCGACCTTTTCGTCCTGCACCACGCGTCGGTAATTCGAGACGAGCGCTTCGCCTCCCGCACCTTCGTCGATGAAGGAGAGCTTGACCGGCACGCCGCCGATGCCGCCCTTCTTGTTGAGGTCCTCCGCGATCATCTCCGCCGCGGCCTTCGCCGGCACACCGAAGACTGACGCAGGGCCCGACAGGAACGTCGTGATGCCGATTTTGAGCTCCGACGGCTTGGTCTGCGCAAGCGAGGTGCCCGTAAAGGTCGCAACTACAAGCCCGGCCGCAACCGCAGCCTTGAGAAATTGCATCGAAAGTCCTCCCTCTTCTTTGTGTCGCGTCCGGCTTCAGCCGCCGCGTGCTGCTTCTTGCAACAACGGTACTATAATTGGCGCGTGTTGCCAGCCCTCTTCGCCGCCAACAGGCTTCCGAGTAGCGTCGAAAGGCCATGGCCTGTGTCGCGTACCAGCCAGCCGTTCACGCTTTCTTTGTCGATGGAGCATGTCGCGAGGTCGCGGCCGTAGCGATCTTTTGCGCCACTGAGTCCTCAAGCTCGCGTTCCCTTCGCATCATCTCCGATTGGACCTTCTGCGCTTCGGCAAGCTTCGCATTGTTGGTGGCGAGCATCTGCTGCAGGTGCGCAAGCTGGCGGTCGCGCTCGCCGAGGTCATCTGTGAGCGCAAGACGCGCCTCCTGGCCTTGGCTTCGGCAATGGCGGTGCGCTGGTCCGCAACTGGGCGCTGGTCGAAATGAGCATTGGTTTTGCGCGTGCGAAGTGACGTTCCCTGTGGATTGGCTTAGGGATGGGACGCTTCGTTGGAGCGCGGACAGACCCCAGCTGACGCTCTTACCGGAATGCTGCGGTTGAAGACTGGTTTCAGCAGGAATGCCCCTAGCCCACAGCCATCCACTCACGCAACGAGCCTCGGCCAATCCTGACCACTGGCGCCGCAGTACCGTCCGGTGAACCGGGACACCGTCCAGAATTATTGACAGGTCTCCTGCGGCGTGTTGAACTTAAGTGCATCCTGCCGGCGCCTCTGCGGCTTTGCACAGAAGCAAAACATAACAAAATTCGCGACGAGGGAGGCAAAGAATGACCTGCAAATATTTGACGGCAATGGTCGCTCTTCTCGGGAGCGTATTGTCGAGTACGGCACTAAGCGCCCAAGACCTTAAGCTCTACGCTTTCAGTTCCGGCGCGTTGACTCTCGGCAAAGGATTTTTGGTGAACGGCGCACCCATGGAGCCGGCGATCCAGGTTCCGGTCGGTTTTTACGTGATCAAACATCCGAAAGGGAATGTTCTCTTCGACACGGGTAACAACGACAAGATTATCACCGACCCAGGCTACTGGGGTGCCGCGTTCACCGGGTTGAAGCCGGTCAACACGCCAGATGTCGCGATCGATACGCAGCTCAAGAAAATCGATCTCACGCCCGACGATATCACCTACGTCGTGGTGAGCCATCTTCACCTCGACCACGGCGGCAATGTCGCCAAGTTCCCGAAGTCGACGCTCGTCGTGCAAAAGAGCGAGATCCAGAACTTCTTCTGGCCGGAGCCCGGCACTGGCTCCAATTACGTTCTCGGCGACGTCCTGCCGCTGCGCGGCAACATGACGCCAAGCGCAAACGCGGTGAAGATGTTGCAGCTCGAAGGCGATCAGGACCTGTTTGGAGATGGCACGCTCGTCGTGAAGCGCTGGGTTGCCCACACGCCGGGCAGCCAGATGATGACGGTGCGGCTGAAGAACACCGGCCTCACCATCCTCACCGGGGACAACGTCTATTTCCGGGAGAACGTCGAGCAGAACATACCGCCAAGCACCCCCTTGGTCTATTCGACATCGGGATTCTACTCAGCCTTCGAGTGGATCAGGCGGGAAATGGCGACGCAGAAGGCAAATTTCTTCACCGCCCACGACCCGGACGCGTTCAAGGCGATGAAGAAGGCGCCGGAATTCTACGATTGACCGGCTCGACGCCGCCACTGGACTTGCGCCTGACCGATCGACCGCGCCGAGCCCCGGCGGGGCTTGGCATCGCGCCGGCTGAAAGCTCGCGGCACGGCATCGCTGTCGCCTCTGTCGAACGGCTGGGCAAACGTTATGGCCGTCGCCAGGCAGTGGACGGCGTCTCGTTCGAGGTGAACGAGCGGGAAGTGGTGGGCCTGCTTGGTCCCAACGGCTCGGGTAAGACCACCATCTTGCGGGTCATCACCGGCTATCTGCGGCCGAGCGAAGGGACTGTCCGCATCGACGGCTTCGACGTGGTCCGCGACGGACACCAGGCGCGCGCGCGGATCGGCTACGTGCCGGAGAACGCCCCGCTGTACGGCCATATGCGGGTGGACGAATTTCTTCACTTCATGGGCCAGTTGCGGGGCTTGCGGGGAGGTGCGTTGCGCCGAGGCATCGAGTCCGCCCGCGCGCGGCTCGCGCTCGAGCCGGTTGGCGACGCCGTGATTGGCCGGCTGTCGCGCGGCTATCGGCAGCGCGTCTCAATCGCCCAGGCCGTGCTGAACGAACCCAAGTTGTTGGTGCTCGACGAGCCGACCAACGGCCTTGACCCGCGTCAGGTCATCGAGCTGCGCGGCCTGCTGCGGACGCTGGCTCGCGACAGCGCGGTCCTTGTCACCTCGCACGTCCTAGCCGAGATGGAACGCGTCGCCGATCGGGTCGCTATCCTGCTCGACGGGCGGCTGCTCACCGTTCACCACCTGGCCGGCGCCAGGCGCGGCGCCTCGCTCCGGGTCCGCGCCCTGGCGGACCGGGCGGACGAGGTCGCGGCGGCCTTGTCGGGCTTGGCGGGGATCGACAGCGTGACGCGCGAGCAGCAGCCTGATGGGGACTTGGCCGGCTGGCGGGTGGAGGTGTCGGAGCCCAGCGCAGCGCCGCACGTGGCCGCGACCCTTTGCCTCGCCGGCATCGCGAGCGTCGAGACGGTCGAGACGGCTTCAGACCTGGAGGAGCTATTCCTCCGGCTAACGGCGAGCCGAGCGCTCCAATGACGGCGTTTCTCGCCCTGGTTGCCAAGGAGTTGCGCGCGCTGTTCGTCTCGCCGATCGCTTACGCCGTCATCGCCGTTTTCCTTGTGCTCAACGGCTACGGCTTCGCCGTCACGCTCATCGCGACCAAGCAGGCGACGCTGGTGAACGTCTTCTTTCAGGCGGCCGTGCAGCTCGTCCTGTTCGTGCCGCTCGTTACCATGCGGCAGTTCGCGGAGGAACGCCGGGGTGGCACCCTCGAGCTGCTGCTGACGGCACCGGTGCGCGAGGGCGACATCGTGCTCGCCAAGTTCGCAGCCTCAATGGGCATGCTGCTCGCGATGGTCGCGCTCACGTTGGTCTATGCGGGGATACTGGCGCGTTTCAGCACCCCCGATTGGGGTCCGATCTACAGCGGTTATCTCGGCCTCGCTCTGCTCGCCGCCGCCCTGGTCTCGATCGGTCTTGCCATTTCCGCGCTCACCGCCAACCAGATCGTGGCCGCGGTCGTCTCGCTCGGTGTGTTCGGGATGCTGTGGGCGATTGACGCCTGGGCCGCGTTGCTGCCGTCGCCGATCGACAATTGGGTGCTCGGGCTGTCGCTGCTGGCGCGCTTCCAGCCTTTTGCCCTCGGCGCCATGTACGCTTCGGATTTCGGCTTCTTCCTCGCGGTGACCCTGCTCGGGCTGTTCCTCGCCGTGCGCGGGCTGGCCCGGCGCTGACCCCATGGAACACTCCGAGCTCGACTGGAATGCTTTGCTCTGGGCTGGCGGCTGGCTCATGGCCGTCCTGGTGCTGTTCGCGACCGGGCTGAGGCTGCCGCTGCAGACCGGGCTCGTGGGCTGGCGAGGGCGGGCCTATTCGGCCGGAATCGTGCTGGTCGCGGTCGGCGCCGCGGTGCTGGCCAATGTCGCGCTGCATCTGCATGACGTGCATTTCGACCTGACGCGGGAGAAGGTCTATACGCCCTCGGGGGCGGCCATGCGGGCGATCGACGAGGTCTCCCGCGAGGTAACCGTCACCTACTTTTATCGGTCGCAGGATCCCGCGGGGCGGCGCGCGCGCGACCTCCTTGCGATCATGGCCCGGCGCAACCCGCTGCTCAAAGTCGTCGCGGTCGATCCGGACCGGGACCCGAGACTCGCGCGCGAGAAGGCAATCCAGATCTACAATGTCGCGGTCGTGGAAGCGGAGGGACATCGGGTGCTGGTGCAAGGCACGGACGAGACGGAGATCGCGATAGGTATCCAGCGCGTATTGCGCGGGCGCGCGATTACGGCCTGCTTCCTCGAGGGCCACGGCGAGCTGCCGATGGACAACTTCGAGTACCACACCCACCTAGAAGGCGGCGCTGGCCACAGCCACGACGACGCCAGCTCGCAGGTGGTAGAGATGCCGGGCCACGGCGCGGGGCGGCTGCGCCGCGCGCTCGAAGCGCAGGGTTATGAGGCGCGGAAGCTCATCCTCGCCACCGAGGATAACGTGCCGATCGGGTGCACCCTCGTCGTCGCGGCCAATCCGCGGACCACGTTCCTGCCGGCTGAAAGCGCGGCCTTGCGCGCCTATCTGCGACGCGGCGGGTCGGCCCTCCTCCTCCTGGACCTGGGTTTCGTGCTCGAACCCGGGCTTGCCCGGCTCGTCGCCGAGCTCGGCGTCCGGCCGGAGCAGGAGGTCGTCGTCGATCCCTTAAGCCACTACTCGACCAACTCCGAGATCGTGGCGGTCACGGGCTACGACCCTCATCCGGTTACGCGTTCGATCTCGCTCACCTTCTACCCCGGAATCCGCCCCATCACGATGCTGCCGACGGCGGGCGACCTCCGCGTCACCCCGCTGCTGCTCAGCAGCCGCGACAGCTACACGCGCCCGGTAAAGCCGGTGGGGTCACACGCAGTGGAGCCTGACGCGACGGGTGAGAAGGACGCGGCCTCGCCACCGGTCTCCGGCCCGCGCGTGTTGGGAGTCGCTGTGGAAGGGCGCCTCGACCGCGACGCCGAACCCATGCGCGCCATCGTCATCGGCGACAGCGATTTCGCCAGCAACTCGTTCTTTCCCTATATGGCGAATAGCGACCTTCTGCTCTCGGTAGCCCGCTGGCTGGCACGTGAGGAACGCACGACGGCCGTCGCCGCGCGTGTCCCCGTGCCTCCGCTGATCGCGTTGACCGGGCGGCAGTCGAACGCGGTGTTCTTCATGGTCGTGGTCGCAATGCCGCTGCTGGTGGTCGCGCTCGGCTGCGTTGTTTGGTGGCGACGGCGATGAGGCGGCACGTCCTGCATCCCGTCCTCGCGGCGCTCGCGCTGCTCTACCTCGCGGCGATGGTGGTGAGCGGCGCTATGCCGGTGCAGCGCCAGCTCGTGCGGTTCGAGGCTAAGGGCGTGCTCAAACGCGCGCCCGAAGAGGTCAAGCGGGTGGAGTTGAGCCGCGGCACGCGGCGCGTTACCCTGCTCCGTGCGGGCGAGACAGAGTGGGTGACGCCGGACGGCGTCAACATCGGCGCCGCTGGGCTCCAGGTCAGCAAGGCCGTTCAGATCATGCACAATTCCGGGCCGGTCCGCGAGATCGAGGCGGCAGAGCTCGTGGGGAGCGATCCGGCGCCGTTCGGCCTCGACCCGCCACGGCTCTCCGTGAAGCTCTACGGAGGCTACGGCGAGCTGGTGCTTGCCGCCAGCTTCGGCGAATTCAACCCCGAGGGGTACCTCCAGTACATGCGCATCGACGACAATCCGCGGCTCTACCTCATGTCCCGCTTCGTCGGCGGCGAGTGGGCCGAGGTCATGACTGAAGCGGCCGCGCGATGACGCCTCCCGCCTCTCTCCGCCGCGCGGCGCCGTGGGCTGCTCTCGCGCTGCTGCTACCGCTCGGACCAGCGCAAGGGCACATCGCTGGCTCGATGGGCTATGCCACCGTGAGCCTGCACGGCGGAACTGTCCGATACAGCCTCACCCTCGGCCCCGATGCGCTCGCGGCGGCCGGCGGCGAGGCCGCCGGGCTGCGGCTGGCGCCCCGTGGAGACTACGCCACGCTGGCCGATTTGGTCGCGCGGAAAGTCGGCATTTCCGCGAATGGGGTGCGATGCGAGCCGGTGCCCGGAACGGTCACGCCGCCCACGCCCGACCGCGCCAATGCCGTAGTGATCATCGATTACGCCTGCCCTGGTACGCCGCGCGAACTTGTGCTGCGCGACGACCTGTCCGACGTCCTCGGCAACGACTACCACACGCTTGCCCGCGTCGAAGCCCTGGGGAGCGTGCAGCAATACACCCTCGAGGGCGACCGGCGCGAGGCTCGCCTCGCCGTCGCGGCACCGAGCGGGAGCCCGGCGCCCGAGGTTACCTCCGGGAGCGGCGTCTTCGCCTTCTTTCGGCTCGGCATCGAGCACATCCTGACAGGAGTTGATCACCTCCTGTTCGTGCTGGCTCTCGTTCTGGGCGGCGGAGGAATCGGATCCTTGTTCGCCGTCATCACCGCGTTCACGGTGGCGCACAGCATCACCTTGGCCGTGGCGGTACTGGGCGCGGCGTCGCCGCCCAGTTGGATCGTCGAGCCGGTGATCGCGCTGTCGATCGTCTACGTCGCGGCCGAAAACATTTTCCTCAGACGCACGGCGTCGTGGCGCTGGGCCGTGGGCTTCGCGTTTGGCCTCGTGCATGGCTTCGGCTTTGCCGGCGCGTTGCTCGATCTCGATCTGCCCCCGGCCGCCCTGGCCGGCGCGCTCGTGTCGTTCAACCTCGGCGTTGAATCCGGCCAGGCAGCGGTGATCGCCGCTTTCCTGCCGATCCTCCTTTGGTTTCGGCGCGCCGCGTTGGAGCGGCGGGCGGTGACGGCGCTCTCCGCGCTCGTGCTGGTCGCTGGGCTCGCCTTCCTCGTCGATCGCGTTCTGGTCGCCGCGAACTGGTGAGATCCGCCAAGTCGGGCTAGGCCTCGTTATGTTGACCTCCTCAACTGGTGCGGCTGGTCATCTTCAACTCGGAGAGCTTTCGCGTCCAGCCCTGACGCGGTCCATTCTTTGGTCTCGCCTTGGTCTGGCGGCGTGTCGGCGGCGACCTTCAAGATCACAGCCGGCCGATATGCAAGTTTAGGATGTAATTCGGCAGTTGTCCGTATACAACGGCAGCGAGTGTGCACGCTTGGAGATACTTTATGCCGAAACTGCCGGGCGCCGATTTTCTTCATCGATTGGCAGATATCGCCGTGCATGGCCGAGCCGAACTGGGAATGATGAGCCAGCCCTTCACGCGTGAGCGTTTCTGGGCCTCCGCCGATGGAGCCTGGTGCGAATATGCAGGCAAGCGCGAACGACTGTCTACGCGAGACGTCGGCACGCTTTCGCGGGCGATCCTGCATACGAATTCGCCTGAGCGCTATCACGGTGAGCTCAAGCACGGCTTCGATCGCCTTGCCGCCTCGGTACGGATGACGCGCTACGGTGGCGAATGCTATGCCATTGCGATGGTCGCTGCTGGCCGTATTGACCTCGCAGTCGAACCTTCGCTCCAATCCTACGATATCGTCGCGTTGATCCCGATCATCGAAAAGGCGGGCGGAGTGGTGACGCGGATTGACGGCGAAAGGGCGGAGGAGGGTGGCCCAGTCTTGGCTTCAGCAACTGTCGGTCTTCATGAAGAGGCCCTCCACCTCCTCAATAGCGGGGTTAACGTGCGGGCTCAGTGAGCGCCTCGTTCAGCGGCGGCAAATTCCTGCTTGTGGGTCATTGAATGAACGAAGTCATTGTCCGTCCCGCCACGCAATGCGACCTGCCTGGGGTGTTGAAACTTTACGAGCACCTTCATCCGCATGAGGCTCAACTGGAGGCGGCAACAGCCGAGCGCGTTTGGACGACCCTGCTTGATTGCAGCTTCATGACGGTGATCGTCGCGCAAACAGCAGAACTGCTTGTGTCTTCATGCACTCTCGCGATTGTGCCGAACCTGTCTCGCGGCGGTAGATCGTATGGGGTGGTTGAAAATGTGGTCACCCACGCAGTACCGTAAGCTTGGGCTGCTGCTGCATTTTTTGGCTATGGCAGTCTTGGCGGTATGGTTCATGCCTCGCAAATGGCCGGCGCCGATGACACCGGTGATGCGCGCTGCAATCCTCTGTGGCCAGAACTCGCTACCAATCTATTGTCTCGGCGTTCTGCTGTCGTTCGCTGCCGATGTCGCCCGGCTCGACATCTCGGACGGGCTTGCGATGCAGATAGCCCTTAGTCTCGGTGGCATCGTGGCGATGATCGCGACCGCAACGCTGCTGAACTTGCTCGACATCAAATCCAGACAGCAACAACGATAATTTCACGTTGCGACGACATTGCAGGTTCAGGGTCGGTTGGGTGCCACCTCTCTCTGACGAATGATTTCGCGAAGTGCTAAGGTGCGTGCCCGGTGCGGTTTTCCTCCGAGGCCTCAATGATGTCTGCTGTTGGCCCTGGCTGTGTAAAAACGCGAAAGATCGAAACACGGCTAGAATTTCATTCTTCAGTTCGTTCTTTAAGTTGAATGCGCTTGCGAGGTTGACCGCGAAGACGGTCTTGAACGAATGAGTTATTTTATCGCCGTCAAGCGCCCTGACATTTTCACACAGGCAAGGCCCATTGCTGACGTCCGCTCTGAATTTTTGCAAGTCCGCTAGGAGCATGTTGTTTTTGACTGGAATCGGGATTCCCACTGGGAGCGATTTCTGATTCAACATCCATGCTGGAGGGCGGAGGCCAGCATGGATGACGCGACCCTATTCGGAAGACATCCGGGAACGGGCTTTGGCGCGAGCTGACGCAGGGGAAACGGTTCGTTCGATTGCCGAGGCGCTCCAGATCAGCCCCTCCTGCGTGACGAAGTGGAAGAATCTGAGGCGGGATACCGGAGGCCTGGCGCCCGGCCAGATCGGCGGCCACAAGAAGCGGGTTCTGTCGGATGCCAACGCCGACTGGCTGCGCAAACGCATTCGCTCGGGGCCATTCACCTTGCGCAAGCTGACGCAGGAGCTGGCTGCACGGGGGATCAAGACAGACGTGCGGGCGGTGTGGACTTTTGTTCACGCCGAGGGGCTCAGCTTCAAAAAAAACGCTTCTACCGGCCGAGCAGGATCGCCCAGACGTCGTCCGTAAGCGGACCCGCTGGAAAGCACATCAAGGCAGGATCGACGTCGCACGGTTGGTTTTTATCGACGAGACGTGGATCAAGACCAATATGGCGCCGCTACGCGGCTGGGGGCCTTGTGGACAGCGCCTCCAAGCATCTGCACCTTTCGGCCATTGGAAGACCATGACCTTCATCGCGGCGCTGCGTCACGATCGGATCAGCGCGCCTTGGGTGATCGATGGTCCCATCAATGGTGAGCTCTTCACGCTGTACGTCGAGAAGGTGTTGGCACCCACCCTCGCACCGGGCGAGATCGTCGTTCTCGACAATCTTGGCAGCCATAAGGGCAAAGCGGCTCGCCAAGCCATCCGCGCCAGAGGCGCCCACCGCATCTTCTTGCCGCCATATAGCCCTGACCTCAATCCGATCGAGCAGGTCTTCGCCAAACTCAAACATCTCATGCGAGCTGCCGAGCCCCGTGACGTGGAGGCAACCTGGAGAAAGGCTGGTGAACTCCTCGATCTCTTCTCCGAGACGGAGTGCACCAACTACTTCAAAAACTCAGGCTACGTTTCCGTATAAAAACATCATGCTCTAAGGCGATCAAGCCAGACGTCGGCCTCTGGCCGGCTTCTTCCATAACAACTGGTACGCGAATGCTGCTCGAAGATGCTTGGCAGCAAGAAGCCCGAGCAGAACTGTGCCCGAGAAGGCGGATACTACGGCCATATTAATCAGGTTTCGCGCGGTCACCGATAGCATCGATGCCGCGGAGGACGGTAATGAGTGCGCATTTGATTTCTTGCGTTTTGGCCTTTGTGGCGTTGTCTTTGTAGGCATTGCATTCCCGAGATGGTGGGCCAGGCCGCCACGGCCTGGCCCTGACGCTTCCCTGTCGCGATTTGTCCCCGATCTACAGCCACCATTGCATGCTCACGGACGAGAAAGCTTAAAAGGTATGGTAAACCAAAGCGGACCGGAGCTGATGGTTTATGAATTCGCGATGTCTATTGCGCGGTGGCTTTTGCAATCTCGTTGACTATATCAACCGGGACCTGCTGGCAGCGTGCAATCGTGCGCCGGTACCGCACATCCATGGAAGGTCGGGCCGATTTCGGAGGAAGTTGTTCCATGGACGAAGAGATCTTGCGCAAATTGGAGGAGCGTCTCGGACCGTTCCATGCGAGACAGCGATTGGGTATCGAGACGAACCACGAGGCACAAATTTTCGGCCAAGACCTCCTCTCCTTTCACATAAGGAACTGGTATCCAGTCCATTCTGTCATTCGAAATGCACTTAAGCTGACCGGTCTCTACTGGCGCGGACGGCGAAATACTGGAAGCATTCTCGTCAAGCGCAATGATGTTCTGTTCAAGGAGTTGCCACCGCTTTTCGACGGCTTCACCATACTCCACCTTAGCGACATGCATGTGGACATGAATGAAGCTGCCATGCAGCGCTTGATCGAACTCGTCGGCGACATGCGCTACGATCTATGCGTTCTAACCGGCGACTATCGGGGGAAGAACTTTGGACCGTTCGAGGCAACCTTGAACGGCGTCGCACGAGTGCGAGCTCATCTAAAGGAGCCCGTTTATGGGGTTCTGGGCGACCACGATACCATCCAAATGGTTCCGGGGCTGGAAGCCATGGGAATACGTATGCTGCTCAACGAGAGCGAGGTGATTTTGCGCGGCGATCAGAAAATCTATCTAGCCGGAATCGATGACGCCCACTGCTTTAAGGCCGACGATATCGAAAAGGCTGCGTTGCAGATCCCGTATGGCGAGTTCTCCATTTTATTGTCACACACACCGGAGATCTATCGTCAGGCGGCTCATGCCGATTTCAATTTGTTGCTGAGTGGGCATACGCACGGTGGGCAGATCTGTCTGCCAGGATCTATTCCGATCATACTTGATGCAGTCTTGCCCCGACGGATGGCGGCAGGAGCTTGGCAGCATCACGACATGGCTGGCTACACCTCTGTGGGTGCTGGATCGAGCGTCGTTCCTGTTCGTCTCAACTGTCCACCAGAAATCACCTTGCACTGCCTTCGTTCGGGCTAATGGCGGGCTAATATGGTTCGTCGCGCAGGTGGGCTCGGAATAGAAAACGAGACAGAATTAGTGCGCCAATAAAGAATATCCCCACGCCAAGCGCTATGTCTGCTTTGGTCAAAGAAAGCGCGTCGCGGCATGCCAGCATCGGGAATAGGGATTCGGGAACCTGATCGAGCCCGAGTGCCTGGCTGCTCGGCGGATAGTTTAGGCGGCGCTTCACGAAACTGGAGAACAAATCGCCCGCCATAGCCGCGGCCGCTACGATTGCACCGATCGTCAGATCCAGACCGATAAGCGGGGCGCTTGCTGTCGTGATGAGGACTGAAATTAAAATACCGCGGATGGTTTTCGATGGCCCAAACAACGGCCGCTCATCAAACAATACGGTGCCGGCATCCAGCGGAAAGGAAAAACGTGGGCCAAAAATCTTCTTTGCAACGATCGGTGTGCCGTTCGCCAGCGTCGTTAAAACCAATAATTGCAGGATATGCAGAAATTGCATTTCTTCAGCTTAACTTATAGTTGCATCCGACGTTAGTTCGATCTTCATTGGGCCTTTCAGTGGAACGTCTTGCGTTGGTTATCCAAGGCACCACGGTCGAGCTCATCCATCAACCTGAAGCTGCTCGGCTGCGCCGACGTGATCGAATAGCGATGCAGTGTGTTGCAGTGCACGAGCCAAATGACCTACCGCGACTTCCAGTGGAAGCGTGGGAATTAGCCGCTGTCGGTTTGACCGTGGCCTCATTAGAATACGTTATATCTACCCGTTCAAAAGGACTAGCTGGTGGACGAAGACATTCTGCGTAAACTCGAGATCCGTCTCGGGCCGCTCCATGCCCGGCAGCGATTGGGGATTGAGAGAGATCACGAAGCTCAGGTATTTGGCCAGGGCCTCACATTTTTTCACCTCGAAAACTCATCTTGGGCCGAGTGGATCATTCGAAATGTTCTAAAGGCAACGGGACTCTACTGGCGTGCACGACAGAATGCAGAACGCATTCTCGTCAAACGAAACGAAATCAGGCTCAAGACATTACCGCCCCTCTTTGAGGGCTTCACCATTCTCCACATTAGCGACCTTCATGTGGATATGAATGAAGTTGCCATGAGCAGACTCATCGAGCTGGTTGGCAGCATGCAGTACGATGTGTGCGTCCTAACTGGCGATTATCGGGGAAGGACTGTTGGGCCGTTCCAGCCCGCGCTGGAGGGTGTCGCGCGAGTGGTAACTCATCTGAAACAGCCAATCTATGCCGTGCTCGGCAACCACGATACGATACAGATGGTTCCCGGGCTCGAAGCCATGGGCATTCGTGTGCTGCTCAATGAATGCGAGACAATCGTTCGCAGGGATCAACGGATCTATTTGGCGGGAATCGACGATGCTCATTTCTTCAGAGTGGACAACCTCGAAAAGGCCGCTCTCTCGATACCCAGCGGTGAGTTCTCGATCTTGTTGTCTCATACACCGGAGGTCTATCGTCAGGCTGCGCATGCCAACTTTGATTTGATGCTGAGCGGACACACCCACGGCGGTCAGATTTGTCTCCCCGGATCCATTCCGGTCAAGCTCGAGGCGGTGCTGCCAAGACGGATGGGGGCTGGGCCTTGGCAGTACAGAGATATGACCGGCTATACTTCCGTTGGTGCGGGCTCGAGCGTCGTTCCCGTGCGCCTCAATTGCCCGCCGGAAATTACCTTGCACCATTTACGCCGCGGCTGACGCGGACCTAATACGGTTCATCACGCATATGAGCATATGAGCGTGAAACAGAAGTCGGGAGAGAAGTAGCTCGCCGACGAAAGATACCCCAACACCCGAGGCAGCTCTCGGCAACCGAGACTTCCTTCTAAAAACCGGCCCTATGGGCACCGGTGACGGGGAGAATGGCAACGTGCTGGCTGACATTTCGTTTTGAAGTCTTTCCCGCTTTCCCACGCTGACGCCGTTTTCGAAATGAAGCGATCGAACAAGTCATTGGCCGATGTGAGGTTTGGATCTTGTGAAGGGCTCCTCCACGGCACGAGGGTACGATGAACGTGGGCGCTGTCATTCAACTCGTAATCTGCCCAACGCATGAGTCTCTTCTGCCCCGAACGCGAAGCCCAGACCGGCTCTGACCGTCCGGTTGTCGCGGTAGACCTGACGTGCGGCGCTCAGGACGGCGCCTATTGACCCCAGGCGGATCTGCACGCGGTCGGAGCGGGTGCGGTCTCCGTCTTGGTTCCGCCGAGCCGAAGCCCAACGATCTCTATCGTGTCGATTAGCCTAGCGGCTGCCTTGTCGAAACGTGATAGGATCAATATCGCTCGGGCGGGATTTATCGGAGTGGTGACGTTTCTGAGGAGGTTTCAAATGTACAGTCGCATCTTGTGACTCACGACATCTGCTCTCATTCTGGCGTGCGGCCACTGTGGGTGCCTTTGCATAGACCCAAATGACAACCCAACCAGATCAGCAGGCGATGGGACCATCTCACTGCAGGAGTTTCAGGCAGCTCACGAACGAATTTTCAAGGCAAATGGCAAGCTTACGCTGGAGGAGATGCAAGCGTTCATCCACGGGGCCAGGTGATTGGATTACAACATGAGCTTCCGTCGTCTCACTTAATCGCCTCTTTGCCAGCTGGTTTTGAACTGAACATCAGGCAAGTCGAGGATTGAGCATTTAGTCCGATATCTGGGTCGCCACCGGACTTTGCTCCGCTGGATCAGACCGACAGGATGACATCAAGCCGAAGACAACGCAGTGACGCTCGCTCGGCAATCTGTCTCTGCCCCAGTGCGGCTTCTGGTCAATAGGAAATCAGCAAAGGCTCGGCGTCTACGCCGAGCCTTATTGTTAAGCTCTGAATGTCGGACTTAGAAGTCCATACCCCCCATGCCACCCATTCCGCCGCCGCCCGGAGGCATGCCGCCCGCACCGGTGTTCTTCTTCGGCAATTCCGCCACCATAGCTTCGGTGGTGATCAGGAGCGCTGCGACGGACGCCGCGTTCTGGATCGCCACACGAACCACCTTGGTCGGGTCGATGATGCCCTTCTTGACGAGGTCGGCATATTCGCCGGTCTGGGAGTCGAAGCCGTAGGCGTACTGATCCTTTTCGAGGATCTTGCCGACGATCACCGAGCCGTCCTCGCCCGCGTTGATTGCGATCTGGCGGGCCGGGTAAGACAACGCCTTGCGCACGATCTCGACCCCGGTCTTCTGGTCGTCATTTTTGGTGCGAATGCCCTTGAGGTGCTCGGAGGTACGCAGCAGCGCAACGCCTCCGCCCGGCAGGATGCCTTCTTCAACCGCCGCGCGCGTCGCATGCATCGCATCGTCCACGCGATCCTTGCGCTCCTTGACCTCGACCTCGGTCGCGCCGCCGACGCGGATCACTGCGACGCCGCCTGCGAGCTTGGCAAGACGCTCCTGCAGCTTCTCACGGTCGTAGTCCGAGGTAGTCTCCTCGATCTGCGCCTTGATTTGCGCCACGCGAGCTTCGATGTCGGCCTTCTTGCCGGCGCCACTGACGATCGTGGTGTTCTCCTTGTCGATCATCACCTTCTTGGCGCGACCGAGCATGTTGAGCGTGACGTTCTCGAGCTTGATGCCGAGGTCTTCCGAGATGGCCTGGCCGCCGGTCAGGATCGCGATGTCCTGCAGCATGGCCTTGCGGCGGTCGCCGAAGCCCGGAGCCTTCACGGCCGCGACCTTCAGGCCGCCGCGCAGACGGTTCACGACGAGGGTCGCGAGCGCTTCGCCTTCGACGTCTTCAGCGATAATCACAAGCGGCTTGCCGCTCTGCACCACGGCTTCCAACAAGGGAAGCAATTCATTCAACTGAGATAGCTTCTTCTCATTGATCAGGACGTAGGCATCTTCCATTTCAACGCGCATCTTGTCGGCGTTGGTGACGAAGTAGGGCGAGATGTAGCCGCGGTCGAACTGCATGCCCTCGACAACTTCGAGTTCGGTCTCCAGCGACTTGGCTTCCTCGACGGTGATGACACCCTCGTTGCCGACCTTCTTCATGGCGTCGGAGATAAACTTGCCAATCTCAGCGTCGCCATTGGCCGAAATCGTGCCGACCTGGGCGATCTCCTCGTTCGAGGTGACCTTCTTGGAGTTTTTGACGAGGTCGGCGACCACGGCTTCCACAGCCATGTCGATACCGCGCTTCAGATCCATCGGGTTCATGCCCGCGGCAACCGACTTGGCGCCTTCACGGACGATCGCGGCCGCGAGCACGGTCGCGGTAGTGGTGCCGTCGCCGGCCGCGTCAGCGGACTTGGAGGCGACTTCGCGCACCATCTGGGCGCCCATGTTCTCGAACTTGTCATCGAGCTCGATCTCCTTGGCGACGGTGACGCCGTCCTTGGTGATGCGGGGCGCGCCAAACGACTTGTCGAGGACGACGTTACGGCCCTTTGGGCCGAGCGTCACTTTCACTGCATTGTGGAGGATGTCGACACCGCGGAGCATCCGGTCGCGGGCGTCGACGCCGAATTTCACTTCTTTGGCTGACATGGTGGGTTTCCCTGAGTTTTTGACGTGGTCTCACCCTAAATGAGGCGACCGGCAGGCGCTTGAGCGATGCGAGCGGTGGATTAGGCGGCCTTCTTCTTGGAAGACACCTCGGTGAGAACGCCCGTGCTGTCGCTCTCCTTCATGATCAACAGCTCCTGGGCGTCGACCTTGACCTCGGTGCCCGACCACTTGCCGAACAACACGCGGTCGCCGACCTGGACGTCGATCGGGATCAGCTTGCCGTTTTCGTTACGACCACCAGGGCCAACGGCGATGACTTCACCCTGGGAGGGTTTTTCCTTGGCTGTATCGGGAATGATGATGCCGCCAGCGGTCTTCTCTTCCGCGTCGATGCGCTTGACCACGACCCGATCGTGAAGCGGACGGAATTTCATGCTCTCCTCCTATCTTCTAGTCGTTTTCATTTTCGAAAAGCAGTCGAAGCTAGCAAGGGCTAACCGCTCCGAAAATAAGCGGGCCTCGCCGGCAGACAAGGCAAAGCCGCGAAGGATTTCGAAAATCCGTCCCTCACCGGTCCGCGGAGGTCCATTCTGAGCCACCTAAAGGAGCCCCTGGAACGAAAATCTTGGCTTGTCGGAGGAAGCCGTCGCGGAAATGCAGGTCCGGCTTGTACCGCCTGCCCAGGTTTGTTGTTTGGCTTTGCCATCCAATGGCTAGCCGGGTCGGGTTGCGCGCGTCTTGAAGAGCCTGTTCAGGTACTATGGTGCCTCGTCCGACGGCAGTCTAGACCCGCGACGGTACGTGGAGAGCCGGGAAATGCTATCCCACTCGCCTACCGAGAGCATCTGAGATGCAGCGGTAGAGCAAGTTCTTTTCTAGATTCTCTCCCTCCAGGGATACCCCCTGTCCAAACCACTTCGTCAGTGCCTCCTCCAATCTGCGGCCCCTCTCGTCTCCCACCCAGGCCACATGGCCGTCGGGCCGTACCAGCACGGCGGCGGGCCGGACGACATCGCCGCTGGCCGGAAGCTGCCATGGGCCGTCGTAATCGGCATCGACGATCTCGATGCGATCCGCCCAGGGTGTGATGTCGATGGTGCTGCGCTTGCCGAAATTGAGCAGCACACCGCGCGCGCCGTGCAGCAGCGTGAACAGCGCGATTTTCTGGCCGTGGACTCGCATGTCGAGATCGGGCATGCGGCGTCCGAGCAGCGCGTGGCCTTCGCCGAGATCATAACGAATGTCGAGCCCGCTCATCATCGCACCGAAGCGCTGTCGCGGCTCGTCCATGGCGAGCAGCTCGGCGATCACCTCGCGCGCGGCCTTGCGGCCGTCGTCGCCGCGGCGGAGCAGTGCGATCTGCGCCATGGTGTTCTTCAGCACGCGCGCGGCCACGGGATGGCGCTCGCTGTGATAGGTGTCGAGCAGGCTCTCGGGCGAGATGCGATTGACCACCTGCGCCAGCTTCCAGCCGAGATTGACCGCGTCCTGCACACCGAGGTTGAGGCCCTGGCCGCCCACGGAATGATGAATGTGCGCGGCATCGCCGGCGAGCAGCACGCGGCCCTTGCGATAGGATGCCGCCTGCCGCGCCGCATCGGTGAAGCGGGAGATCCAGGCGGGATTGTGCACGCCGAAATCGGTGCCGTACACGGCTTCGAGCGCCGCGCTGAGATCGCGCAAGGTGGGCTCGCCATCGCGCGCGAGATTTGCCTCCGTCAGCACGACCAGCACGCGCCCGCTCTCGGTCTTGCTGAGGCCGTGGAAACCGAGCGCGTCGTGACGCAGGCCAAATTCCGGCGCCTCGCGCATCCCGACCTCGGCCATGAGGTTGCTGAGCGAAGGTTCAGAGCCGGGGAAGTCGATGCCGGCGCTCTTGCGCACCAGGCTGCGGCCGCCGTCGCAGCCGACGAGATAAAGCGCGCGCAAGCGCTCGCCACCGGACAGCGTAACGTCGAGGCCGGTCGCGTCTTCCGCAAAGCCGGTCACCTCGCGGTTGCGATAGATCGGCACCGCGAGTCGTTCGACCCAATCGGCCAGGAGGCGCTCGATGCGGGTCTGCCGCAGCTTCAGCCCGTAAGGGTGTCGCGTGGGGAGATCGCTGATGTCGAGCCTCGTCCAGGCGAAGCCAGCGAGCTGGAGGATCTCGCCTTCGCGCAGGAAGCGGTCGGCGATGCCGCGCTGATCGAGGATCTCGATGCTGCGCGCGTGCAGTCCGCCGGCGCGCTTCTCGACGATGTCCTGGCTCGCGCGCCGCTCGACCAATGCGACGTCGATTCTAGCCAGCGCGAGCTCGGCGGCCAGCATCAAGCCGGTCGGGCCGGCGCCGGCGATGATGACCGCATGGCCGGGGGCTGCTGCGCGTTCTGCGCTGGTTCGGCCGCGCGACCGCGACGTCGGAAGCAGGAAAGGCATGTCGTGACCACTCGGCTTGGTGTTCGGGTCGAGAGGTCTTACGCGATCATCGGGGGCTTGAAGCAAGCCCCTTGCGCACCACATATTGAGCTGGGAGGAGGGGCTTCCCAGTTTTGGCGCTCCGATCGACCCGTCGGGCAATGACCGGCGGAACGGCATCATCGAGATGCGTTGCCCCGCGGGGCGGCTCAATCGTCCTTCGACATATCGCTGGGTTTTGTGGGGAGATCGATAGTGCCGCCCTCGCCATGCACGAGATCGCGGCCGTCGTCCGCCGTCTCGTCGGCATCTTCGACGATCACGTGCTGCGTGGCGCGTTCCCCGTCGATGCGCGGCTTTGGGCCCGGAAGATTTCGCGCCGTCTTGTTTGGCGATGTCTCGGGTGCGTTCGTATTGATGGTCATAGCCGATCTCTCCTGATTGTCCAACGCGGCTTGTGCGAATTCGTTCGTTTGACACGTCGGGCAAAACACGGGCATCGATGACATCGTCGAGACGAGTTTGGTTCACCCGCGCGGGACGAGATCCGCCGCGGGTTTTTTTGTCTCGATTTCGCAATCGGACGGCGGCGCATTGCGACCACGCACCCGCCTGATACGCGTTAGGGAGCGCCGATCGGCGCTTGCCACGGGCCGGTGGGGTGACGTCCGGCTTGGTCTCAAAGTCGTGCTCGGCAAATGAGAGCGCCGCTCCGCGCCCGATCAAGATCTGCTGCCCAATGAGTGGCTCATGTACAGAATCCGTATCGTCGATCCGATGACGACGTTGCCGAGACCCTCGCGATCTGCATCGACTCATGACTTGGCTGCCGCGGCGATGCCCACGTTCGACCTTGGCGCGTGGCGGCTGGCTTATCATGACGAGGACGCAGTCGTCTTCCGGGGTTGTGCCCTCGACGCACGTTCGAAATGGCGGCTATTTCTCCAGAGTTGGCGTGTTGCAACGGCATTGGGGACGCGGCCTTCAGCGCAGATTGATGCGTGTGGTCGAGGCGAGGGGACGGCGTATGGGATGGGACAGCATCGTCTCTGATACGACGGACAACCCGGTATCGGCGAACAACTTCATTCAGGCCGGCTATCGGCTGTTCGAGCCCGAGACCCCTTGGGCCTGGGCGCATACGCTTTATTGGCGAAAGTGGCTGCACTGAGCAGGTTTGCCGCCGCACGGAACGCGCCGTCTATCTAATGGCCAGTACGTGCCTGGAACGTCCGAGGACCCGGCAGCCTGGGGGCTGCCGGGTCCTTTTTGCGTATTGAAGCGATGCCGGCGTGGGACTTGCGAAGTCGGCAGCGCCGGGCTTTAAGTTTGCCCTTGCAGAAAATTCGGCGGCCACAAGCCGATGTAAGGGAGAGCGCGATCGATGCCCACCAAGCCTCAATTGCCGGTACGTGCCTCGCAAGGGACGGGAGGCCCGACCGCGCTCGATGGCCTATTGGTCGTCGATTTCACGCGCGTGGTGGCCGGTCCGGCCTGCACCCAGACGCTCGCCGACTACGGTGCGCACGTCATCAAGATCGAGAATCCCGATGGCGGCGACGACACGCGCGCCTATGAGCACGCGGAGATTGGAGGCGAGAGCGCCGCCTTTCTCAGCCTGAACCGCAACAAGCGCGGCATCGCGCTCGATCTTGCCGTGCCGGAGGCGCGCGAGATCGCGCTTGACCTGATCCGCAAGGCAGATGTGGTCGTTGAGAATTTTTCGAGCGGGGTCATGAAGAAGTTCGGGCTCGACTATGAATCGGTCGCGCCGCTCAACCCGCGGCTGGTCTATTGCTCGATCTCCGCCTACGGACGCAGCGGACCGTTTGCCTCGCGGCCAGGCTTCGATCCGATCACGCAGGCGGAAAGCGGCTTCATGTCGCTCAACGGATTTGCCGACGGCCCGGCGGTTCGCACCGGCCCGCCCATCGTCGACATGGCGACGGGGATGTCCGCCTGCAATGCCATCCTGCTGGCGCTGCTGGCGCGGGAGCGGCTTGGTCGTGGCCAACGTGTCGAAGTCGCGCTGTTCGATGTCGCGATGGGGATGACCGGATTTTATGGCATGGCCTACCTCATCAACGGCGAAAACCCCGGCAGGTTCGGCAATTCGCCGAGCGGGTCTCCCACCGTCGGCGTCTACGAGGCCTCAGATGGGCCGCTCTACATGGCCTGCGCCAACGACCGGCTCTACCGCCGCCTTGTGGTCGAGGTGCTGAATCGGCCCGATCTCATCACCGATCCGCAGTTTGCGACGCGCAAAGCCCGCTCGGAGAACAAGGAGCTCCTGCGGGCAGCCATTGCCGAAGTCTTCGCCAGCGATACGCTCGAAAACTGGATGGCGAAGATGAAGCTGGCCAATATCCCGGTCGGCTATCTCCGGACGGTCGAGGAGGGCTTCAACGCCCCCGAGGCTCGCGAGCGCCATCGAGTGAACCGGATTCCGCACCCGACAGCGGAATGGGTGCCCAATATCGAGCCGCCGATTACGATGAGCCTGACAGGCGCGGTCGATCCCGTCGCGGCACCTCTGTTGGGTCAACATACGATGCAGGTCCTGCCGGATACGCTCGGCTACGACGAGCGTCGGATCGCGGATCTTGCCGAAAAGGGCGCCTTTGGCCCGGTCAAGCCTCCGAAGTCGACTTGAGGCACTGGCTCGGCTTGATTTGGCAAAGGTACCGCCGCATAAATGTGTGAAAGCGAGGGACACGAATGGCGCCTGGCCAGAAGCCGAGCATGACGCAGCCCGCAGGCCTGCAAGCCGGCGGAGAGGTATATGCGTCAATGATCGCGAAGGCTCGGGCGCTCCTGCCGCAATTGCGTGAGCGAGCGGCGCGGACCGAGGAACTGCGGCATCTTCCCCCGGAAACCGAAAAGGATCTCCACGACGCCGGCCTATTCCGGATGCTGCAGCCGGCCCGGATTGGTGGCGCCGAGCTCGACTATGTTGCTCTCGTCGATTGCGCTGAGCTGCTCGGGCGCGCGGATGCGTCGGTCGCCTGGAATTTCGCCAATCTGGCGAGCCATCATTGGATGCTCGGCATGTTCGAGCCAACGGCGCAGGATCTGGTCTGGGACCGCAATCCGGACGCTTTGATCGCGTCCTCGTTCATCTTTCCCGCCGGACGCGCGACGCGGGTCAAGGGCGGATACCAGTTGCATGGCAGCTGGCCATTCTCCTCGGGCGTTGCCTCCTGCGAATGGAACATGCTTGCGAGCGTGGTCTATTCCGACGACGATGCCGACGGCATCGAGTATCGAATCTTTCTGCTACCGAGCGGCGATTACAAGGTGCTGGACACCTGGAACGTCGCCGGACTGCGCGGGACAGGATCTTGCGACGTCGAGGTCAGGGACGCCTTCGTGGCCGACCATATGACGGTCGCCGTAGGGGACCTCTCGGGTGGCCCGACGCCGGGAAGCGCGGCCAATCCGAATCCTCTGTATGCGCTGCCTGTCTTCTCACTGTTTCCTTACGTCCTTTCCGGTGTCGCGCTGGGGAATGCACAGGCATGCCTCGACGATTACACGGAGGTCGCGCGTCATCGCGTTTCGACCTACAACCGCGCCAAGCTGAGCGATTTTCAAAGCACGCAGATCAAGATCGCCGAGGCCTCGGCCAAGATCGACGCTGCGCGGCTGATCATGCGATCGGCCTGTCTCGATGCCATGGAGGACGCACGGGTCGGCCAAATCCCTGACATGGCGACCAAAACCAGATATCGCCGCGACGGATCCTTTTCCGTGAACTTGTGCACGGACGCGGTCTCGATGCTGTTTGCCGCCAGCGGCGCGCGTGGTCTGTTCACGAGCGGCGTGTTACAGCGGCAGTTCCGCGATGCGCACGCGATCAACTCACATCTCGCATTCAACTTCGATGCGGCCGGCACCAACTACGGACGGGTGGCCCTCGGCCTGCCCTCCGAGAATCTCACGCTTTGAGGTCGGCCGATGAATGACCTGCCGAAGCAGCCTCGCGCTCCGGATCCCGCCAACGAGTTCGCGAGCGACAGCTCCCAGATCGACCCCCGTGACTTTCGCAACGCGCTCGGAACTTATGCAACGGGCGTGACGATCATCACGGCGGCAGCACCAGACGGCAAACCGTACGGGCTGACATGCAATTCGTTCGCCTCGGTCTCGCTGAATCCGCCGCTGGTTCTGTGGAGCCTCGTCGTCTATTCCTCGAGCCTGACCATCTTCCAGAACGCCAGCCATTTCAGCGTCAACGTTCTCGGCGCTTCGCAACAGGCGCTTGCGAACAAATTCGCAAAATCGTCGGACGACAAGTTCACCGGCGTCGACTGGACCCCCGGCCTCGGCAACGCGCCAGTGCTCGCCGAGAGCGTCGCCAACTTTCAATGCCGCTCCGTGAATCGCTATTACGGCGGTGACCACGTGATCTTTCTCGGCGCGGTCGAGGCATACACCTACAATGCGAAGGAGCCGCTGCTCTTTGCGCGAGGGGCGTTCGGCCGCTTCATGGCCGACGATGAGCGCAAGAACGTGCCGTAACGCGCCCCTAGACAGCTTTGCGCTCTGCCGCCGAAAGCTTGTAAATCTCCAGCGCGTCCGCGTCGGCACCTCGCGCGGCCTTCGCCAGCCTGAACAGCTGCCCGGCAAGCGCGGCCATCGGCACCGGCGTCGATGTCGCCTGTGCAACATCGGCGACCGTGTCGAGATCCTTGAGCATCGTGGCGATGTGGCCGAGCGGCGGGGTGTGAATGCCCTCGACCATCCGCGGCACGAACAGCTGGAGCGGGATGGAATCCGCAAAGCCGCCGGCGAGCGCCTCGGGCAATCGGTTGGCGTCAATTCCGGCGTTCACGGCAAGGCGTGTTGCTTCCGCGAGCACGGCCATCGCGCATCCGACGATCACCTGGTTGCACAGCTTTGTGGTCTGGCCGGCGCCGATCGGGCCCATGTGCGTGAACCTGCGCGCCATGGCGAGAACATAGGGCCGCACTCTCTCGATGTCGGCGGCTTCTCCTCCCGCCATGATGGCGAGCGTGCCGTCCTCGGCGCCCTTCGTGCCCCCGGACACCGGCGCATCGATCCAGCCCGCCCCGTTCGCGTGTTTCAATCGCGTTGCGAGGTCGCGCGCCGCGTCTGGATGGATTGACGAGAAGTCGACCACAAGCTTGCCCGCGCCAGGGCCTGCTGCCAGACCTTCGGGCCCGAAGATCACCTCCTCGACCGCCGTCGCATCCGTCACGCACATGAAGACGATGTCCGAGCTCGCCAGGAGATCACGGGCCGTGTCCACACGCTTGGCGCCGGCCTGGACGAGCGGCGCCACCTTGCCCTCCGAGCGGTTCCAGACAGCGACCTGATAGCCGGCCTTCAGCAGGCGTCGGGTCATCGGCGTTCCCATAAGTCCCAGGCCGAGATAGCCGAGCTTCTCGGTGCGTTGCGGGTTTGCCTTGCTGTCGTCAGCCATAGGTTGCCTCCTTATGTCGCAATGGGACGCCGCTTTACCATACATTGCGCATCGGACGGCAAAACCGCCCAGCTCGCATGGCTTGCCTGATTGTTTGAACCATGAAACATTTCAGGCGGTCGGGTTGGGGGGCGCCGGTCGGCGCCTGAGCAGCGGAGTGGCACGATGCGAACCGTTTCGAAGTGGATCCTGGCTTTGGGGGCGGCAGCAGCCGTGAGCGCGGGCGCAGGCCCATCATGGGGGCAGCAGACGATCCGTGTCGGCTGGACCATCCCTGCGGAGGAGTCCAAGTACTGGATGATGCGCAGGCCGGCCGAATTTCCCAATCTCGGCAAGACCTACAACATCGAGTGGACCCAATTCCAGGGCACCGCGCCGATGACGCAGGCCCTGGCGGCCGGTGCGTTGGACTGTGCGACGCAGGCGCCGCTCTCGCTCTCCAACGGTGTCGTTGGCGGCAATCTCAAGGCCTACATCGTGGCGCAACACGTTTTCGAGATGCCCGGCGGTTTCTCGGTCTACTGGGCCGTCATGGATGACTCGCCCATCAAGACGATCGCGGATCTCAAGGGCAAGACGGTCGGCATTTCCGTGATCGGTGGCGGCACGCAAGGGCCTTTCAATCTGCTCTTGAAGCAGAATGGCGTCGATCCGGCCAAGGACATCAAGCTGGTCGAGGTCGGCTTTGCCGTCTCCGAGGACGCGCTGCGCCAAGGCCGCGTCGACGCGGTCAACATGAATCAGCCGTTTGCTGCGCGCGCGGAGGCAAAGGGCGGTACAAGGAAGCTGTTCTCGCTGTCCCAGGCCATGCCGAACATCGTGCACATCCTGGAAGCCTGCCGTGCCGATTTCGTCGACAAGAACCCCGAGTTGGTCAAGGCCTATGTTCGCGATATCACCTTGGGCATGAAGAAGGCGCTGGCGAACCGCGAGGAAACTCTCAAGGTCGTCAATGAAGTGCTGAAAGCCCCCATCCCGGTGCTCGAGACCTACCTGCTCAAGGACAATGATTTTGGCCGTGATCCGGGTGCGGCGCCGAACTTCCCGGCGATCCAGAAGATGCTGGATATCTATGCAGAGACCGGAATGCTGCCGAAGCTGGATGTCGCACAGTTCAAGCATCCGTCGATCGTCGCGCCGCTGCAATAGAAGCGGGGCGAATTACCGACCGTAACATCATGGCGTTCCGGATTATCCGGCACGCTGCATGAAGAAGATGCATATATGAAGAAGTTGCGATCACGGGTCACCACGGATGGGCTCGACCGAGCACCGCATCGTGCATTCATGCGCGCCATGGGGCTCAACGACGCTGCGATTGCGAAGCCAATGGTGGGCATCGTCAGCATGAAGGGGGAGCAGACGCCCTGCAACATGACCCACGACTTCCAGGTCGCTGCAGCCAAGACCGGAATCGAGGAGGCCGGCGGTACACCGCGTGAGTTTTCGACTGTTTCGGTGTCCGACGGCATCAGCATGAATCATGAGGGGATGAAGTTCTCCCTGTTCTCGCGGGAGCTGATCGCCGACTCAATCGAAGCCGTGGTCCATGGGCTGGCCTACGATGCGCTGATCGGATACGGCGGGTGCGACAAGACCCTTCCTGGCGTGATGATGGGAATGGTCCGCTGCAACGTGCCATCCATTTTCATCTATGGCGGCAGCTCGCTGCCGGGGCGCGTGGACGGACGTACGCTGACGGTGCTCGATTCCTATGAGGCTGTCGGCAGCTTCATGACTGGCGAGATCGACGGCGCCACCCTCGAACGGATCGAGCGCGCGTGTCTGCCCACGATCGGTGCGTGCGCCGGCCAGTTCACCGCGAACACCATGGGCATGGTATCGGAGGCGGTTGGGCTGACCATTCCCAATGTCTCGATGGTGCCCGGTGTCTATTCCGAGCGTGCGCAGATTTCGCGCCGAGCCGGCCGATTGATCATGGAAATGCTGGACCGCGGCGGACCGCTGCCGCGCGACATCGTGACGCGGAAATCCCTCGAGAACGGAGCAGCGATCGTGGCAGCGACGGGCGGCTCGACCAACGCCGCGCTGCACCTGCCGGCGATCGCGAATGAGGCTGGGATTGCATTCAGCATCGATGATGTGGGTGAGGTCTTTGCCAGGACGCCGTTGATCGGCAATCTGCGCCCCGGAGGTAAGTATACGGCGAAGGATGTCTACGATATCGGCGGCGCTGCGGTCATCATTCGCGAACTGATCCAGAGCGGTCATATCGATGGCGGCTGCTTGTCCATCACCGGCCGCACACTTGCCGAAGAGTATGATGCGGCCAACGCGCCCGACGGAGAGATTGTGTACACGGCTCGCGCGCCGATCATGCCTGACGGCGGCGTCGCGGTGCTGAAGGGTAACCTTTGTCCCGATGGGGCGGTGATAAAGGTCGCGGGCCTGAAGAGCCAGGTCTTCGAAGGCGTGGCGCGCGTTTTCGAGGATGAAGAAGCCTGCGTCGCAGCTGTTCGTGACCGCAGCTACAAGGCGGGCGAGGTTCTCGTGATCCGCAATGAGGGGCCTGTCGGCGGACCCGGCATGCGCGAGATGCTCGGCGTCACCGCACTGATCTATGGGCAGGGCATGGGTGAGAAAGTGGCGCTGATCACTGATGGCCGGTTCTCCGGCGCGACCCGCGGGATGTGCATCGGCTACGTGTCCCCCGAGGCATTTGTTGGCGGTCCGCTGGCGCTCGTCCGCAATGGTGACCGGATCCGGATCGATGCCGCAAATCGGCGGATGGATGTCCTGCTCGAGGAACAGGAGCTCGCCGCGCGGCGACGCGATTGGAAGCCGCGCCCGCCACGCCACCGTGCAGGTGCGCTGGCAAAATATGCGCGGCTGGTTGGGCAGGCGCCGGGCGGAGCCGTGACGCACGAAGGC
This sequence comes from Bradyrhizobium sp. CB1015, assembly GCF_025200925.1. GTDB lineage: Bacteria > Pseudomonadota > Alphaproteobacteria > Rhizobiales > Xanthobacteraceae > Bradyrhizobium. Next base: position 6,453,771 of record NZ_CP104174.1, on the reverse strand, counting down.
CCGGCAGAATGGCCGTGGTTCGAATGACGCACCGCACGGGTGCGAAAACGACAGCCTGTCTGGCAGGCTTCTTGCTAAGCTCGTGCCGCTCAATGTTCGTGCGAGTAGGACGGAAGACGGGATGACGATAGTGTCTGCGAGATCGAGCGAATGGGTGAGACCGGTGACGAAACAAGACCCGGCTTCCGCAATCATCGAGATCGACGGCGTCTCGCAGGTCTTTCAGACCTCGGCACGCAAGGATCATGTTGCGCTTTCGGACATCTCGCTGACGATCGAGGAGGGAGCTTTCGTCTCCATCCTTGGCCCGTCCGGCTGCGGAAAGTCGACACTGCTCTACATTGTCGGCGGCTTCGTCAGTCCAACCAGCGGCGCGGCGAAGATGAAGGGGCAGGCGATCACGGGGCCCGGTCCGGATCGCGGACCAGTGTTCCAGGAGTTTGCGCTGTTTCCCTGGAAGACCGTGCTCGGCAACGTGATGTATGGGCCGCGTCAGCAAGGGATTCGTGCCACGGAGGCCGAAGCGCAGAGCCGGGCCCTGATCGAGATGGTCGGCCTCAAGGGCTACGAGAACTTCTATCCCAAGGAGCTGTCGGGCGGCATGAAGCAACGCGTGGCGCTGGCGCGGACCCTTGCCTACCATCCCGAAGTGCTGCTGATGGACGAGCCGTTCGGGGCGCTCGACGCTCACACAAGGACGCGCCTGCAGAACGATCTTCTGAACATCTGGGAGCGCGACCGCAAGACGGTGCTGTTCGTCACCCATTCGGTGGACGAAGCCGTCTTCCTCTCGGACAAAGTCGTCATGATGTCGAAATCGCCCGGGCGAATCCGGCAGGTCATCGACATCGACCTGCCGCGGCCGCGCCGCCGCAACGAGCTGTTGCTCGATCCGCGTTACCAGAAGTACGTCGTCGATATCGAGCGCATGTTCGACGAGAGCGACAAAGCCGGGGCGCCCGCATGATGTCGCCAGCCGGCATGACCAAGCGCGCTGCCCCGGTGCTCGCCTGCATCGGATTGCTGGTGGTGTGGCAGGTCGCGTCACTGGCGCTGAAGAATGACAGCTTTCCGAGTGCGATCGGAGCGATCAGAGCGATTCCGGACATCCTTGGCGACAAGGAATCCCTGGTCAATATTCTGGCCTCGCTCCGGCGCATGGCGATGGGATTTGGCGCGGCCGTGCTGGTGTCGATTCCACTTGGCCTCTTGATGGGACGTAGCGCTGCAGTTGCGGCCTTCTTCAATCCGCTCCTGATGGTGATCTATCCGGTTCCGAAGGCGGCCTTGATGCCGATCGTCATGCTGTGGCTGGGCGTCGGCGACGTCACGAAGACGCTCGTGATCTTCCTCGGCGTCAGCCTACCCGTGATTTATCACAGCTTCGAGGGCGCCAAGGCGGTCGAAGAGAAGATGCTGTGGTCGGGCGCTGCGATGGGGCTCTCCCCGGTGCAACGCCTGGCGCGTATCGTGCTGCCGGCGGCGCTGCCGGAAATTCTGACGGGGTGTCGTACGGGATTGGTGCTGGCGCTGATCACGATGATCACCAGCGAAATGATTGCCCGGCAGTCCGGCGCCGGGAACATCCTTTTCAATGCGCTCGACATGGGCCAATACGACACCGTTTTTGCGATGATCATCATCGTGGGAGCGATGGGAATCTGCATCGACGCGATTTTCGAAAGGGTTCGTGCCAGGCTCGTGCGCTGGTCCGAGCCTCAGTTCGACATGCCGCTGAGCTTCTCATGATGCCGCGGTTTCTCTCCCCAAATGTCGTAGTTGGGATCGCGCCGATCGTACTGGTGATCGCACTGTGGCAAGGCCTGGTGTCTTTCGGCTTCGCACCGGCAGTTCTGCTGCCGCCGCCTGGCTTCGTCTTCGGCCGGCTGCTCCAGCAACTCGTGACTTCGACGTTCCAGCAGGAGATCGCGGCGACCCTGATCAGGCTGTTTGCCGGCTTCGCGATTGCTGTCGTGCTCGGTGTCAGCATCGGTATCGCGGCTGCCGCCAGTCCCGCGGTCAACGCCGTGGTTCGGCCGATCGTACGCGTCCTGGCGCCTTTGCCCAAGGTCGCGCTCTATCCGGCCTTGCTGCTGCTGCTCGGATTTGGCCACGGATCGAAGATTACATTGGTGGCTGCCGATGCCCTTTTCCCGATCCTGCTGTCGACCTATTACGGTGCATCGACCGTCGAGCAGAAGCTGATCTGGTCGGCCATGGCGGCGGGAACGCCGCGCTTTGAAATTCTCTTCAAGGTGGTGCTGCCGGCGGCGATGCCGTCGATCCTGACCGGGTGCCGGATCGGCCTTGTCATTTCCTGCATCGTGGTGTTTTTGGCCGAAATGATCACGTCGACGGACGGATTGGGGCACGCGCTGGTGACTGCGGCCCGAACCTTCCAGGCCGTCGACATGTTCGTGCCGCTGATCACGATCTCGCTCCTGGGCTTGGTCCTGAACGGGCTGCTCGGACTCGTGCGCTCGTACTTGCTCAGGGGCTTCCCCGAGGCGTAACAATCAAGAATCCAGAAGACCGGGAGTGGACCATGCTGGCTGATCGCATCGAAGCAAAATGGATCGACGCGTTTTGCGAGATCTTCGAGCGTTGCGCCGTCAAGGCTGGTGATACCGCCGCGATCCTCTCGGAAACCCAGTCGCGTGCGTTGAACGTGCATCTTGCGGAACTGGCCCTGCTGCGCATGGGGGCGCGTCCGTTTCATGTGATGATGCCGACTCCGCGTAACCGGAATATCGTCCCGGTACGCTCGACCGGGGCGAGTGAGGTAATCCAGCGGCTTGGCCCGGTCATCACCGCGCTTCAGCAGGCGGGCTTCGTGGTGGATTGCACGATCGAAGGCCTCATGCACGCGGTCGAGACGCCGGAGATCCTCAAAGCCGGCGCGCGGATCCTGGTGATCTCCAACGAGCATCCCGAAGCGCTGGAGCGCATGGTGCCAGATTCCGCGCTCGAAAAGCGTGTTCGTGCCGCGGCCAAGATGCTGCGCGGAACCAAGCGCATGCGTGTCACCTCGAAGGCCGGCACGGCTCTCGACGTCGACATGGTCGGCGCCTCCACGGTCGGTGTGTGGGGCTGGACCGACAAGCCCGGCACGCTGGCGCATTGGCCCGGTGGAATTGTCGTCAGCTTCCCCAAGAGCGGGACCATCAACGGCACGCTGGTGATGGCGCCCGGCGACATCAACCTGACCTTTAAACGGTACCTGGCCTCGCCGGTGAAGATGACGCTGAAGGACGATTATGTCGTCGAGCTGGACGGCGAGGGCACGGATGCTGCGATGATGCGTGCCTATCTCGCCGCCTGGGGCGACCGCGAAGCCTACGCCGTGTCGCATGTCGGCTTCGGTATGAATCCCGGTGCGCGCTATGAGGCGCTATCCATGTACGACCAGCGCGATACCAACGGCACCGAAATTCGGGCCGTCTCCGGCAACTTCCTGTTCTCGACCGGCGCCAATGAATTCGCCGGGCGCTACACGGCGGGACACTTCGATCTGCCGATGATGGGAACGACGATCGAGCTCGACGGCGTTGCGGTGGTGCGCGACGGCGTACTTCAGGACGTCTTCGGCTAGCCTCGGTCGAGCACGGGCGGCCGAGCGAGGTCGAAGTGCCGGAGCAGGTCGACCATGGCTTGCAACCGCTTCACGCGATAAGCATCGACATCCATCCCGGAATAGTCCAGGAAGCCGGCGCCCGTGCGCAGGCCGATCCGGCCTTCATGCATGTTGCGGGAAATGACCTCCGGCGCGCGATAGCGGTCGCTGCCGAGCGCGCCTTCAAGGTAACGGCTGGCATAGTACAGGATATCGCCGCCGCCCCAATCGATGAATTCGAGCAGCCCGAGCACGGCGTAGCGGAAGCCGAAGCCGTAGCGAATAGCCTTGTCGATCTCTTCGGCGCTGGCGACGCCTTCCTCCACCATGCGCGCGGCCTCGTTCATTGCCAGCGCCTGGATGCGGGGGACGATGAAACCCGGTGTGGCGGCGCAGACCACAGGCACCTTCCCGATGCCTTCGAGCAGCGTCTTGACCTCGTCGATGACGGCCGGGTCCGTCGCCTTGCCGGGCGAAACCTCGACCAGCGGGATGAGATAAGCCGGGTTGAGCCAGTGCACATTGAGAAAGCGGCGCGGGTTCACGATCGCGCCCGAGAGATCGTCGACGAGGATGGTCGAGGTCGTCGACGCGATGATCGTGTCAGGGCCGACCTGCTTTGACGCCGCCCCCAGCACCTCGCGCTTGAGCTCGACGACTTCAGGAACGCCCTCGAAAACCATTCCGGCGTCAGCCAACGCTGCGCCGCTCCGGCTCGCCGGCACCACCGAGACCCGCGCGATCAGCGGATCAACATCTGCCTCGGTCAGCAGCCCCAGCTTTGACAGGCTGGTGAAGGTCTTCCTGACTTCGCCGAGTGCGTCGGCCTCTAGCTGGGCAAAGTCCATCGCGGACCGAGCCTTGACGTCGATCATCGTGACCTTGTGCCCGGCGTAGGCGAACGCGACGGCGATGCCGCGGCCCATGCGGCCAGCCCCGAGACAGGCGATACTGACGCGACTATTCATTGATCAGAATCCATTGCGGAGCAGCGTCTGCAATTCAGCCTTGCTGAGATGGCCCAGCCCGAGCGTCTCGAGCGTTCGGCCACGTCGCGCAAAATCTTCGCCGCAGACCGCGCCGCCGATCGACAGGAACGCTTTCGCCAGCGGCGTGGCCACGCCAGCCAGACCGGCGACCGAAACCAGCAGCGACAGCCCGAGCCGCAGATCCTCGCGCATGTAGCGGTGCTCGGTCAGCACGATCCGCTCGCGCCAATCACCGGAATCGGTCAGCCGGTCGTGCGAGCCGCGACCATACATCCAGATCTCGCCTTCTTCCGCGTAGTGATGAGCGAGCGGGAAATGCGGCGCGCCGTAGCCGAGTGCTTCGCGCACCGCGATGCGTTCTGCGTCGAGCGCGTCAGTGACCCTGCGGATCGCGGCTTGCGTGCCTTCCTTGTGAATGTCCCAGCGTTCGAAATGCTCGATCGGGCCGGCGTTCATCATGATCAACGGCGGATGGATGATCGGGCCGGCATTCATCAGTGCGCCTGAGAGTGCATCTCCGCACGGTTCGATAACGCCCGGGAAAGCGCGTCCGATCACTTCGAGCGCATGCGGCGCCTGATCGAGCGGGAACACGCCGACCGGCAGCCGCTTGGCGCGGATGGTGATCGCGACCTCGAACGGTCCGTGCTTGCGGGTCAGCCACGGAAGCGTGCCCGTTTCGGCAAAGCTGGCCTTGGCGCGGTTGCCGGCATCTCGCGCAGCCTGGGCGAGAATCATCGAGCCGAATGTTGCCGGCGGCAGAAATATGACCTGACCGTCGCGCAGACGCGGCGCGAGCAGGCGAGCGATATCTGCTTGCGCGAAGGCAGGAGCCGGGCACAGGATCAACTCCGTGCCATCGATGGCGTCCGCCATGTGGGTCGTGACCAGCGCCAGCTTCACGTCGTGGCGGCCGTTGTGATCCTTGACCAGGATGCGCGAGCCGGCGGCGCGATGCGCCGCGACCTGATCGGCATCGCGGCGCCAGAGCCGCACCTCATGCCCAGACAGTGCAAAATCGCCCGCGGCCGCGAAAGAGCCGTTTCCCCCACCCAGAACCGCGATCTTCAAGATGCTTCTCCTTGCGCGCGCGATTGCGCATCAAGCTGCTTCAGCAGGAAATGCTGGACCTTGCCTAGCGCCGTGCGCGGCAGGTCGGTGACGAAAACGATCTCGCGCGGAACCTTGTAGCGCGCGAGTTGCGCCTGAAGATGTTTCCTCAACTCGCCCACTTCGAGCCGGCAGCCGGATCTCGCAATGACATAGGCGATCGGCACCTCATCCCAGCGCGGGTCGGGCCGGCCGATCACGGCGCATTCGCTGACATCGGGGTGTTCGAGCAGGACTCGCTCGACCTCGGCCGGGTAGATGTTTTCTCCGCCTGAAATGATCATGTTCTTCTTCCGGTCGCGGACCCAGAAATAGCCGTCGGCGTCGCACAGGCCGATATCGCCTGTGCGATACCAGCCGTCGTGCAGCGCGTCGCGCGTCGCGGCCTCGTTGCCCCAATATTCGAAGAACACGTTGGGACCGCGCACCGCGATCTCGCCCGGCGTGCCCGCGGGCAGTTCGTTGCCGGCCTGGTCGATCACCTTTGCCTCACAGCACAGGCCGGCAAGGCCGGTCGATCCCGGGCGCGAGAGATCGCCGCCAAGCCGCGTGTAGACGGCGATCGGGCAGGTTTCGGTCGAGCCATAGACCTGAAGCACCGGGACATCGCGCGCGACGAAGCGCTCGATCAGGTGCGGCGGCACGATGGTCGAGCCGGTGGCGACGGCCCTGAGTGACGAAAGATCAGAGGGCGCCCAGGCAGGATGCTCGCTCACCGCCTGGAGGATCGCAGGCACCATCACCGTGAGTGTCGGCCGTTCCCTTTCGATGGCCGCAAGCGCGGCGTCCGGCGTGAAGCGCGCATGCACCGTGACCGTCGCGCCCAAATGGAGCGCAGGCGTGGTCTGGATGTTGAGGCCGCCGACGTGGAAGAACGGCAGCACGGTCAGCACGTGGTCGTCGGATGTCATGTTGTGCATGTGCTGGCTCATGACGCCGTTCCAGAACAGCGCCTCCTGGCGCAGCACCGCTCCCTTTGGCCGGCCCGTCGTGCCGGACGTGTAGACGATGAGCAGCGGGCAGGAGAGGTCGGTGTGCGGATTCCGGCTCGTGCCGTCATCGCGGGCCAGCAAATCCTCGAACGTCGTGCCGCGAGGCGGCGTGAAGTCGAAGCCGACGACGGATGTCCCCACCGCGGTCTGCCCCAGCTCGGCAAGTACTCCGGAAAACGCCTGCTCGAGCACCAGGACCTTGGCGCCGGCATCGCCGAGGATGAACAGCTGCTCGGCGACGGCCAGTCGCCAGTTCAGCGGCACCAGGATCGCGCCGAGCCGCGCGCAGGCGTAAAGCAGAACCAGATAATCCGGCCGGTTCAGGCTTAGAATCGCGATGCGGTCGCCGCGGCCGACGCCGAGCTCCCGCTTCAAGGCGGTCGCGCTTCGTTCGATCCGTGCGGCGAATGCCGCGTAACTCAGCCGCTTCCCTTCGAAGGCAATGGCCGTCTTGTCTGGCGCGAACGCCGCGTTGCGGTCGATCAGGCTACAGAGGTCCACGGTCAGTCGTCCGTTTCACCGGCCTCGTACAGCGCTTCGCGCCCGATCCGGTCGAGGCAGAGCTCGGCGGTCCAGGGCAGCATCAGCGAGCCGCAGCGGCTGTCCCGATAGATCCGCTCCAGCGGCAGCGAGCGAAGCATGGCCTGGCCGCCGCAGGTGCGGATCGCGAGCGCGGCGAGCTCATTGGCGCCCTCCATCACCGAATATTGCGCAGCATAGGCGCGCAGCACCTGCTCCTTGGTCGGATTGGCGCGCGCCTCGGTCACGGCCTGGAACCAGATCCCCTTGATTTGCTCCAGCTTGATCTGCATCTGCGCCACCGCAATCTGCTTGGTCGGGTACATCCGCCGCTTGACCGGCGGCATGCCAGGGACTTCGCCGCGCAAGTAACGCACGGTAAAGTCGTAGGCGGCTTGCGCCAGGCCCATATAGGTCGGCGACAGCGTCAGGAACATGTGCGGCCAGCGCATTGCGGCCTGGAAATATACGCCGCGCGGCATCAGCGCTGAATCTTCCGGCACGAACACGTCCTTGAACAGCAGGGTCCGCGAAACCGTGCCGCGCATGCCCAGCGGATCCCAGTCACCGACGATCGAGACGCCTTCTGATTTGGCTGATATGGCCAGGTAAAGCGTGTTGCGGCGCGAGGCCTTCTCGCCTTCCTCGATCTCGGTGCAAAGCACGCCGTAATAGTCGGCGTGGCCCGAGAGCGAGGCAAAGATCTTTTTTCCGTTGACGATCCAACCGCCCGTGACCGGCCTTGCTTCCGTGCCGAATGCGACCCCGCCGGCGGCAGCTGCGCCGCCTTCTGAGAAGGGCTGCGAATAGATCGCGCCATCCTCGACGATGCGCTTGTAGTGGACCGCGCGCCGCCGCTCGTGCTCAGCGCGCGTCTCCGCATCCATGTCGAGATCGTCGGCGAGGGGACCCGACCACAGGGTCGAGCAGACGTGCATGTTCCAAGTCAGCGCGGTGGCGCCGCAATAGCGGCCGATCTCGGCTGCCGCCAGGGCATAGGTCTGGTAATTGGCGCCGAGGCCGCCGTGCCTCTTGGGCACGGCGATGCCGAGCAGGCCGACGCGATGCAAATCGCGGTAATTTTCAGTCGGGAAAGTCGCCTCGCGATCGTAAGTGGCGGCCCGGCCGGCAAACACGGTCTGGCCGATCTCTCTCGCACAGGTGATGATGCCGGCCTGCTCGTCGTTCAAGCGGAACGCAGCGGGATCGAAGATCAGCGCATCCAGAGCCACCTTGTTGGTCGTCCCAATCGTCTTGCCACCTTGTATGGTCATCGCGCAGTCACCTTAGGCCTTGGTCGCGAGAGAGTTCAGGAACCGGCCGAGAGCTTCGTCGAAGGCGTCGGGGCGTTCGAGATTGGCGAGATGGCCCACGCCGGCGAGCTCGACATATTCAGCTCCCGGAATAAAGGTCGCCGTCTTTGCCATCATCCGCGCAGGCGCGTTATTGTCCTTGGAGCCCGACAGCAGCAGTGTCGGGACGGAAATGTTCCCGAGCGTGCTGCGCTGATCGAAGCCGATGAGAGCCAGCATCATGGCGCGATAGCTTGCTTCGGGCACGCTCCCCATGCATTCGCGGGCAACCTCCATCCCGTTCGGATCGGGATCGTCGCCGACAAGCTCCTTCACCAGCGAAGGCGCCAGCGACTTCATCGTCTCCCCGCGATCGAGCGGTCCCAGCCGCGCTGCGATAAACGATTTCTGCCAGTCGCCGTCCGCCTTTCCGAACGCAGGGCTGGTCTGCGCCAGCACGACTGCGCGTGCCAGTTTGGGGGACTGAACCAGCCAGTTCTGAACAATCATGCCGCCGATGGAATGGCCGACCAGAACAGGCCTGCTGACGCCGAGTTGCTCGATGAATTGCTGCAGCGCCTCCGCCAGGGCAGCGATACTGACGCTCGCAAGCGGCGCCGATCCGCCATAACCGGGCATGTCCCATGCGATCGCGTGGAAGCGGCCTCCGAATGTGCCAAGCTGCCGCCGCCAGGCCCGCGCCGCCCCGCCGATGCCGTGCAGGAAGATCAGCGATATCGCGCCCGGTTCGCCCGCGGCTTCGTAGGCGAAGCGTCCGTCCTTTGTTGTCATTGGCACAGGCTGCGACACGCGACATCCTTCTGCTGGCCCTTCGATGCTAACAGGCCTTTCGGGGATGGGAAGCGATAATTTTATACTTAAAGCAATTTTCGGGCCGTCTCATGCGGCGGCATCCGCCGGCCGAGCGCGGCTTTCGTTGCAAAAAGTTGAAGGTTAAAATATATCGGGAGCACGATCACGAAATCTGAGGGAGCCAGCGCATGTCCGGATTGCCGCATTCGCCGCACGCGCTGGTCACCGGTGGAGGGCGCGGCATCGGCCGAGCGATCGCTTCCTCTCTCGTCAGCGCCGGCGCAACCGTAGCGGTGCTTGGCCGGAACGCGGCGGTTCTCGACGAGGCGGTCAATGCAGGTGACGCGCACTTTGCGGCTGTCGCTGATGTCTCGAACGAAGCATCTCTGAAGGCCGCGATCGCCGGGGCAAGTGCGCGCAAGCCGATCGACATCCTGATCGCCAACGCGGGCAGCGCTGAATCGGCGCCGTTCGCGAAATCCGACAGCGCACTCTTCAGCCGGATGATGGATGTCAATTTCATGGGCGTCGTGCATGCCATCCAGGCCGTGCTGCCGGGCATGAAGGATCGCCCCTACGGTCGCATCGTCGCGGTGGCGTCCACGGCCGGGCTCAAAGGCTACGCCTATGTCAGCGCGTATGCGGCGGCCAAGCACGCCGTGATCGGCCTCGTGCGTTCCCTTGCCCTCGAGATGGCTGGAAGCAACGTCACCGTGAATGCGGTGTGTCCGGGCTTCACCGACACCGATCTGGTCGCCGGCAGTATCGACAATATCATGAAGAAGACCGGCCGAACCCGCGAGCAGGCGATTGCCGAGCTCGCGAAGCATAATCCGCAAGGAAGACTCATCACGCCGCAGGAGGTGGCCGACGCGGTGCTCTGGCTTTGCGGCGAGGGCGCCGGTGCGATCACCGGGCAGGCGATCGCCGTTGCCGGCGGCGAGTTGTAGCGCTGCCTGGTGCAGGCACGGAACAACAGAACCAAGGAGATCCCATGAGCAGACCAGCCAATCCTGTCACCGTGCCGCTTGCGGATTACTCGCCGCAGCACTTCCTGCTGGCCGTGGTCGACGGCGTTGCGACGGTCACGCTCAACCGCCCCGAGCGAAAGAATCCGCTGACCTTCGAGAGCTATCGGGAGCTGACCGATTTCTTCCGCGCCTGCGCCTTTGACGACGCGGTCAAGTCCATCGTCGTCACGGGTGCCGGCGGCAATTTCTCGTCCGGCGGGGACGTGTTCGAGATCATCGGCCCGTTGGTGAAGATGGACACCAAGGGGCTGACCGGCTTCACGCGCATGACCGGCGATCTCGTCAAGGCGATGCGGGCGTGTCCGCAGCCGATCGTGGCCGCCGTCGAGGGCATCTGCGCCGGCGCCGGGGCGATCATCGCCATGGCATCGGACATGCGCCTTGCGGCGAGCGGGGCGAAGGTGGCGTTCCTGTTCAACAAGGTGGGGCTGGCGGGCTGCGACATGGGCGCTTGCGCCATCCTGCCGCGGATCATCGGGCAGTCCCGCGCCTCTGAGCTGCTCTACACCGGCCGGTTCATGACTGCGGAAGAGGGCGAGCGCTGGGGCTTCTTCAGCCGCATCGTCACGCCGGAGCAGGTGCTGCCCCAGGCGCAGGTTCTGGCCAGGCAGGTCGCGGAAGGCCCGACCTTCGCCAACACCATGACCAAGCGGATGCTGGCGATGGAATGGGCGATGTCGGTGGAGGAAGCGATCGAGGCGGAGGCCGTTGCCCAGGCCCTGTGCATGACCACGGCGGATTTCGAGCGCGCCTTCGAGGCTTTCTCCAACAAGGTCAAGCCGATCTTCAAGGGCGACTGAGCCCGGTCGCAATTATCTGCAGCAAATCCAGAGAGGGGGACTTGCGAGAAACTATTTTAGGCTTAAAATAGTTTTCCTGGCCGGGTGAAGTGGCGAGGCTCCCATGAAAGTCGCGATCATCGGTGGCGGACCTGCGGGTCTCTATGCTGCGATCCTGCTCAAGAAGCAGCGTCCGGCCTCGGACATCACGGTCTATGAGCGCAATCGGGCCGACGACACCTTCGGCTTCGGCGTGGTGTTCTCGGATGCGACGCTCGACAATTTCGAGAAGCGCGATCTTCCGAGCTATCGCCGCATCACCCAGGAGTTCGCCTACTGGGACGACATCGCCGTGCACTTCCGCGGCACCGTGCACCGCGTCGGCGGCAACGGCTTCTGTGGCTGCTCGCGGCAGAAGCTGCTTCTGATCCTCCAGGAGCGTGCACGCGAGCTTGGTGTCACCTTGCAGTTCGAGGTCGATATCGACGACGAAACCCGCTTCGCCGATGCCGATCTCATCCTGCTCGCCGACGGCATCAACAGCCGTTTCCGCGAGAAATACGTCGATCATTTCCAGCCGGAGCTCGACCTGCGCGCCAACAAGTTCGCCTGGATGGGCTCGACCAGGCCGCTTGATGCCTTCACCTTCATCTTCCAGGAGACGGAGTGGGGGCCGTTCATCGCCCATGCCTATCAGTACGAGGCCGGGCACTCGACCTGGATCTTCGAGACCGATCCCAAGACGTTCGAACGCGCGGGGCTGACGGGTCTCGACGAGACTCAGTCCGCCGCGCGGATGGCCGACATCTTCGGTTGGTTCCTGGGTGGGCACAAGCTGCTGACGAACCGCTCGATGTGGCGCAACTTCCCGATGATCCGCAGCAAGCGCTGGGTCAAGGACAACATGGTGCTGCTCGGCGACGCCAAGGCGAGCGCACATTTCTCCATTGGCTCAGGCACCAAGCTCGCGATGGAAGACGCCATCGCGCTGGCCGAAGCCATGGAGAAGGCGCCCAGCATCAAGGCGGCGCTGGAAGTCTATGAGCACGGCCGCCGCGAGGAGGTCGAGAAGACGCAGCATGCCGCCGACGTTTCGCTGGTCTGGTTCGAGCATGTCGACCGCTTCTGGGATTTCGATCCGGTTCAGTTCGCCTTCGGCGTGATGACGCGCTCGAAGGCGATCACCTACGACAATCTCAAGCTTCGCGCGCCCGATTTCGTGGCGGAGGTCGACAAATCGTTTGCAAGGCAGGTGCGCAGCAGCGGCTTCGATGTCGACACCGATCGACCGATCGTCCCGTTGTTCCAGCCGTTCCGCCTGCGTGAGATGAAGCTCGCCAATCGCGCGGTGATGTCGCCAATGTGCATGTATTCGGCGAAGGAAGGTGTGCCGACTGATTTCCACCTGGTGCATTACGGCTCGCGCGCGATCGGCGGCGCCGGCCTGATCTTCACCGAGATGACCTGCGTCAGCCGTGACGCCCGGATCACGCCCGGCTGCGCTGGTCTGTGGAACGACGAGCAGGAGGCCGCCTGGCGACGCATCGTGGATTTCGTCCACGGCAACTCGGCCGCGAAGATCTGCCTGCAACTGGGTCACGCCGGCCGCAAGGGCGCGACCAAATTGATGTGGGACGGCATGGACCGTCCGCTGGAGCAGGGCGGCTGGGAGATCATTTCGGCATCGCCGCTGCCCTATTACCCCGACAGTCAGGTGCCGCGCGAGCTCGACCGCGCCGGCATGAATGCGGTGAGGGAGTCTTTCGTCGCGTCGGCCGAGCGCGGCGAGCGCTGCGGCTTCGACATGCTCGAATTGCACTGCGCCCACGGCTATCTGTTCGCGAGCTTCATCTCGCCGCTGACGAATACCCGCAACGACGAATATGGCGGCTCGCTCGCCAACCGTCTGCGGTTCCCGCTCGAGATCTTCGAAGCGCTGCGCGCGGTGTGGCCATCACACAAGCCGATGTCGGTGCGCATCTCCGCGACCGATTGGGCTGACGGAGGCATTACCGGCGATGATGCCGTCGCCATCGCACGGGCCTTTGCCGAGGCGGGTGTCGATCTCGTCGACGTCTCGACCGGCCAGACCGTGCGCGATTCGCAGCCGGTCTACGGGCGCATGTTCCAGACGCCTTTCTCCGACCAGGTCCGAAACGAGGCGCGCGTCGCCACGATGTGCGTCGGCAACATCACCACGGCGGACCAGGCCAACACCATTCTGGCCGCCGGCCGGGCTGATCTCGTCGCCCTCGGCCGTCCCCATCTTGTCGATCCCTTTTTCACCATGAAGGCGGCGGCCTGGTACGGGGCAAACGACGCCTTCTGTCCCCCGCAATATCTGCCCGGAAAAGATCAGATTTTCCGCAACAGCGTGCGCGACCGGCAGGATCTCGAGGAGCTGAGAATTAAGGCTAAGCCCAAGACCCGGGCCGAGCTCAAGGCGGAGGCGACAAAGCCGCTTGCGGCGGAGTAACCGCCCGTGCGACGTTAACCCATTGCCTGTGTTTCGAGTGGAGTTAGGGCGATGAAGGCGATTATCGTCGGTGGCGGTATCGGTGGTCTCACCACGGCATTGATGTTCCGCTCGCGCGGCCTGGATTGCGAGATCTACGAGCAGGCCGACACCATTCGCGAGCTCGGCGTCGGCATCAACACACTGCCGCATGCCATGCGGGAGCTGGCCGGCCTCGGCCTGCTCCAGAAGCTTGACGACGTCGCGATCCGCACCGACCAGCTCTACTATCTTAATCGCCACGGCCAGGAGGTCTGGCGCGAAGCCCGCGGCATCGACGCCGGCCATGACGTGCCGCAATTCTCGATCCACCGTGGCCGCCTTCAGGGCGTCATTCATCGCGCGGTCGAGGAGCGGTTGGGCCGCGAGGCGATTCACACCGGCTGCCGGCTCGGCGCCTTCACCCAGGACGAGGGCGGCGTCACCGCTTATTTCTTCGATCGATCCGGTGCCCATGTGCACACCGCGCGCGGCGATATCCTGATCGGCGCCGACGGCATTCACTCGCGCGTCCGCGAGACGCTGTTTCCGAACGAAGGGCCGCCGTGCTGGAATGGGCTGATGCTGTGGCGCGGCGCCCGCGACTGGCCGCTGTTCCTGACCGGCAAATCCATGATCGTGGCCGGCGGTCTCAATGCCAAGGTGGTGATCTATCCGATTGCGGAAGGATCGAGCCCGGCCAGTCGCCTCACCAATTGGGCGGTGCTGGTCAAAGTGGGCGAGGGCAACGCGCCGCCGCCGCGGAAGGAAGACTGGTCGCGGCCGGGCCGCCGTGAAGAGCTGATGCCGCACGTGGCGCGCTTCTCGGTGCCCTATATCGACGTGAAGAGCCTGATCTCGGCAACGCCCGAATTCTACGAATATCCGACCTGCGATCGCGATCCCTTGCCCTATTGGTCGTCAGGCCGGGTCACGCTGCTCGGCGATGCCGCGCATCCCATGTATCCGGTGGGGTCGAACGGCGCCTCGCAGGCTATTCTCGACGCGCGCTGCCTTGCGGATGCGCTGGTGCGCGCCGAACATCCGCGTCAGGCCTTGCTTGAGTACGAGAAGAAGCGTCTGCCGATGACGGCCGAGATCGTCCGCTCCAACCGGCGTGGCGGCCCCGAGGGCGTCATCGACGCCGTCGAGCAGCTCGCGCCCGACGGTTTCGACAATGTCGACAACGTCCTGAGCTATTCCCAGCGCGAAGCCATCGTGCGCGGGTATGCCACCAAGGCGGGCTTCGCCGCGGTGCCGGGACTCGCGGCGGTGCGCGCTTAAGACAGGCTGCTAGCCGCCGGGAGGCGGCGGCAGGAAATGGATGTTGAACTCGGCGGCCATGGCCACGACGTCCTCCGGCTTCTGCTCCTTCATGTTGTGAAGGCCCCAGAACAGGTCGAACAGCTTGCGGCTCGGCGAGACCCAGAACAGCACCTTCGCGGTCTGCTCCGACTTGTTGAAGATGCCGTGCGGCACGCCCATGCCGAGGCGGATCAGGTCGCCCGCACTTGCCTGCGCCTCCGAATTGCCCAGCACGAAATCGAGCCTGCCCTCCAGCATGTAGAGATATTCATCCTGGTCGGGATGGATGTGCGGCGGCACGAAGGTGCCCGGCGGCAGCGTCGCGTGCCAGGAGAAGCTGTTCTCGGCATAGCTCTTCGGCACGTAGGTCTGGCCGAGGATATTCCAGGAAATGCCCTGGATTCCCTCATTGGCCCGTGTGATGCCAGTGATTTCGCTCTTCATTGCAGTCCTCCCGTAACGCGCTGCGCGGCTATTGTTAGAGCATGATCATTTTCGGGAAAACCGCTGCGCACATTGCGCTACCGCGGCCCTTCGGGTCCGGATCATGCTCAGTTCGCCGCCTTGCAGTCCTTGGCATAGCGATCGCCGTAATTCTCGAAGACCTTCTGCACGATCTCCGTCTGGAACTTGCCGTCCGGACGCTTGGCGACCTTGGTCAGGTAGAAATCCTGGATCGGATAATTGTTGTTGTTGAACTTGAAGGCCCCGCGCAGCGAGGTGAAGTCGGCCTTCTTTAAGGCGGCGCCAACGGCGTCCTTGTTGGAAAGGTCGCCCTTCACGGCTTTGACGGCGCTGTCGATCAGCATCGCGGCATCATAGGCCTGGGAGGCGTAGGTGCCGGGAACGCTATTGTAGGCGGCCTCGTAGGTGGTAACGAACTTCTTGTTCTGGGGATTGTCGAGATTGGGTGCCCAGTTCGCGCCGCCGAACATGCCGACAGCCGCATCCTGCTGCGCCGGCAGGGTCGATTCATCGACGGTGAAGGCCGAGAGCACTGGAATGGTGTCGGCGAGCCCGGCCTGCCGGTACTGCTTGACGAGATTGACGCCGAGGCCGCCCGGCATGAACGTGAACAGCGCATCGGGCTTCTGTGAGGAAATCTTGGAGAGCTCCGGCTGGAAATCCAGCGTGTTCAGCGGCATGTAGGATTCCTCGACGATTTCGCCCTTGTAGTCGAGCTTGAAGCCCGCCACCGAATCCTTGCCGGCCTGATAGTTCGGCACCATCAGGTACATGCGCTTGTAGCCGCGATCCTGCGCGACCTTGCCGAGGATCTCGTGCACCTGATCGTTCTGATAGGACGTCACATAGAAGAACGGGTTGCAGTCCTTGCCGGCGAATGTCGACGGCCCGGCATTGGGGCTGATCAGGAAGGTTTTCGATTCCGTGATGGGCCGGTGGATGGCCTGGAGAATGTTGGAGAAGATCGGACCGACCACGAAGTCGACCTTCTCACGCTCCAGGAGGCCCTTCACCTTGGTCACCGCAGCATCCGGCTTCAGCTCATCGTCGACAACGACGACCTCGACGTCGCGGCCGCCCATCTTGCTGCCGAGATCCTTCACGGCGAGCGCGAAGCCGTCGCGAACCTGCTGCCCCAGCGCGGCGGCGGGTCCCGACAGGGTCACGATCACACCCAGCTTGATTTTTTCCTGGGCGAGGGCAGGGGTGGCCACGGTGCCCAGCAGCATCGCGGCTGCGGCCAAGGTCATTTGCATCTTCATCATCTGTCCCTCGTGACGATTGGCTTGCGCTGCAAGCCACGTATTCCAATCCAAAGCTTATGCCGATGACGGCCGCCGCGGCAAGCTGAGCGCCAGGCGTCGCATCCTGCGGGCAGCGGTGCATGCAAGCGGCGCGCCAATTATTTGAAGCCTAAAGAAATCGGTGTGCGGTCGATTGTTGCAGCTTTGGACTTGCAGCCGGCCCGGATTTATTTGAAGCTCAAAACGTTGGGGAATCCGTGCCGGCGCCAATGCCGGCCGTGAGTGACTGCATCGACATGCTCGATTCCGAGACCAAGGCCGTCGAAACACCGGAGGACCATGCCGAAGAGCTTCGGCTGTGGCTGCGGCTCTTGACCTGCACGACGCTGATTGAGGGCGAGGTGCGCGGCCGGCTGCGGCAGCGGTTCGACGTCACGCTGCCGCGTTTCGATCTAATGGCACAGCTCGACAAGGCGCCTGACGGCATGACCCTGTCCGATGTCTCCAAACGCATGATGGTGTCGAACGGCAATGTGACCGGCCTCGTGGAGCGCCTGGTGGAATCGGGCCATCTCGATCGGCGGACCTCGGAGGCCGACCGCCGCGTCCAGGTGATCCGGCTGACCAAGCTCGGGCGTGCCGAGTTCCGCAGGATGGCCGCCGAGCACGAGACCTGGATCGCCGATCTCTTCGCCGACCTCTCGCCGAAGGACGTGCGGGAATTGATGCGCCTCCTCGCCAAGACCAAGGCGTCCGCGCAGAAGTCGGCCGCCCGCCGCCGGCCGTAGCCACGCGGGCGCGACAGCCCGCCGCCCTTTTGCCGCAGGAAAAAGCACGGGTTGCCCAAAATCCCCTATTGCGCCAAATTGTTTTAAGCCTAAAATGTTTTCCAGATCGTGCTGCCGGGTGCAATCCATGCTGAAAGGAGCGTGCGATGGCCAACGCCGCCAAGATTCAAGTAACGGGCTCGTCTGACGGCAGCGCCGCGACGGCCCATGTCGATACGTTCGCGCGGCAACATCTGCCGCCGCGCGAGCTCTGGCCCGAATTCATCTTCACGCGGCCGGAGCTGCACTATCCACCGCGACTGAACTGCGTCAGCTATTTCCTCGATCGCTGGGTCGAGCAGGGCCGGGGCGATGCCCCTTGCGTCATCAGCCCAGCCGTCAGCTACACCTATCGCGAGCTGCAGGCGCTGGTGAACCGCATCGCCAATGTGCTGGTTGGCAAGCTCGGTCTCGTCACCGGCGGGCGCGTGCTGCTGCGCTCGGCCAACAATCCGATGATGGTTGCGGCCTATCTCGCGGTGATCAAGGCCGGCGGAATTTGCGTGGCGACGATGCCGCTGCTGCGCGCCAAGGAGCTGTCCTATCCGATCCAGAAGGCGGAGATCACGCTGGCGCTGTGCGACGGAAAGCTCGCCGAGGAGATGGAGAAGGCGAAAGCTACGGCGCCCGGTCTCGAGCGGGTCGTCTATTGGGGCAATGGCGCGGCGGATTCGCTCGAAGCGCTGATCGCCGATGCCAATCCGCAGTTCAAAGCGGTCGACACCACGGCCGACGACATCTGCCTGATCGCCTTCACCTCGGGCACGACCGGTGATCCCAAGGGCACCATGCATTTTCATCGCGACATGCTCGCGGTCTGCGATGGATACGCGCGCAACATTCTGCGGGCCGAGCAAAACGATCGCTTTATCGGCTCAGCGCCGCTCGCCTTCACCTTCGGCTTCGGCGGCGTGCTGTTTCCGATGCATATCGGCGCCTCCTTCGTCGTGCTGGAGAAGACGACGCCGGACGACATTCTGAATGCGATCGAGCAGTACAAGACCACGGTCTGCTTCACGGCGCCGACCGCATACCGCGCCATGCTCGGCAAGCTCACAGGCCGCGATATTTCTTCGCTCCGCAAATGCGTCTCCGCGGGCGAGACCCTTCCCAAGCCGACATTCGATGCCTGGCTCAAGGCGACCGGCATCAAGCTGATGGACGGCATCGGCTCGACCGAGATGCTGCACATCTTCATCAGCGCGACCGAGGACGAGATCCGCCCCGGCGCAACCGGCAAGCCCGTGCCGGGCTATGAGGCCAAGATCGTCGATGATGAGGGCCGCGACGTGCCGCCCGGAACGATGGGCCGTCTCGCCGTGCGCGGGCCGACCGGCTGCCGCTATCTGGCCGACGAGCGGCAGCGGAAATACGTCCAGAACGGCTGGAACATCACCGGCGACACCTATTTGATGGATAGCGACGGCTATTTCTGGTACCAGTCGCGCTCGGACGACATGATCGTGTCAGCCGGCTACAACATCGCAGGAACTGATGTCGAAGCGGCGCTGCTCACGCATCCGGCGGTTGCCGAGTGCGGTGTGGTCGGTGCGCCTGACGAAGCGCGCGGCATGATCGTGAAGGCTTACGTCATTGCCGCGCCCGGCGTGACGCCTGACGCTCAGCTGGTGGCCGAGTTGCAGGAGCATGTCAAACGCGAGATCGCGCCGTACAAATATCCGCGGGCCATCGAGTTCGTCGCGCAATTGCCGAAGACCGAAACCGGCAAGCTGAAGCGCTTTGCCCTGCGGCAGCTGGCGCAGGCTGCAGTGACGTCCTCAGGCGTCGCCGCGGAATGAGAGAAGGATAGAGAATTGTCAGTGACGACGCCGAAAAGCCCGCAACTGGCGGTGCTGCCGACCGCAGCCGAGGATGGAACGCGCATCAAGGCGCAGATCCTGCAGCCGTCGGGCTGGCCGCTGCCGAAGGGCTATGCCAACGGCATCGCTGCCGAGGGACGCATCGTCGTCACCGGCGGGGTGATCGGCTGGGACGCCGAGGAGCGTCTCGCGGACGGCTTCGTCGCGCAGGTGCGCCAGACTCTCGACAACATCGCCGCGATCCTGGCCGAGGCCGGTGCCCGGCCCGAGCACCTCGTGCGGCTGACCTGGTACGTCGTCGACATGGACGAGTACCTGGCCAATCTGAAGGAGCTCGGCAAGGTCTACCGCGACGTCTTCGGAGCGCACTATCCTGCGATGGCCCTGGTTCAGGTCGTCCGCCTCGTCGAGAAGGCGGCGCGCGTCGAGATCGAAGCCACCGCCGTCATTCCGAGCTGAACCCTGCCGCGATCGGCTCGCCTTGGTTAGCTCGCTTTGGCGAGCTCGTCGTCTTCGGGCGAGTTGAGATAGACACCGGACACGGCGTCGACCCAGCACAGATGATCGTGCACCTTCTTCACGCCCTCGACGTTCTCCGCGGCGACGACCGCGGCCTGCCGTGCGCGCTCTTCGGTGATGACGCCGCTGAGATGAACGATACCGTCGCGCACGATGACGTTCAGCCCGAACGGGCACCAGTCGTTCCTCTCCATGGTCTCGATGATGCGGCTGCGAATGTGGTCGTCATCGGCCGTCGGGTCCGGCACGTCGCGGGCGAGCCCCGCCACCGCCTGCAACAGGTTGGCGCGGGATACGATCCCGACGACCTTGTCGCCACGCACGACGGGCAGCCGCTTGACGTTGTTCCGCTCCATGAGATCGACGATCTCTGCGAGCGCGGTATCCTCGGTGATGGTCACGGGCGAGTCGGTCATGACTTCCGAGACCTTGCGTCCGTGCTCGTGGACGAAGTCGCTGGCGGATTTGCCCGGACCCAGGATGAACCGCAGCCATCGCCCGCGCTTGCGCCCGGTGCCGATTTCGCTGCGGCGGATGAAATCTCCCTCCGACACCACGCCGATCAGCTTGCCGGTATCGTCGACCACGGTGAGGCCGCTGACATGTCGCTTCAGCATGATGTTGGCCGCCTCGACGATGCTGGTGTCGGGGGTGACCGAGATGACCGACCGGGTCATGATCTGGTGGGCGCGCATGGACAACTCCGCTGGCATGTCAACTTCAATGCGCAAACCTAGTCGATCCCCCGGGGTGTGGTTTGACCCAGGTCAAGCGGACAAAGCTCGCCCTGATTGACCGATTGTGATCCGCGCAGCGATTTGATGCAGCTCAACGCGCGGCGGAGGCGCCGCCATATCCTGCCGCGGGCGTAGAACAGAAGCCCGCGGGAACAATCAGCCATGAGCGTCGTGAAGATTTTTCAACGGGCCGAAGCGCCGCTGCAAGCTCCCGCCGCCGGGCTCGCTGCCGAGATTGCCGGAAGGGTCGCAGGGACGCCGGCCGACTGCACTTGCCCGCAAGCAGCGGATTCTTATCCGCTCGATCGCGCGTTTCACGCCATGCTGGCACGGTTCACGGGCGGAATCTCGCCTGTGGCCTTGTCGCTCGCCTGGCTCGATTGGGGTGCGCATCTTGCGGCGGCGCCTCAGCACCAGATGGAGCTCTCCCGCAGCATCTTCCGCGATTCCGGCCGCTTCCTGGAAGCTGCCGCGCACTCGACATCGCGGGAGCCGTGGTCCGTCATTCGGCCGCAGGAGCGGGATCGCCGCTTCAAGGACCGGCAATGGGAAGCCGCGCCGTTCAATCTGCTTGCGCAGGCGTTTCTGCTCACCGAACGTTGGTGGCACGATGCCACGACCGGCATACGCGGCGTGTCCCACGCAAATGAAGCCATCGTCGAGTTCTCGATGCGCCAGATGCTCGACATGCTGGCGCCCTCGAACTTCGCGGCCACCAATCCGCAGGTGCTGGAAAAAGCGTTCCAGAGCGGCGGCGAGAATTTCGTCTTCGGCTGGCAAAACTGGTGCAGCGACCTGATGCGCCTGCTCTCCGGCTCGAAGCCGGCGGGCGAGGATCAGTTCGTCGTCGGCAAGACGGTGGCGGCTTCGCCCGGCAAGGTGGTCTACCGCAACAGCCTGATCGAGCTGATTCAGTACCATCCGACGACTGCGCAGGTGCGGCCGGAGCCGATTCTGATCGTGCCGGCCTGGATCATGAAGTACTACATCCTCGATCTGTCGCCGCAGAATTCCCTGGTCAAATACCTGACCGCTCAGGGCTTCACCGTCTTCGCGATCTCCTGGCGCAATCCGGACGCGAACGATCGGGATGTTGCCTTCGACGACTACCGCAAGCTGGGCGTGATGGCGGCACTGGACATGATCGGCCAGATCGTGCCGGGTCGGAAGATCCATGCGCTCGGCTATTGTCTTGGCGGGACGTTGCTGTCGATCGCCGCGGCGGCCATGGGGCGGGACGGCGACAACCGTTTCGGCACCGTCACGCTTCTCGCCGCACAAACCGATTTCACCGAAGCCGGCGAATTGACGCTGTTCATCAACGAGAGCCAGGTTGCCTTCCTCGAAGACATGATGTGGCAGCGCGGCTACCTCGATACGACACAGATGGCGGGCGCGTTCCAGCTGCTGCGCTCCAACGAGCTGATCTGGTCGCGGCTCTCGCGTGACTATCTGATGGGCGACGGCTCGCCACCGAACGACCTGATGGCCTGGAATGCCGACGCCACGCGGCTGCCTTTTCGCATGCACTCGGAGTATCTGCGCAAGCTATTCCTGAACAACGATCTGGCGGAAGGTCGCTATCGGGTCGAATGCAGGAGTGTCTCGCTATCGGACATTCACACCCCGATGTTCGTGGTCGGCACGCTCGCCGATCACGTGGCGCCATGGCGATCCGTCTACAAGATCCACTATCAGGTCGATGCCGACGTGACGTTCCTGTTGACCAGCGGCGGTCACAATGCCGGCGTCGTCGCGCCTCCGCAGGAGGAGGGCCACTTCTATCAGGTCCTGACCAAGGCTGCTGACGCGCCCTATGTCGGTGCGGACGAATGGCTGAAGCTGGCTCCGCGCGTCGAGGGCTCGTGGTGGCCGGAATGGACCAATTGGCTGGCAGCGCGCTCCGGTGCGCCCTGCGATCCCCCGCGGATCGGACTTGGCGGCGCCCTTGGCCTGCCCGATGCGCCGGGGGACTACGTCCACACCTAAGCCTCCGACTCCGAACCCGGCGCGAGATCCGAGGAGCGGAACGGTTTGGCCTTGTCCAATTTGCGGTAGGCCGCCGAGGCCTTCCGCAACAGCTTCTTTTCCCGCTTGCGATCGAGGAATCGATTACTGGCTACGAGGCCGGCGCCATTCAATGACGTCGCCAACGCCTGTCCCCGAGCGTCGTCGTTCAATTGCCCGAGCGACCGTTGTGCCTTGCGCAATTGCTTGAGGATGGACTTCTGTTTCCCCGCCGCGCCATCGTCGAACAGATCCGCAAGCGACTCGACCGAATAGGTCATCCGCTTGTTAAGGAGCCGCAGCTTGTGACGTTTCTCGACATCGAGCCTCTTGAGCTTCCGGGCCTTCTTGAGCAGCGTTGTCTCCCACTCGGTCAGCCGCTCCGTCGCATGGTCGGCGAGGGTGCGGCGGCGCAGCCGGATGGCTTCCTTGCTGCGGCGGGTCGACCAGGGGCCGCTTTCGATCCACGTTGAGGTTTGCTCGACCAGGCGGCGACACCGCGCCGATTGCAGCGCGCGCGCCAGCAGCCGGTGACTCTCCGCGCGCTTCTCGTCCCAGCGCTGAAGCTCGGCCACCACGGCGAGCTCGGCGCCACTTTCTGCGACGATCCGCTCGATTGCCACGTCGAGGTCCCGCACCATGCCGAGCTGACCGTTCAGCCATTTCAGTTCGGCCCAGACATCCGGCCGCAGCGCATCGTCGACCATCGGCGAGAAGAAGCGGATGGCAGTCCGCAGATGCGTCAGTGCGATCCGGATCTGGTGCAGCGCATCGGGATCGCCGCGGCAGGTGCCGTCGTGCTGGGCCATCACCGCGTCGAGGTGACGGCGGGCGATGATCCGGAAGGCCGTGTCGCAGGCCATGCCGGGGCTGAGGCGGGCGGGCAGCGCGTTGCGCCGCGTCGCCGGCTTGGCATGCGTGGTCGCCGTCGAGCGCGTGGTGGGTCGCGTCTTCCTTGCCCGCATCAGTCTGATTGCCTTGTTTGCCCCTCAGCGATGACGTTCCGGCAGTTCTGAAGCGTCTGCTCCTGTGTCCCGGATGCATCGATGGTCGCCCAGCCGACATGGCCGATATTATAGTGCTCTTGCAGCGCGGCAACCTCCGGCGTGGCGTCCGATGCGTCTCCCCGGCGGTTGCCGATGCGCGCCCGCCGGGTCGCGAGGTCCGCGACCAGGAACAGCCCGTTCAACGCCACGTTGCGCTCGCGCGCCAGCGCGGCGATCGCGTCGCGTTCGTCCTCGCGAGCGAATACGCCGTCGATGATCGCCGAATGGCCCTGCGCCAGCACCCGCCGGGCATGCTGGACCAGCGTGTCGTAGACGCGGGCCGTGACCTCCGGCGTATAGCCGGAAGGCGGCAGGCGGTGGGTGTCTTCGACCCCGAACATCTGCTTGCGGACGAGATCGCTACGCAGCACGACGGCGCCCGGCTCCGGTGCCACGACCGGCGCG
Source organism: Bradyrhizobium sp. CB1015 (assembly GCF_025200925.1). Classification (GTDB taxonomy): domain Bacteria; phylum Pseudomonadota; class Alphaproteobacteria; order Rhizobiales; family Xanthobacteraceae; genus Bradyrhizobium. Next base: position 6,429,764 of record NZ_CP104174.1, on the reverse strand, counting down.
AGCGCGTGCGCCAAGGCGGTCTTTCCCGTGCCGGACAGTCCGCCCACCGCAATCAGACGCGGCGCAGGAGGACGGATCAGCATGCCCGCGAGCTCGAAATAGCGTCGCGCCTGGTCGAGAATGCCGGGACCGTCGGAATGCGGCCGCTTGAGCCGCGCCAAGCTAACCTGGGCGCGGATCGCCGCCCGGATCGACATGAACAGCGGTAGGGTCGAGAGCGCGTCGAGATTGTCGGCCGGGGTCGCGGCGAGATAGCGGTTCAGCACCATGTTTGCCGCGCTCGGCTGATGGTGCTGCAACAGGTCCATCAGCGTGAATGCGAGATCGTAAAGCACGTCGACCGTCGCCATCTGCGCGTCGAACTCGATCGCATCGAACAGCACGGGTCGATCATCGATCAGAACAATGTTTGCCAGATGCAGATCGCCATGGCAGCGGCGCACGAAGCCCCGGCGGCCGCGCTCTGCGAGCAGGGGACGAATACGCAGATAGGCCGTGTGCGAGGCCTTGCCGAGTTGCTCGATCTCGTCGGCGCTGAAATGTCCGCCGGCCCGCAGACCATTCGTGTTGCCGTCGATCAGGGCCGGGATGGAGGAGACCCACGCCTTTCCGTCGGCGCGCGTCGCCGCCACGTGCGAAGCCGCGATTGCGTCGGCGGCGGCCGAGGCAAGCTTCGCGTCCAGCGGGCCGGCCTTGGCCAGACGATCCAGCGTCCTGCTTTCGTCGAAGCGCGACATGTCGACCGCATATTCGATCGGCCGGCCGGCGCCGTCGACCTTCACCGATCCATCCGGCTCTTCCGTGATCGCAACGACGCCATGATAGATCTGCGGCGCTAGCGGCCGGTTGATCCGGATCTCCTCCTCGCAAGCCGCCTTGCGCTTCTCGAGCGTCGAATAGTCGAGGAAGGGAAACCGGACGGCGCGCTTGATCTTCAGCGCGCGCTTTGCGTCCAGGAACACCGAGGCAGCATGCGTGTCGATGCGCGCCACGCCGGGATGGTCGGTCAGCATCCGAAAGATGCGCTCCTGAGCTGCCGTGTCATCCTTCATCGAAGCGGACATGGGAAGCACCATCAGGGCGTCAGCACGGCCGCGCCGAGAATCTGGCCATTCCGCAGCATGGTCAGGACCTCGTTGGCCTGATCGAGCGGAAACGCCGTCGTCTCGGTGCGCACTCCGGCTTGCGGCGCGACCTTGAGAAAATCGAGGCCGTCCTGGCGGGTCAGGTTGGCGACCGAGACCAGCTGCCGCTCCTGCCACAGCAAATCATACGGAAAGCTTGGAATGTCGCTCATGTGGATGCCGGCGCAGACGACGCGACCGCCTTTGCGCACGGCGCGCAACGCCGCCGGGACCAGCTCGCCGGCTGGTGCGTAGATGATCGCGGCGTCGAGCGGCTCGTCGGGCATCTGGTCCGATGGCCCCACCCAGACAGCGCCTAGGCGACGTGCAAGGTCTTGTGCAGCGGCATCGCCTGTCCGCGTGAATGCATGGACGGAGCGTCCCTGCCAAACCGCGACTTGCGCGATGATGTGGCCGGCGGCCCCGAAGCCATAGAGGCCGAGTCTCTCCGCGGGACCGGCCAGCACCAGCGAGCGCCAGCCGATCAACCCCGCGCACAGCAGAGGCGCAATCTCCACGTCGCTGCCGGCCTCACCGAGCGGAAAAGCGTAACGTGCGTCGGCGATGGTGTGGGTCGCGTAGCCGCCGTCGCGCGTGTAGCCGGTGAACAGCGGCGCGTCGCAGAGGTTCTCCATGCCCTCCCGGCAGAACCGGCATTTTCCGCAGGTGAAGCCGAGCCAGGGAATGCCGACGCGGTCACCAGGCGCATGTGTCGTCACATTCGGACCGATGAGGTCGACCCGGCCGACGATCTCGTGGCCAGGCACGATCGGATAGCGGATGCCGGGCAGCTCGGCATCGACGAGATGAAGATCGGTCCGGCATACACCGCAGGCGCTGATCTTCACCCGGATCTGACCCTCGCCCGGCAACGGGTCAGGCCGCTCATCCATCTGGAGCCGCGCTCGTGGGGCTGGCAACACCATCGCACGCATCTCTGTCTCCGGGGCGAACCGCTCCGACTGAGTTAATCCATAGAACGACCGAGTGGCCAGTCCTTGACGTCAGTCAACGCCTGTTCCCGGGTGTTCGGACGGAGTTTCCCCTGGTCTTGACGAGGATCAAGGGTCTCGACGACAGCCGGCCTATTATGGTGGCTTAGGAGAATTCCGATGCCCATCAAGGATGTGTTTCTTCCCCTTGTCGGCCAGCCGCGCGGGCCAGCCCTGGTTGCGATCGAGAAATGCGTTTCTGTGGCCGCCGATCTCGGCGCCAGGATCACCGCGCTCGCGCTCGAGGAAGATGTTTTCGAGCGGCCGAAGGTGATGCTGCCTGACGATCGCGCTTCCGCGCAGGCCAGCCTCGAGGCCAGCGACACGCAGCAGCTGCTGAACGCCTTCACCAACGCGGCTTCCCGCGCCAACATCCGCGTCCAGAGCCGGTCGGGCAAGGTGCCCGCGGATCAGATCGGAGCGATCCTGGCCGAGCATGCTCGCTTCAGCGACCTCGCGCTGGTTCCCGTGAAGCCGCACGACAGTCGAACGGAGGCCATCGTCGAAGCCTTGTTGTTCGAATCCGGACGGCCGCTCCTGCTCTGTCCCGAACATCGCGCCGACGAGCTCCGGCCCGAGTTCGAGAATGTCGTGATTGCCTGGGATCATTCTGCGCGGGCCGCGCGTGCGGTCGGCGATGCGTTGCCCATTCTTCAGGCTGCCACCTCGGTTCGTGTGCTGACCGTGGCTGAGGACAAGACTGAGGCGGTTGTCCAATCCGGAACGGCACTCGTCGACTATTTGCGGGAACACGGCGTCTTTGCCTCCTTCGAAACCACGAAGGGGGGCGGCAGCTCGACCGGCAAAGTACTGGGAAGCTGGGCGAATTCCCATGACATCCATGCCATCGTGATGGGCGCCTATCATCATTCGCGCCTGAACGAGATCGTGTGGGGCGGTGTGACAAAGACCGTCATTGGCCAGCCACCGTGCTGGGTTATGATCTCGCGCTAGGCTTCTTCTTTCAGCCTGATCCTCAATCATCGGAACCGCCGCCGAGGCGGCGCATTTGTTTTCATGTCGACTTATCGTCTGAACAACCTGCTGTCGCCGCGCTCGGTCGCGCTCGTCGGCGCGAGCGCGCGTCCGGCGTCCGTGGGACGCGCGGTCCTGGAGAACATTGGCAAGGCGGCATTCAAGGGACGGTTTGGCCTCGTCAATCCACGTCATGCCGAGATCGGCGGCATCGCGGCGGTGAAGAGCCTGGACAGGCTGGACTTCGTGCCCGAGCTCGTCGTCGTCACCGCGCCCGCGGGCGAGATACCAGGGATCGTCGACCAGGCCGGGCGCCGCGGGTCCGCGGGTGCGCTGATCGTCTCGGCCGGGCTCGGCCAAGGACCGGGATCGCTGCATGAGGCGACCAGCGCTGCCGCGCGCAAACACGGCATGCGGCTGATCGGGCCGAACTGTCTTGGCATCATGATGCCGGGCGTCAGCCTGAATGCCAGTTTCGCCGCGCACATGCCGAGGGCCGGCAACCTCGCGCTGATCTCGCAATCGGGCGCCATTGCCGCCGGCATGGTGGACTGGGCCGCGCAGCGCGGCGTCGGCTTCTCCGGCATCGTCTCGATCGGCGATCAGATCGACGTCGACATTGCCGATCTGCTCGATCATTTCGCGATGGATCACAAGACCCGCGCGATCCTGCTCTACATCGAGGCGATCATGGACGCGCGCAAGTTCATGTCGGCGGCGCGCGCGGCCGCGCGCGTGAAGCCGGTCGTGGTGGTGAAGTCCGGCCGCATGGCGCAGGGTGCGAAGGCCGCCGCCACGCATACCGGGGCGCTCGCCGGTGCCGACGCCGTCTATGATGCCGCGTTCCGCCGCGCGGGTGTGCTACGGGTGTCCGATCTGCGCGAGCTGTTCGATTGCGCCGAGACACTCGGCCGCGTCGAATCGCCGACAGGAAAGCGTCTCGCCATCCTGACCAATGGTGGCGGCATCGGCGTCCTCGCGGTCGATCGATTGGTCGAGCTCGGAGGTATTCCGGCGACCATCTCGACTGATGCGAGCCAGAAGCTCGATGCGGCGCTGCCGCCGACCTGGTCGGGTGCAAACCCCGTCGACATCGTGGGCGACGCCGACGCCCCGCGCTACGCGGCGGCGCTGGAGGAGCTGCTGGCCGACCGCGACAACGACGCAGTCCTCGTCCTCAACGTGCAGACGGCGATCGCATCGGCCGCCGAGATCGCCAAGACCGTGACGGAGCTCGTGGCTAAGTATCGCGAGCAGCACCGCCGATGGGCGAAGCCCGTGCTGGCGGCCTGGGTCGGCGCCGATCAGCACATCATCCAGGCACTCTCCAGCGCCGGCGTGCCGAACTATCCGACCGAGGACGACGCCGTGCGCGGCTTCATGCATCTTGTTCGGCACCGCGAAGTGGTGGAGGAGCTGAGTCAGGTGCCTCCCGCGATGCCCGATACGTTCGTTCCGGATGCCAGGGGGGCGAGAGAGATCGTCACCGCCGCGATCGCGGACGGCCGCCAGTGGCTCGAGCCTGTCGAGATCAAGCACCTGCTCGAAGCCTACGATATCGCGATGGTGCCGACCTATGCGGCAGCCGATGTCGAACAGGCAGTGACCTATGCAACGGACATCTTCGCGCAAGGCGAGACCGTCGTGCTGAAGATCATGTCGCGGGACATCACCCACAAATCCGATGTCGGCGGCGTCGTGCTCAATCTGACGACGCCGGAGGCCGTGCGTGTGTCGGCCTCGGACATTCTTGCGCGAGCCAGAAAGCTGCGGCCCGAGGCCCGCATCGGCGGCGTCATCGTCCAGGCCATGGTGGTCAAGGCGAAGGCGCGCGAGCTGATCCTGGGTCTCGCCGACGATCCAACCTTCGGCACGGTGGTCGTTTTCGGCCGCGGCGGCACGGCGGTGGAGATCATCAACGACAAGGCGCTGGCGCTGCCGCCGCTCGACCTGCAACTGGCCCGTGATCTGATCGACCGCACGCGTGTGTCGCGGCTGCTGAAGGCCTATCGTGACGTGCCGGCGGTCAAGCAGGACGCCGTCGCCATGGTGCTGGTCAAGCTGGCGCAGATGGCGGCCGACATTCCCGAGATCCGCGAATTCGACATCAACCCGCTGCTGGCGGACGAAACCGGCGTGACCGCGGTGGATGCCCGCGTCGCGGTCGGGCCGCCGCAGCGGAAGTTCGCCGGCTCCGGCCCGGCCAATTTCGCCGTTCGCGCCTATCCGTCGCAATGGGAGCGCCGCCTCAAGCTCAAGGACGACTGGCGCATCTTCGTGCGGCCCATGCGCCCCGAGGACGAGCCGACCATCCACGAATTCCTGCGTCACGTCACGGCACACGACCTTCGCCTGCGCTTCTTCGCCCCGATGAAGGAGTTCACCCACGAGTTCATCGCGCGCCTGACCCAGCTTGACTATGCGCGCGCGATGGCCTTCATCGCATTCGAGGAGGCCACCGGCGAAATGGTCGGCGTGGTCCGGCTCCATTCCGACTCGATCTACGAGACCGGCGAATACGCGATCCTGCTGCGGTCCGACCTCAAGGGCAGGGGGCTCGGCTGGGCCCTCATGCAGCTGATCATCGACTACGCGCGGTCGGAGGGCTTGAAGACCATATCGGGCGACGTGTTGCAGGAGAACACCGTGATGCTCGACATGTGCCGGCAGCTCGGCTTCGAGGTCAAGCCGGACCCGGCCGAGCCTGAAATCTGCGACGTCAGGCTGAAGCTCTGAACGGGTCAGCTACGATTGCGCCTCGGCCGAACTTGCATCGTTGGACGTCCTGGCCTTCGTCCGCAGATTCTTGATGATGATCGCGATCAGCGGCACCAGTACCGGCACGATCGTGCTGAGCGGATGGTGCACCGCGCCTGACACCTGGGCCTGGAGCGCTCGTGCCTCGAGCTGGAGGGCTTCGATGGATGTGTCATGAATTTCGTTGGCGAGCTCGATGTCACGCCCCGACGGAGCGCGGCCGGCGATCAGGAAGAGAGCGGCCGCGATGACGAAATTGACGGCGCCGAGAATGGCGGCCGCGGCAATTGCGCTCCAGATCTGCACCAGCGCGAAATAGGCCGACAGCTCCAGCATCAGGAGCCCGAACGCGGCGATCAGCGCCGCGAAGGCGCGCAGGCCGAGGCCGATGAGCAAATGGCGCAGCCTGATGTCCGCGATGATCCTGTCGGTGCGCCACAACACGCGCAGATGTTTGACGACATTCTCGGTATTCACCTAGTGTCTCCTCAGCATGAAGCCGACAACCACGCCCAGCGCGAAGGCGGAGGCGAGCGAGGTGATCGGGCGCTCCGCAACGAGGCCCTGGAGCTGCTCCCCCTCTTGTTCGACGGTCTCACCGAGCTCGGCGAGCGCGGCCCTGATCTGATCGGCGAGCGCTTCGGTGCGAGCTTTCGAGCTTTCGAACATCTCCTCGCCGGCGGTGCTCAACAAGCGCGTGACATCGACCTTCAGCGCCCGCAATTCCTCGTTCATCCTGTCACTGTCGAACATGGATTGCTATCCTCATTGCATCCAAATGAGCCTAAGACCCGCCCGCGCGATCTCGCTTGATTTGCGTCAAGAGGCGGAGCCCGTTCGGGGTCTTGAGACAGGTCAATCCGGCCGCCACATGCTGGCCTAGAAGTGCCGGCTGAATGGGGACCAATTGTCCCGATGAGGTGGAAGGCGTGAACCACAAACCGCTGCTGCACGCGACGCCGTCCGGCGACGTGCTGAAATTGCGCCCCGAGGGGCCTTGGACCGCCGCGAACGTGGTGACGCTCGAGACGCTGTCGCGGTCCGTCGGGTCCGACGTCGATCGCTCGCGCGCCGTAACGCTGGACATGTCGGGGATCAGCGCGCTCGATACGCTCGGCGCCTGGGTCCTGGAGAAGCTGTCGCGCAGGGCCGCATCATCAGGCAGGTCGGCCGAGTTCGTCGGCGTCGCCGATCATTTCAGCGGGCTGATGGACGAGGTGCGACAGGTCAACCGCCACACACCGGCTCCAAGCGCTGCGCCCAATCCGGTTCTGGCGCGGCTGGGCGAGCTCGGCATGTCCACGGTCGGGGCGCGGGAAGACATCACGATCTTCCTCCAGATGCTCGGCGCCTTGTTCGTGGCCATCATCGGCGTGCTGCGCCGGCCACGTTCGCTGCGCCTGACCTCTCTGGTGTATCAGCTCTACCGCATCGGATGGCAGGCGATCCCCATCGTCACACTGATCACCTTCCTGATCGGCGCCATCATCGCGCAGCAGGGCTTCTTCCATTTCCGCAGATTCGGCGCGGAGTCGTATACGGTCGACATGGTCGGGATCCTGGTGTTGCGTGAGCTCGGCGTGCTGATCGTCGCCATCATGGTCGCGGGTCGGTCCGGCAGCGCCTACACCGCCGAGCTCGGCTCGATGAAGATGCGGGAGGAGATCGACGCACTCTCGACCATGGGGCTCGATCCCGTCGACGTCCTGATCCTGCCGCGCGTCGCGGCCCTGGTGATTGCGCTGCCCATCCTCACCTTCATCGGATCGATCGCCGCGCTCTATGGCGGCGGGCTGGTCGCGCAGTTCTATGGCGACATGGGGCCGGCGATCTACATTGCGCGGCTGCACGAGGCCATTTCCGTCGCGCATTTCGAGGTGGGCATTCTGAAGGCGCCGTTCATGGCGCTGGTGATTGGAATCGTGGCCTGCAGCGAGGGATTGCGCGTCAAGGGCAGCGCGGAGTCGCTGGGGCGGCAGACCACGACGTCGGTGGTGAAATCGATCTTCCTGGTGATCGTGCTCGACGGCCTGTTCGCGGTCTTCTTTGCTTCGATCGGAATGTGACGATGGAGGAATCGCAAGATCAGTTCGCGATCCGCGTCCGCGATCTCGTGGTCGGCTTCGGCCGCCAAACCGTGCTCGACCATCTGTCGCTCGACGTCCGTCGCGGCGAGATCCTCGGGCTGGTGGGGGCCTCGGGCGGCGGCAAGTCGGTCTTGATGCGGACCATCATCGGCCTTATCCCGCGCCGTAGCGGGACTATCGAGGTCATGGGACAGCCCGCCGGCGGCCACGGCCGGGGCGCGGCGATGGCCTGGGGCATCCTGTTCCAGCAGGGCGCGCTGTTCTCCTCGCTGACGGTGCGCCAGAACGTCCAGTTTCCCTTGCGTGAAAATCTCGTCCTGTCGCAGGAGCTGATGGACGAGATCGCGATCGCCAAGCTCGAAATGGTCGGCCTGCGTGCCGAGGACGCCGACAAATATCCGGCGGAGCTGTCCGGCGGCATGACCAAGCGCGTGGCGCTGGCGCGCGCGCTCGCGCTCGACCCGCCGATCCTGTTCCTGGACGAGCCGACCTCGGGCCTCGACCCGATCGCCGCCGGCGAGTTCGACGCGCTGATCAAGACGCTGCAAAAGACCCTGGAACTCACTGTCTTCATGGTGACCCATGACCTTGCGAGCCTGACCACGGTCTGCGACCGCGTCGCGGCGCTCGCCGACGGCAAGATCGTGGCGATCGGCCCGATGCGCGAATTGCTGCAATCCGAGCATCCCTGGGTGCGCGCTTATTTCCACGGCAAGCGCTCGCAGATGCTGCAACACGAGATGAGATGAGAGATGGAAACCCGCGCTCCCTATGTGCTGATCGGCAGTTTCGTGCTGGCCGCGATCGTCGCGGTGTTCGGCTTCGTCTATTGGCTGAACAACACCGGCGGCATCGGGCCGCGCACGAACTACCACGTGCAATTCCAGGGGCCGGTGCCTGGCCTCCTGGTCGGCGCCGGCGTGCTGTTCAACGGCATTCGGGTCGGAGAGGTCACCCAGCTCGGACTCGCGCCTGATAACCCGCGCTTCGTCAATGCCACGATCTCCGTTGCGACTGCGACGCCGGTGCGTGCCGACACCAAGGTCGGGCTCGAATTCCAGGGCCTGACCGGCGTTCCCGTGGTGACGTTGGAGGGCGGCGTGATCGTCGCCAAATCCGGCGAGCTGCCGACCTTGATCGCCGAGGCCGGCGCCGGCCAGAGCATGACGCAGGCGGCGCGGGATGCGCTGCGGCGGGTCGACACGGTGCTTCAGGACAATTCCGGCCCGCTGAAGGACACCATTGCCAATTTCAAGACCTTCTCCGACGGGCTCGCGCGCAACACCGGCAAGCTCGACAGCATCGTCGCTGGGCTCGAGAAGATGACCGGCGGCGGCTCGCCCGCGCAGAAGGTCACCTACGATCTCCGCGCGCCCGACAAGCTCGGGCCGGCCGGCAAGACATTGTCCGAGCCGTTGGCGATCCCTGAGCCGACTGCGGTCGCGATGTTGCAGACGCAGCGCATGCTGTTCTCGCCGGTCAAGGACTATCCGGGCTTCGCCGAATTTCTGTGGGCCGACAGCATTCCAAAATTGTTGCAGGCGCGGCTGATCGACAGTTTTGAGAACTACGACATCGCGCACGCGCCGCTGCGCGCGACCGATGTTGGCCAGGCCGGCTATCAGTTGCTGATCGACGTCAGGCGCTTCCGTATCGCAACCGAGGGCGAGCCGCAGGCCGAGATCGCGCTGTCGGCGCGGATCGTCGACAAGGCGGGCAAGGTGATTGCCTCGCGCCTGGTGGAGGCTACCGAAAAGCTCGACAAGATCGAGCCGGCGGCGGCGGTTGCGGCGTTCAATACGGCCTTCGGTCGGATCGCCAAGGAGCTGGTCGGCTGGACGGTGCAGGCCGTGTAGCGGTGGCTATCGTTCCAGCGTCTTCAGATACGACAGCAGATCGTGGATCTGTTCCGGATTGAGCTCGAAGGCAGGCATGTCGGCATGGCCGGTATTGATGCCCTCGGCCAGGGCCTCCCCTAGCGTCTCGACCGGGTAGCGCTTGTGCAGGGTGCGGAACGGCGGAGCGCCCTCAAGAGAGCTCTTCGAGCGCCGGTCGATGGCATGACAGCGCGAGCAATTCGCCTTGGCATAGGCCTTTCCGCGCAGAGAGGCCTTGGAGTCGGCGAGCGCCGGGGTGGCCAGGAAAGCCGCGATCAGGGTCTGGCGTAGCAGCAATTGCAGCATGGAAGGCAGTCTCATCCAGCCTAAGCCAATGCTCACGGCTACTAAGCTATCAGAGTAGGGCGGCTATCCCGACCATAATTGATCTGGGTCAAGTGGCTTTGTAACAATGCAGTAAAATACCAAGGTGTGGTGGACTCAGCCTGCTGGGATCAGCCGCGCTGGGCTGGAGCGATGGATGAAGCCTTCCGTGGTCACGAGTGAGCTGAACGGGCATTTTTGCGACGATTGTGCCGTGCGCGGAGCGGCGGTCTGCTCGTCGCTCGATGCAGCCGAACTCCGGGAGTTCGAGCATCTCGGCCGCCGCGTCCATTTTGATCCGGGCGAGACCGTGTTTTCCGAGGAGGACATCACGACCTCGTTCTACAACGTCCTCGAAGGCGTGATGCGGCTGTACAAGCTGCTGCCCGACGGCCGGCGGCAAATCGTCGGCTTTGCCTTGCCAGGTGATTTCCTGGGGATGAATCTGTCCGGCCGGCACAATTTTTCGGCCGACGCGATCGGCGTGGTGAACGTGTGCCAATTCCCAAAAGGGCCTTTCGGCCGTTTCATCGAAGACCGGCCGCAATTGCTCCGGCGCATCAACGAGCTGGCCATTCGCGAGTTGAGCCAGGCTCGCGACCATATGGTCCTGCTCGGCCGCCGCTCGGCCGACGAGAAGGTCGCGACCTTTCTGCTCGGCTGGCGTGAGCGGCTGGTCGCGCTCAAGGGTCCGTCCGACATGGTCGCGCTTCCGATGAGCCGCCAGGACATTGCCGATTATCTCGGCCTGACCATCGAGACCGTCAGCCGCACCTTCACCAAGCTGGAGCGTCTCGGCGTGATCGAGATCATTCACGGCGGCATCAGCCTGCTCGATCGGGCCCGCGTCGAGGCCATGGCCGCAGCCTGACCATCTCCGCGACGCTCTCGGCAATTTGATCCCGATCAATGACGGCGGCCCATTCCCCGCAAAATAATGCCGGAGACAAATCCGGGAGGGGATGATGCCTGCTGACGCGTTGCTGGTGACCGTTATCGTGGTCGCGATCTTTGTCGTGTTCGCCGCAGTCCTGGCTTGGGCTGATCGGCAAACCAGCGCGGGCCGGCTTGATCCGGAGCACTGAAGCTTCTTCAGGTCTAGTTCCGAGTCCAAAGCGCCAGGGCCGATGCTCGCCCAGGCGGGCGCTAGCGCGCCTCGACGCAATCGCGGCTTGCGTAATCCGCAACTCTGCGTCGACGGAGACGCATCGCCGCAGCCTTCGGCTGCTGACTTCCGACGTTACCGGCCTTTTCGTGGCATTTGCCTCAAATCGCGCGCGTGCTTTCCGGTTGAAATGCCTGGTAACGTTGACTACGCAGGAACTCAGTGCCTCGTAGTCTTAGGAGCCCCGCGGCGTGCCTCAGGACAAGACCGGCGATCCCCGACAACAGACGGGCAACAAACTATCGGTCCTGCGCAAGCACCCGATCTTCGCGGATCTGGAGCCGGAAGCGCTCGATCAACTCTGCCGCTACGCCAAGCACACCACCGTCAAGCGTGGCGCGACGATCGCCGCCAAGGGCGATCCCGGCAACAATCTCTTCGCGGTGATCGCGGGGACGGTCAAGATTTCCTCCTCATCGCCTGACGGACGGAATGCCATCCTCAATCTGATCGGCCCGGGAGAAATCTTTGGCGAGATCGCCGTGCTCGACGGCGCGCCCAGGTCAGCGGATGCGACCGCCAACACCAACTGCGAACTCTACGTCATCGATCGCCGGGACTTCCTGCCATTCGTGAAGAGCCAGCCGGCGCTGGCAATGAAATTCATCGAGCTGCTGTGCGCGCGTCTGCGCTGGACCAGTCAGCAGGTCGAGCAGGTGATCCTGCAAAATCTGCCGGGCCGGCTTGCCAGCGCGCTGCTCGGTCTCACCGAAGAACGCAAGCTCGATTCCGGCAGCGGCACGCTCGCCATCACGCAGCAGGAGATCAGCGAGATGGTCGGGATGACGCGCGAGAGCATCAACAAGCAATTGCGCGCCTGGGCCGGCCGCAACTGGGTTCGCCTCGAGCACGGCGCCATCGTCGTCCTGGATACCGACGCGCTGCGCGAGCTTGCCGAGAGCGGCCTCGACGGCGAGTGACGCCTCGGGCCTAATTGTCGATGATGGCGACCGCGCGGGTCCAGCCTGCGGACGCCCGCTCGATCTTCACCGGAAAGCACGAGATCGTGAATCCGGTCGAAGGCAGCTGGTCGAGGTTGTGCAGCTTCTCGAGATGGCAATAGCCGATATGCCGCCCCGCCTTGTGGCCCTCCCAGATCAGGCCGGCATCTTTCGTTTCGGCATATTTCTTCGCGGTGTAGACGAAAGGCGCATCCCAGCTCCAGCCGTCGGTGCCGGTCAGCCGCACGCCGCGCTCGAGCAGGTACATGGTGGCCTCATAGCCCATGCCGCAGCCGGAATTGACGTAGTCGGCCTTGCCGAATTTAGCGCCGGCGCTGGTGTTGACGACGACGATCTCCAGCGGCGATAGCCTGTGCCCGATGCGCTGCAGCTCCTTCTCGACATCC